>NZ_LYVQ01000165.1 GCF_001984095.1 Pelomonas sp. KK5
TGCACCGCCGCACCCGCGGCGGCGGCATCGGCGGCCAGCACGCGGCGGGCCCAGTCGAGCAGGGCCGGCTCGGGCAGCAGCGCGGCATGGACGGCAGCGACCTGCCTCGGATGGATGCACAGCTTGGCGCCGAAGCCGAAGCGCAGCGCGCGCCGCGTGTCCGCGCGGAGCAGGGCCTCGTCGTCGAGCGCCGCGGTGACGCCGTCGACGGCCGCGGCCAGGCGCTGCAGCCGCGTGTGCATCGCGACGGCGAAGCGCAGCGGGGCCAGTTCCGGCTCGTCCGCCGAGCACTGGATGCCGGTGTCGGCCATGAAGTCGAGATGGCCGACGACCAGGCGCAGCACGCCGGGCGCGCCGGCGATCGCGGCGAGGTTCGCGTAGCCCGCCGCGCTTTCGACCAGCGGCAGCAGCGGGGCCCGTGGCAGCCGCGCGTGGAGGGCAGCGAGGTCAGCCGCGCCATTCGCCTTGGGCACCATCACGGCCGCGCCCGGCGCGAGCGCCGCCAGCCATTCGAGCTCGGCCCGGGCGAGCGCGCCATCGAGCGGGTTGATCCGCACGACCAGCGGCAGGCCGCGCGCCAGCAGGCCGGGCCATGCGCCGGCGATGGCCTCGCGCGCGGCCGGCCTGGCGGCCGGCGGGACGCTGTCTTCCAGGTCCAGCACGATCGCATCGGCGCCGCTGGCCAGCGCCTTGTCGAAGCGCTCCGGCCGGTTGCCGGGGACGAACAGCAGCGTGCGGGCGCGCGCCAGCGGCGTATCGATGTCCATGCTCAGATCGCACCGCTGCGGCGCAGCTGCCCGATGCCGTCCGCCGACCAGCCCAGCTCGCGCAGGATCGCCTCCGAATGCGCGCCCAGCGCCGGCACCGGATCCATGCGCGGCGCGTAGGCCTCGCTCTTGCCGGGCGGCAGCAGCGCGGGAACGGGGCCCATCTCGGTGTCGACCTCGGTCCAGCGCCCGCGCGCCTGCAACTGCGGATGGCGCCAGACGTCGTGCATGTCGTTGACATGCGCATTGGCGATCTGCGCTTGCTCGAGCCGCCGCACGACTTCGTCGGCCGACAGCGCGTCGAAGCACTGGGCGATCAGCCCGGCCAGCAGCTCGCGGTGGGCCACGCGGCTCGTGTTCGAGGCGAAGCGCGGGTCCTCGGCCCACTCGGGCCGGCGCAGCACCTCGACGCAGAAGCGGCGCCACTCACGCTCGTTCTGCAGGCCCAGCATCACGGTCTTGCCGTCGCCGGCGAGGAAGGGGCCGTAGGGGTAGATCGTCGCGTGGGCCGCGCCCGCGCGCGGCGGCGGATCGGCCCCTTCGTAGGCGTAGTAGAGCGGATAGCTCATCCACTCGACCATGCACTCCAGCATCGAGACATCGATGCGGCTGCCCCGGCCGGTGCGGCTGCGCTGCAACAGCGCGGCGAGGATGGCGGAATGGGCATGCATGCCGGCCGCGATGTCGGCGATCGAGCAGCCGGCCTTGGCCGGCGCGTCCGGCGAGCCGGTCACCGACAGGAAACCCGACTCGCTCTGGATCAGCAGGTCGTAGGCCTTCTTGTCGCGGTAGGGGCCGGGCGTGGCGGGGTCGTCGCCATAGCCGGAGATGTCGCAGACGATCAGGCGCGGATGCCGGGCGTGCAGCGCCTCGAAGCCGAGGCCCAGCCGCGCCGCGGCGCCCGGCGCGAGGTTCTGCACCAGCACGTCGGCGCCTTCGAGCAGGCGGGAGAGCACGTCGACAGCCTGCGGGTGCTTGAGGTCCAGGCTCAGGCTTTCCTTGGAGCGGTTGGTCCAGACGAAGTGCGAGGCCAGGCCCTTGACCCGCTGGTCGTAGGCGCGCGCGAAATCTCCGCTGCCGGGGCGCTCGACCTTGATGACCCGCGCGCCGAGGTCCGCCAGCTGGCGGGTGCAGAAGGGCGCGGCGATCGCGTGTTCCAGCGTGACGACGGTGATGCCGTCCAGGGGGCGGGGCATGGCGGGCATCCTTGTCAGAACGAACGGGGCAGGCCGAGCACGTGCTCGGCGATGTACGCGTAGATCAGGTTCGTCGAGATCGGCGCCACCTGGTAGAGCCGCGTCTCGCGGAACTTGCGCTCGATGTCGTACTCGTTGGCGAAGCCGAAGCCGCCATGCGTCTGCAGGCAGACGTTGGCCGCTTCCCAGCTTGCCTTGGCGGCCAGGTACTTCGCCATATTGGCTTGCGCGCCGCAGCTCTCGCGGGCGTCGAAGCGGCGCGCCGCCTCGAAGCGCATCAGGTTGGCGGCCTCCACCTCGATGAAGGCATCGGCGATCGGGAACTGCACGCCCTGGTTGCGGCCGATCGGGCGGTCGAACACGATGCGCTCGTTGGCGTAGCGGCGGGCCCGCTCGATGAACCAGTAGCCGTCGCCGATGCACTCGGCGGCGATCAGCGTGCGCTCGGCGTTCAGCCCGTCCAGGATGTAGCGGAAGCCCTGGCCTTCCTCGCCGATCAGGTTCTCCTCGGGGATCTCCAGGTCCTCGAAGAACAGCTCGTTCGTCTCGTGGTTCACCAGGTTGGGAATGGGGCGCACCGACAGCCCGTTGCCGATGGCCTCGCGCAGGTCCACGATGAAGACGGACATGCCCTCGGACTTCTTGCGCACCTCGGCCAGCGGCGTGGTGCGGGCCAGCAGGATCATCAGGTCGGAGTGCTGCACGCGGGAGATCCAGACCTTCTGGCCGTTGACGACGTAGCGGCCGTCCTTGCGTTTGACGGCGGTGGTCTTGATCTTCGTCGTATCGGTGCCGGTGGTCGGCTCGGTCACCGCCATCGACTGGATGCGCAGCTTCCCGGCGGCGATGCCGGGCAGGTACTTCTGCTTCTGCGCCGCGCTGCCGCTGCGCAGCAGCGTGCCCATGTTGTACATCTGGCCGTGCACCGCGCCGGCGTTGCCGCCGCTGCGGTTGATCTCCTCCATGATGACGCTCGCCGCGGTCAGGCCCAGGCCGGTGCCGCCGTAGTCCTCGGGGATCATCGCGGCCAGCCAGCCGGCCGCCATCAGCGCGTCGACGAAGGCCTCGGGGTAGGCCTTCTGCTCGTCCACCTTGCGGAAGTATTCGTCCGGGAACTGGCGGCACAGCGCACGCACGGCGTCGCGGATCTCCTGGTGGTCGTCGATCTCGTTGAACATGGTTTTTTCCTCTTGTTCAGGCCAGCGTGGCGTTCGCGTCCATGGCCAGGCGGCCGTCGATGCCTTCGGCCCACAGGTGGATGGTCTTGTCGGAGGTCTGCCTCGCGCAGACCCGGAAGGCGGCGGTGTCGAGCAGCGGCGAGACGGCACGGAAGTCGAATCGCGCCAGCGACGCCTGCGGCTGGTGGCGGCGCAGCAGGTCGAGCAGCAGCGTGGCGATCAGCGGGCCATGCACGACCAGGCCTGCGTAGCCCTCGGTCTTGGTCGCGTAGGTCCGGTCGTAGTGGATGCGGTGGCCGTTGAAGGTCAGCGCCGAGTAGCGGAACAGCAGGACCGCGTCGGGCTCGATGCCGCGCGACCACTGCGGCTTCCCGGCTGCCGCCTCGGCGCCCGGCGCGGGCTCGCCGGGCCGTGCCATCTCGCGGTAGACCAGGTCCTGCTGCTCGACGAGGGCCAATGCGCCCTCGGCCGAGATCTCGTGGCGCAGTCGAACGAACACCAGCGGCCCGCTGCGTCCCTGCTTCGACTGGACATCCTCGATGTGCGACAGGCGCGAGATCGCCTGGCCGGCGCGCAGCGGCGCATGGAACTCGATCCGGCTGCCGGCCCACATGCGGCGCGGCAGCGGCACCGGCGGAAGAAAGCCGCCGCGTTGCGGGTGTCCGTCCGGCCCGATGGCCGCCTGCCGCTGCATCGGCAGGAAGTACAGCCAGTGCCAGCCGGGCGGGATCGCGTCGCCCGCGCGTGGCGGCGGATCATCGCGGTCCAGCGTGGCCGCGAGCCCGCGCAGCGGCGCCAGCGTGGCGATGTCTTCCACGGCCTCGGTGCGGCCGATCCAGCGGCGCAGGTGTTCGATGTCCAGGCTCATGGCGCCGATTCTGCGAGCCCGCGGGCTATCTGTGAAATACTGAATGCATCTACCGGATAGACCTGAAAGAGCTAACGATGGAGCTCAGACAGCTTCGCTATTTCCTCGGCGTCTGCGAGGCCGGCAGCCTGCTCAAGGCGTCGGCGCGGCTGCATGTGGCGCAGCCGGCGCTGGGGCAGCAGATGAGCGCGCTGGAGGCCGAACTGGGCACGCAGTTGCTGCTGCGCTCGCGCAAGGGCGTGAGCCCGACCGAGGCGGGCAGGACCTTTGCGGAGCACGCCCGCCTGGTGCTGGCCGATGTGGAACGTGCCGCGCAGGCCGTGCGCGAGGCCGGTGCGCTGCCGAGCGGCAGCGTCACCATCGGCCTGCCCACCACCGTGGCGCTGGGCGCGACCCTGCCGATCCTCGCCGCCTGCCGCGAGCGCCTGCCGCAGGTGCGCCTGCAGATCGTCGAGGCCTACAGCGGCTTCCTGGCCGAGTGGCTGCAGTCCGGCCGGCTGGACGTGGCCATCCTGTTCGGCGACAAGGCCGAGAACGGCCTGGACAAGCGTGCGCTGCTCGACGAGGAACTGGTGTTCGTGACCGGCTCGAGCATGCCCGCGCTCCCGAAGCGGCTCTCGCTCGCGCGCCTCGCCCGCTGGCCGCTGGTGCTGCCCAGCCGCGGCCACGGCCTGCGCCGCATCATCGACGAGGCCTGCGAGCCGCTCGGCCTGCAGCTCGACGTCGTGGCCGAGATCGACTCGCTGCCCAGCGTCAAGAAGGCCGCCGAGGCGGGCATCGGCGGCACCATCCTGTCGCGTGTCTCGGTGGCCGAGGAAATTGCCGGAGGCAGGCTGCAGGCCGCGCGCATCGCCAGCGACCGGATGTCACGCCGCGTCGTCTGCGCGACCCACCTGACCCGGCCGGCCACGCCGGCGAGCCGTGCCGTCGCGGCGCTGATCCCGGAGGTGATCCAGGGCATGGTGGGTTCGAAGGCGTGGCCGGGCCGGTGGGTGGGCGGCACTTGAACGAGGACGCGGGGCTGCGCCTGGTCAGCGTGCGCGAAGGCCCAACCCTTCGGAGCCTGCATGCGTGGCGTTCGAGTCGATGAAGTCTTCGACGGACAGCCTGGCGTCCGCCAGGGCAAGCTCGGCGGTCGCAAAGGAGCATTCCTTGCATTCGATCGCCCAGAGGTCATCGAACAGCGCGCCCCAGCCCCAGCCCTGGCGCTTCCGGGCTGCAATGACGCTGATGTTTCGACCCCGGTACATGAGATCGAGCTGATGCGGACGGACGGTGTTCATGGCAGCCTCCAGGTCAGAAGGGTAGGGAGGATCGGTTGCAGGCACGTTACAACTGCTTACCGCCGATGCGCGTAGGACAAGGACTCGCCAGCGCGGCAGAGGTCTTTACCTGGGCCCGGCCTTCTTCCTGCCTGCTCGAGCCGGCTTGTCGGCCTCGCCGGGCGCCTGCACCAGCTCCAGTGCGGCGATCGCATCCATCTGCGTGAGCAGCCTGTGCAGGTAGTCCGGCGCCAGCCGCTGGATCTGCTGCAGCGCGCGCGTCGCCAGCGCCTGGCCATTGAGCGGCCCCAGGTGGCCCACGATCGGCGCATTGAGCTCCGCCATGCTTCGCGCCACGCGGAGCTGGCGCCAGGTGCCGTGGTGGATGCGCACCTGGCGCAGCTCCTGGCCGGCATCGAGCTGCAGCAGGGCGAGCAGTTCGGCCAGCGGGCGGGTGTCGAGGGCCGGGTGGTCCTGCTTCCGAGGCGGCAGGGACTCGCTCGATGCGCGCCGCTGCAGTGTTGCGATCAGCTTGTCGCGCAGGGCGCCGGGAGGCTGCGCCTGCGCGCGCAGGGCCAGCGCGTGCAGCACGCGCCGGCGCACCGGGTCGACCCGCTGCGCAGCGACCCAGCCGACCGGGTCGTCAATGCTGCTCACGGCGCGGATGCCGCGGCCGCTCGCCGGGGCCGCGGTGTGGGTGCGATTTCCACGCGTCGATTGAGCGCGCGGCCGGCCGCGGTGTCGTTGGAGGCCACCGGCTGCTGCGCGCCGAACGCAGCAGAGAACACCGCGTCGGGGGGGAGGCCGTCCGCCAGCAGGGCCCGCGTGACGTTCAGCGAGCGCCGGGCGGACAGGTCCCAGTTGTCGGTGAACTGCATGCCTGCCACGACCCCTCGATCATCCGTGAAGCCGCTGACCATCAGGATCTCGTCGCGCTGGGCGAGGTAGGTGCGCAGCGGCGCAGCCAAGGCACCGAGCAGCGCACGGCCCTCGGCGAGCAGCTGGTCCGATCCCGTCGCGAAGAGCACCGCGCTGTTGATGCCGATCCGGCCTTCCACCAGCGTGATGCGGCCGTCCGCGAGCGGGCCGGCCAGGGCGCGTTCCAGGGCTTCGCGTCGCGCCTGTTCGGCCATGCGCTGCCGCACTTCGGCCTGCAGGCGCTCCGCCAGGTCCAGCTGCCCCACCAGCGCCGCGGCCAGCACGAGGACGAACGCGCCCAGCACACCGGCCATCAGGTCGCCAAAGGCCGCCCAGGCGGGGGCGCCGACGCCTTCCTGCTCGATCTCCAGCGGGTCATCCATGGGCGGCGGCGCCCTGCAGTGCATCCAGCACCTGCTTCTGCGAGCCCAGGCACAGGTCGATGACTTCGCGCGCCTGCGCCACGTAGTAGCCCAGCTGGTCGTCGCTGCGCGTGATCGCCGAGGAGAGGCGTTCCTCCAGCACGCCGAGGTGCTGCAGGAGCTGGGCATTGGCAAGCTGGAACTGCGCGACCGCCTCGCCGAAGCCTTCGCCCACGCAGGCGACGTCGGCCGCGCTGGCCGCCAGGTTCGTGGCTGCATCGGCGAGCGCCTGGCCCGAGGCATCGGCCAGCGTCGTGAAGCGCTGGCCCAGGGCTTCGAGCTGGACGGCCGACCGGTCCACGAGCGAGTCGATGGCGGCACGCTGATCGCCCGCGGCCTGCTGCAAGGAGGCCAGCAGCGTCGAGACCGTCTGCATCAACTCGGCCCGCTCGACGAGCGCCGCGCGATCCTGGGCCTGGCTCTGGACGAGTTGCTCCCGCAGCGCGGCGACGACCTCGACGGCCGCCCGTGGCGCTTCGCCGGCAGCCTGCAGCAGGGCGCCGGCATCGGCCAGGGTCCGCTGTGAATGGGATTCGGCCTGGGCCACCAGGCTGCGCGTGTTCGCGAGCAGGCCGTCGGCCAGCTCCTGCTGCTGCTTCGACTGTGCGGCGCCGGCCGAGACCAGCTCGGAACGCCAGGCCGCGAGCCGATCCGCATCGTCGCTGCCCTGCCTGGCCTGCAGCCGCGCGAATGCATCGGCCAGGGTGCTGACGGCGGCCTCGGCCTGCTCGGCAAACTGCTGGCCGGCTTGCGCCAGCACCTCGCGCGCGGACGCCTGATGCCCGGCGAGCGAGTCGATGTGGGCTTGAAGCGAGGCCGATCGTGCCTGGTCCGCCGCCTCATGCTGATGCGCGATTCGCGCGGCACCTTGCTCGAAGCGGCTGCCGAGCGCGGCCAGTTGATCGGCCACCGCCGTTCCCACGCGTTCATGCAGGGACGCGGCTTCGCGCGCGATGCCGGCCATGGCCGCCGCCGCGGCGGGCTCGATGGCGGCACCTGCCTCCCGCGCGGCTTCCGCCAGGCTGGTGCGCAGCGTGGCGTCCACGCTGCTGGCCAATGCCGCGTAGGCCTGGCCCGTCTCGCTGTGGAAGCGGCTGTTCTGCGCGCTCAACTGGTCGGCGATGCGCTCGGTGAACTGCTGCAGCTGGGCGAGCATCGTGGCTTGCCTGGCATCCTCGCGCTCGATCGCGGCGGCATCCGCGGCCCGCTGTTCGATCTCGCGCCGATGCGCCGAGGTCAGGGGGCGCAGCCGGCCCAGCAGCGCGGCATCCAGCAGCGCGCCGGCGGCCGAGCGTTCCCTGCGGGCAAGGGCCACCATCAGGCCCAGCATGGCCGAGCCGGCGACGCCGGCCACGCTGGCGCTGAACGCCAGGCCGAGGCCCTGGATCGGGGCGCCCAGCGCGGAGCGCAGGGCGCTCAGGTCGGCGGAGGCGCCGAGGGCACTGGCCGTGCTGCCCAGGGTGATGACCAGGCCGATGAAGGTGCCGAGCATGCCCAGCAGCACCAGCAGGCCGGCGATCGCCGGCGCCAGCGCCAGGCCCGGAAGGACGACGCGCAGGCCGTCCAGGCGCATCTGCACGGCACCGCGCAGGGCGACGGGCACGGAGGGCATCCAGTCGTCATCGGGCACCTTGCGCGCTGCGGATGCGGCCAGGCCACGGCTGTCCCGGCGAAAGGCCGCCAGTTCCCAGGCAGCGATGGCAAAGAAGGCGGCGATCAGCACCGTCATGGCCAGCGCGACGGGGTGGTTCCTCGCGGCGGCCATGCCGGCGCCGGCGATGCCCGCCAGACCGGCAGCCAGGGCGATGGGGTAGAGGGCGTTGAGAGCTCGGTTCATAGGGGGCTGCTTGTGCCCAAGGCTTCGATGAGGCCCAGCACGGGTTGAAGTCTTTGATCCAGCTCGGCCCGCAGCACGCGCTGCAGGTCCGACCAGAGGCGGGGCCGCCAGCGGCGCCGGTCGGCGTCGTAGTGCCTGCGCGCCCGCATCTCCAGCAGCGCGGCAACCCCGGTCATGGCGCGACGCTCGGGAGAGGCCAGCGCCCGCTCGACGTATTCGTCCAGCTGGGCCAGCCGTGCGAGTTCGTCGGAGGCGTTCGCCAGGCGGGCCCGCAGCTGCGCCCGGAACGTGGTGATGCGGCTTGCAATCGTCCGCTGCTGCTGCGCGACATGCTGCAGATAGGGGGCGAGCAGCTGCGGCAGCGTTGCGTCCTCGGCCTCCGGTTCGGACCCGGATGCCAGCGCCGCATTGTCGAAGCCCGAGGCCAGCTGGGCACGGACCAGTTCCAGCTCACCACCCGCCCAGCACCTGGCCTCGCTTCGCGCCGCCTCGGAGGCCGCCTTGCCAGGCGGCGCCGTCAGCAGCTGGGAGATCGTGATCGCATCCGCCCATCCCAGCCAGGCGCCCAGGCGTGCCGCCGCCGGGGCCAGGGGAACGGGCGCCATGCCCCATTCCCGCAGCAGTCGAGACAGTGATTCCGGCGGTGAAGGCAGTACCGGCCTGGAGATGAGTTGCATGCCGTGAAGCCGACGCCTGCGCCCTTGCTACTGAAAACAGCGGATTTTAGTGAGTCGGCCGGGCATCGCCGGATCGGGCGGCGCTGCCGGCCACTTCCAACGGACGCAGGGATGCCGTTCGTCGCGACTAGGCACCGGCCCGATCGTCGAGGTCGGCCTGGAGCGCGCGCCGCAGCGGCAAGTCGTCCGAGGCCTGCTGATCGACGATGTTCAGGCTCTGCTCGACCTTCCCGAGGTGACGCTTCAGCAGCGCGACGGCCTGCTTCGTGGAGCCGGCCTCCAGCAGGCTGATGAACTCCTCGTGCTCGTCCTGCAGGCAGGCGACATGGCTGTCGTAGTCATGCCGGTAGAGCTGCAGGATGAGCGCGATGCGTGCATGCAGTTCCTCGAGCGTGCGTGTCAGCAGCTCGTTGCCGGCCAACTCGGCCATCAGGGCATGGAAACCGGCGCCGAGCTTGCGCACCGCCTCCCAGTCACCGGCCGCGAACGCCGCCCGCTCGCTCTTCAGGTGAGCGCGCAAGCGTGCGAAGTCCTTCTTCGAGGCCCTGCTGACGAGCACCTCGGTCACATGGGTCTCGAGCGCCGTTCGCATGTCGAAGACCTCGCGCGCCTCCTTGGCGGAAGGCTGGGCCACCGAGGCGATCCGGCCCGGCGTGAGATCGGCCAGGCCGTCCTTGGCCAGGCGTTGCAGCGCCTGGCGCACGACCGTGCGGCTCACGCCGTAGAGACGGCCCAGGCTCACCTCCCGCAGCTGCGTTCCCGGCAGCAGCCGGTGCGACAGGATCGCGTCCCTCACGTTTTCGACGATCTCATCGGCCTTGGTAGTCATGAAGGAAGCGCTGCGCTGGTGTCCGAGGGTCTTTACCGAGAAGGATTCTGACAGATGCGGCTTGCGAGTCGGTTCCGTATCGGAATACATTATCGGTATACCGATTTGAAGTACCGACGAATCGGAACCCCGCCGGCGCGGTTCGCCGGCATTCTTTGGAGCGACGACCGTGTTGAAGTCTGTTCTGCGCACTAGCTGCGCCGCCGCGATGGCGGCCTCCCTGTTCTCCGGCATGGCCTCGGCCGATCCGCTGAAGATCGATTTCGTCTACCAGAGCCCGGTCGGCGATGTCGGCTGGGTGGCCCAGCACGAGGCGGCCCGCAAGAACCTGGAGAAGGAGTTCGGCTCGCAGATCAAGACCGAGGTCGTCGAGAACGTCAAGGCCGGGCCCGACGGCGCGCGGGTGATCCAGGACCTGATCGACGGCCATGCCCGCCTGCTGGTGCTGGGCAGCTTCGGCTACATGAGCGACGGCCTGGCGGCCGCTGCCGACAATCCGAAGGTCAACTTCGTCCATGCCAGCGGCTACAAGCTGGCGCCCAATTTCGGCACCTACAACGCCCGCTGGTACGAAGGGGCGTACGTGGCCGGCGTGGTGGCCGGCAAGATGACCCGGTCGAACACGCTGGGCTTCGTGGGAGCGATGCCGATTCCCGACGTCGTGTCGACGATCAACGCCTTCGCGCGCGGCGCCCGCAGCGTGAATCCGTCCGCCGTTGTGAAGGTGGTGTGGGTCAACGACTGGTACAACCCCGGCCGCGAACGCGAGGTGGCGCAATCGCTGATCGCTAATGGGGCCGACGTGATCGGCTCCGCGTTCCAGGATGCGCCGGCCGTGGTCCAGTACGCCGACAGCAAGGGCGTCTGGTCGATCGGCATGTTCTCCGACGTGTCGCGATACGCCCCGAAGGGCTTGCTGACCTCGATCATGCATGACTGGACGCCCTACCTCCGGCAGGTCGTCAAGGACAGCCTGGCCGGCAGCTTCAAGGGCGCGCCCTACCTGGCGAGCCTGAAGAACAAGGGCGTGAACCTGGCGCCCTGGAACAAGGCCGTGCCGGCGACCGTCGTGGCCATGGCCCAGCAGGCGCAGGCCGATATCGAGTCGGGCAGGCTGCTTCCCTTTGCCGGCCCGCTGAAGGATTCGGCCGGCAAGGAGCGCGTCGCCGCGGGCAAGGCGCTGTCCGACCAGGACATCGCCGGGATGAACTGGTTCATCGAAGGCATCCAGGGCACGGTGCCGCACTGAGGCCGACGACATGAACAAGCCGACGACTCATCACGCGGACTGGTTTCCGGTCGAGCGATCCGAACATGTGGCCCGAGGGGCCGTCGTCCCATCGATGCTGCAGGGCCAGGAGATCGCGCTCTGGCGGGCCGACGACGGGCGCCTGCAGGCCTGGGAGAACCGCTGCCCGCACCGCAGCGTTCGCCTGAGCCTGGGCTTCGTGGCCGGCGACCAGCTGGTCTGCCGCTACCACGGCTGGCGCTATGGCGCCGATGGCCGATGCACGGGGGTGCCTTCGACGCCGGCCCTGGCGCCGCCACCCGCCGCCTGCGTGCGGTCCTATGCCTGCCGTGAATCCGCAGGTGTCGTCTGGGTCAGCCTCGCGCAACTGCCCGCGGGCTACCCGCCGGCACTGGCCGAGTTGGAGGCCTGCCGCAGCTTCACGGTCGACGCCTCCTTCGAGGCGACCATGGCCCGGCTGTCCCGACGCGGCTTCGCAGCCGAGCGGCCCAGCGTCTGGCGGGAGCACGCCGCCGACGACGGCCGCGGCGCCGTGCTGCTGCTGCAGCCGATGGAGGCGGCGACGACCGTGGTCCACCTGTTCATCGAGCCCTGCACGGACGGATCCACCCGCGCCGACAAGCTGGCGCGCCGCACCGCGGCCATCGCCCGGATCAAGCCGCTGCTCGAACCCTCAATGGAGCGTCTCCATGCCTGAGCTTCAACATCGGCCCGTGATCGACCCGGCGATCGAGAACGACTGGTTCGCGGTGGCCCGCTGCGATGACCTGCAGGGCGGGCAGGTCTTGCGACGCCGCCTGCTGCAGCGCGAGATCGAACTCCGGCGCAGCGGCGCGGCAGGGCCCGCCGCGTCCGTGGTCGGCGACGCGGACGCGCCCTGCGCGGTGCGCGAGCACTGCGGCCATCTCTTCGTCTGCCTGGGGGCCGAGCCCAAGGCCCTGTTCGCGCTGCCCGAGTTCGACCAGGCCGGCCGCCGCTTCCTCTACATGGGCGCGATCGGCGTGCACACCGGTGGCCTGCGGGTCGTCGAGAACTTCCTCGACATGGCGCACTTCCCCTTCGTGCATGCCCACATCCTGGGATCGGAGGATTCGACCGAAGTCCGGCCCTACGAGGTGGAGCTCGATGCCCGCAACGAGCTGTGGGCGCGCGGTTGCAGGTTCGTGCAGCCGATGGCGTCGGCCGCGTCGGACGGGCAGGCCGACGTGGACTACGTGTACCGGGTGGTGAACCCGTTCTCCCCGCTGCTGTACAAGGCGCCGGCCGGCCATGCCGGGGGCAGCGACATCATCTTCCTGTTCGTGCAGCCGACCGAGGAGGATCGGTGCATCGTGCACTTCTCGATCTCGCTGTTCGACGCCGCCAGCAGCGGCAGCGAGATCCTGGCCTTCCAGCAGACCATCCTCGGCCAGGACAAGCCGATCCTGGAGAACCATGTGTACAAGCGCCTGCCGCTGGATGCGCGCCTGGAAGTGCCCTCGCAGGCGGATGCGGGCTCCAGCACCTATCGGCGCTGGCTGCGCCGCATCGGTCTGCGCTGGGGCGTCGAGCCGGCCCCCGATGCCGCACCGGAGGCACTGCAGCTCGTCGTCGCCGATCGGCGACCGTTGACCGACGACATCGTGGCCTTCGTGCTGCGCTCGCCGGCCGGCGGGCCGCTGCCGCCCGCGGCGCCCGGCGCCCATCTCGACGTGCACCTGGACGGCGGACTGGTGCGCCAGTATTCGCTGTGCAACGCCGGGTCGGATGAGGACGACGTCTACGCGATCGCCGTCAAGCGGGAGCCGCAGTCCCGTGGCGGATCGCGCCTGATGCACGAGGGCGTGCGGGTCGGCGACCTGCTGCGCGTCGGCATGCCGAAGAACAACTTCCGCCAGGACCGGTCGGCCACCCGCAGCCTGCTGCTTGCCGGAGGCATCGGCATCACGCCGCTGATCTCGATGGCGCGTGCGCTGCGGGCGCGCTCGCAGGCCTTCCATCTGCACTACTTCTGCAGGTCCGATGCGCAGGTGGCGTTCCGGGAAGAGCTGGATCGCGAACTGGCGGGGCAGTGGACCCTGCATGCGGGGCTGACGCCGGAAGAGACGCGGTCCCGGGTCGACGGCCTGCTGCACGCCGAGGGCCCGGCGACGCACTGCTACAGCTGCGGCCCCACGCCGCTGATGCAGCTGGTCGAGACCTGCGCGAACGGGCAGGGATGGGACGCGAAGCGCCTGCACTTCGAGTATTTCAGGAGCGCCGGTCCCGTCGAGACGGGCGGGGCCCCGTTCGAGCTCACGCTCGCCCGCTCGGGCCGCAGCGTCCTTGTTCCGTCGGGCCAGAGCATCGTGGACGTGCTGCGTTCGATCGACGTCGCCGTCGAGACGAACTGCGAGCAGGGTGTGTGTGGCACCTGCCTCTGCACGGTGGTCGACGGGACGCCCGACCACCGCGACCAGTACTTGAGCGCCGGCGAAAAGGCATCGAACCTGCAGATGCTCCCCTGCGTGTCGCGATCGCGAACGCCATCGCTGACGATCGATCTCTGAGGGCCTCATCATGCTCAAGCTCTACAACGACGAACTGTCAGGCAACTGCTACAAGCTGCGCCTGTTCATGGCGCTGCTGCAACTGCCGTTCACGCGGGTGCCGGTCAACTTCCACCCGAACCGCGAGCACAAGGAGGAGGCGCTGCTGCGCCTGAACCCGTTCGGGCAGCTGCCGGTCATCGATGACGACGGCTATGTGCTGCGCGATGCGCAGGCCATCCTGGTGTACCTGGCCGCGCGTTACGACCTGCAGCAGCGCTGGCTGCCCATCGAGCCGCAGTCGCGGGGCCGGGTCGCGCTCTGGATGGCGGTGGCGGAGGACATCACGCGCACTGCCTCGGCAGCGCGGCTGCACGATGCCTTCGGCTACGACTTCGATGTCCAGGCCTGCCGCACGGCCGCACACAAGCTGTTCGCGCACATCGAGGACCATCTGGCCGATGGCGAGGCGCAGGAGCGGCACTGGTTGGCCGGGCTCGCTCCGACGATCGCCGACATCGCCTGCTTTCCCTACGTGGCACTGGCGCCCGAGGGCGGCATCCTCCTGCACCGCTATCCGGCCATCCGGCGGTGGGTGCAGCGCATCAAGGCGCTTCCGGGTTTCGTCGGCATGCCGGGCATCTTCGCCCTCGGCGTCGACGCCGCGCCGATCTGAGTTGTCCCTTTATCTCCAGGAGATTCCCATGAAGACCCGTGCTGCCGTCGCCTGGAAGGCCGGCGCCCCGCTGACCGTCGAAGAGGTGATGCTCGACGGCCCGCGCGCCGGCGAGGTGCTCGTCGAAGTCAAGGCCAC
>NZ_LYVQ01000166.1 GCF_001984095.1 Pelomonas sp. KK5
ACGTGGCCGCCCCCACCCATGCCCCGAGGCAAACCACCGTTTGTCGGGCTCGGCGAAGCAAGGTGGCGGGGTGCCCCATAGCGCAGGTAAAAGGAGGAGGCCGCGCAGCGGCCGGGGGACACGAAGCTATGGGGCACCCCGCCGCCTTGCGCTCCCCGCGATAGGCCTTGCATTGGCTGTCTCACTTCAGCACCACCCGAGGATCGACCAGCTTGTAGAGCATGTCGGTGATGAGATTGACCACCATCGTCAGGAAGGCCAGGTAGATCGAGAAGGCCTGGATGACCGGGTAGTCCGCGCGGTTCACCGCCAGCAGGATCTCGCGGCCCAGGCCGGGGATCGAGAAGAACACCTCGATCAGGAAGGAGCCGACGAACACGCCCGGCAGCGCCACCGAGACGTTGGTGAGGATCGGCATCATCGCGTTGCGCAGCACATGCTTGAACAGCACGGTGCGCTCGCCCATGCCCTTGGCGCGCGCGGTGCGCACGTAGTCATGCCCCAGCTCGTCGAGGAAGAAGCTGCGGAACAGGCGGATCTCCGGCGCCAGCGCCACCATCACCACCGTCAGCACCGGCAGCGGCGCGTACTGCTTGAGATTGGTCCAGGTGCTGTCGCTCCAGCCCTGCACCGGGAACCAGCCGAGGCGGAAGGCGAAGAAGTACTGCGCCAGGATCACGTAGACCAGCAGCGAGATGCTCACTGCCACGGTGGACAGCATCATCACCGCGCGGTCGGTCAGGCTGCCGCGCACATAGGCTACCGCCAGCGCGAAGGGGATCGCCAGCAGCACCTGCATCAGCAGGATCGGGATCATCACCGTCAGCGTGGCCGGCATGCGGGTGGCGAACAGATGGCCGATCGATTCGCGCGTGGCCCAGCTGCGGCCCCAGTCGAAGCTGACGATCTGCTTGATGAAGATCCACAGCTGCTCCCAGACCGGCTTGTTCAGGCCCAGCTGCTCGCGGATCGATTCGATCGTCTCGGGGCTCGCGTTCAGCCCGCCCAGCACCACGGCCGGGTCGCTGCCGAAATACTTGAACAAAAAGAACACCAGCAGCACGACGCCCAGCAGGGTCGGGATCATCTGCCACAGGCGTCGGATCAGGTAGGCCGCCACGAGCGGGTCTCCAGGAGGCAAAAACAGCGGCCGAGTCTAGTGCAGTGCAACATCGCGGCTCATGCATGTTTGCCCTGCCCGGCGGGTTGCGGCGAGCCTCTAGACTCGGCGGCTTCGCCGGAGCCCCTGTCCCGATGCTGCGTGTCCTCGTCCTGCTCATGTCGCTGCTGCTTGCGTGGTCCGCAAGCGCCGAGCCCGTCAAGGTGCTGCGTTATGCCTTCCGCATCGCCGAGACCGGCTTCGACCCCGCGCAGATCAGCGACCTCTATTCGCGCACGATGGCGGCGAACATCTTCGATGCGCCGCTGAAGTACGCCTACCTGGCCCGCCCCTACCAGCTCAAGCCCAACACCGCCGCCGCGATGCCCGAGGTCTCGGCCGACTTCAAGACCTGGACGATCCGCATCAGACCCGGCATCCATTTCGCCGACGATCCGGCCTTCAAGGGCAGGAAGCGCGAGCTGACCGCGGCGGACTACATCTACGCGCTGAAGCGCCACTACGACCCGGTCACCAAGAGCGGCAACCTCTACGTGCTGGAGGGCGTCGGCATCCTGGGCCTGTCGGAGCTGCGCGCCGAGGCGCAGAAGACGAAGAAGCCCTTCGACTACGACCGCCCGGTCGAGGGCCTGCAGCAGGTCGACCGCTACACCTATCGCGTCCGCACCGCGCAGGCCAATCCGCGGCTGATCTACTGGTTCGCCGACGTGATGATGGGCGCGGTGGCGCGCGAGGTTGTCGAGGCCTACGGGCCCGATCACATCATGGAGCACCCGGTCGGCACCGGGCCCTGGCAGCTGGCCGAATGGCGGCGCAGCTCGCGCGTGGCCTTCACGAAGAACCCGAACTACCGCGAGGTCTTCTACGACGAGACCCCGCCCGCCGATGCCGACCCGCGCCTGATCGCCGAAGCCGCGCGGCTGAAGGGAAAGCGCCTGCCGCTGGTGGACCGGGTGGAGATCTCGATCATCGAGGAGTCGCAGCCGCGCTGGCTGGCCTTCCTGAACGGCGAGGCCGACATGATCGACGAGGTGCCGTCGGACTTCGCCATCATCGCGATGCCGCACAACCACCTGGCGCCCAACCTCGCCAAGCGCGGCATCCGCATGGACCGCTACGCGCGGGCCGACTACCTCAGCACCTACTTCGGCATGGAGAACCCGTTGGTCGGCGGCTACGAGCCGGCCAAGGTGGCGCTGCGCCGCGCGATCTCGCTGGCCTACGACAACGCGCAGGAGATCCGCCTGGTGCGCCGCGGCCAGGCGGTGCCGGCGCAAGGCGTCGTCGCGCCAGGCACGATGGGCTACGAGCCGGGCTTCAAGTCCGAGATGAGCGACTTCGACCGCGCCCGCGCCGGCGCGCTGCTGGATCTCTACGGCTATGTGGACCGCAACGGCGACGGCTGGCGCGAGCAGCCCGACGGCAAGCCGCTGGTCATCGAGCTGGCCAGCCAGCCCGACGGCCAGAGCCGCCAGCTGGCCGAGCTGTGGCAGAAGAACATGGATGCGCTGAAGATCCGCGTGACGTTCAAGATCGCCCAGTGGCCCGAGAACCTGAAGGCCTCGCGTGCCGGCAAGCTGATGATGTGGGGCGTCAGCTGGAGCGCCTCGATCCCCGATGCCGACGATTTCCTCGGCCTGGGCTACGGCCCCAACAAGGGCCAGGCCAACCACTCGCGCTTCGACCTGCCGGCCTACAACGCGCTGTACCTGAAGCAGCAGGGCCTGCCCGACGGCCCCGAGCGCCAGGCGCTGATCGAGCAGATGCAGCGCCTGATGGTGGCCTACATGCCGCTGAAGGGCCATGTGCACCGGATCTTCACGGACATGCTGCAGCCCTGGGTGATCGGCTACAAACGCAACCTGTTCATGCGCGACTTCTGGCAGTACGTGGACATCGAGGGCAAGCCTGCATCATCATGACGATACGCCGCCGCTCCCTGCTGACCCTGCCCGCCCTGCTGGCAGGCGCGGCGGCGACGGCGGATGAATCCGTCAAGGTGCTGCGTTATGCCTTCCGCGTCGCCGAGACCGGATTCGACCCGCCGCGCCTGAGCGACCTCTACTCGCGCATCCTCACCGGCCACATCTACGAGGCGCTCTACACCTACGACCCGCTGGCCCGCCCGGCGAAGATCGTGCCGCTGATCGCCGAGGCGATGCCCGAGATCAGCGAGGACTTCCGCACTTGGACGGTCCGCTTGAAGCAGGGCATCTGCTTCGCCGACGACCCGGCCTTCAAGGGCCAGCGGCGTGAGGTCACCGCCCACGATTTCGTCTACAGCATCCAGCGCTATGCCGACCCGGCGCTGCAGGCCCAGGCCTGGGTGCAGTACGAGGATGCAGGCTTCATCGGCCTGGCCGCGCAGCGCCAGAAGGCGATCAAGGGAAAGAAGCCCTTCGACTACGCCGCGCCGATCGAGGGCGTGCGCGCGCTGGACCGCTACACGCTGCAGTTCCGCACCGAGCAGCCGCGCCCGCGCCTGATGGAACTGGTGCTGGCCGGCAGCGATCTCTATGGTGCGGTGGCGCGCGAGGTGGTGGAGTTCTACGGCGACAAGCTGGGCGAGCATCCGGTCGGCACCGGGCCCTTCCGGCTCAAGAGCTGGCGGCGCAGCTCGCAGATCGTGTTCGAGCGCAACCCCGCTTATCGTGAGCGTTACTACGAGGCCCAGCCCGCCGCCGACGACGCCGAGGGCCAGGCCCTGCTGGCCCGCTTCAAGGGCCGCCGCCTGCCGATGGTGGACCAGGTGGAGGTGGTCATCATCGAGGAGAACCAGCCGCGCTGGCTGGCCTTCCTCAGCGGCGAGCAGAACTTCGTCGAACGGGTGCCCGAGGACTTCATCAGCCAGGCGATGCCGCACGGCAAGCTGGCGCCGAACCTGGCCAAGCGCGGCATGCAGGCCTTCCGCACGCTGGCGCCGGACGTGATGCTGACGCTGTTCAACATGAACGACCCGGTAGTCGGCGGCATCGAGCCGGCGAAGGTGGCGCTGCGCCGCGCGATCGGCCTGGGCCTGGACGTGCCGCGCGAGCTGCAGCAGGTGCGGCGCGGGCAGGCGATCGTCGCGCAGTCGATGGTGCAGCCGCACACCAGCGGCTACGACCCGGCCTACAAGTCCGAGATGGGCGACTATGACCCCGACCGCGCCCGCGCGCTGCTGGACCTTTACGGCTATGTGGACCGCGACGGCGACGGCTGGCGCGAGCAGCCCGACGGCAGCCCGCTGATGCTGGAGCGCCGCACCCAGGCCGACGGGCTCTCGCGCCAGGTCGACGAGGTCTGGGACAGCAGCATGCGCGCGCTGGGGCTCAGGCTCAAGCTGACGGTCAAGCAGTGGCCCGAGAACCTGAAGGCCGCGCAGGCGGCGCAGTACATGATCTGGGACGTCGCCTTCTCCGCCGCGCAACCCGATGCGATCGGCGCGCTGCAACTGCTCTATGGCCCGGCCGCCGGCACCTTCAACTTCCCGCGCTTCGTCGACCCGCGCTACGACCGCCTCTACCAGCAGATGCAGTCGCTGCCCGACGGGCCCGAGCGGGCGGCCCTGTTCCGCGAGGCCAAGCGCATCCAGGCCGCCTGGGAGCCGTTGAAATCGCGCGGCCACCGCATCATCACCGACATGGCCGCGCGCGAAGTGATCGGCTTCCGCCGCCCGCTGTTCTGGCAGGACTGGTGGCAGTACATCGACATCTCTTCTTCTTCATGAAACGACTGCTCTTCACGCTGCTGCTCGCCCTGTCGTTGGCGCAGCCCGCCCAGGCCGAAAACAAGGTCCTGCGCTACGCCTTCCTGATCGCAGAGACCGGCTTCGACCCGGCGCAGATCTCCGACGACTACTCGCGCATCGTCGCCTCGCACATCTTCGAGGCGCTGTTCTGCTACGACCCGCTGGCCCGCGACCCGGTGCGCATGCTGCCGCTGACGGCTTCAGGCCTGCCCGAGACCAGCGCCGACTTCCGCAGCTTCACCATCCACATCCGCCCCGGCATCTTCTTCACCGACGATCCGGCCTTCAAGGGCAAGCCGCGCGAGCTGGTGGCGCAGGACTACGTCTACAGCCTGCAGCGCTTCGCCGACCCGGCCACCAACAGCCCCATGTGGACGCCGCTGGAGGAACTGGGCCTGCTGGGCCTGAACGAGCGGCGCCAGGCCGCGCTGAAGACGAAGAAGCCCTTCGACTACGACACGCCGATGCCGGGCCTGCGCGCGCTGGACCGCTACACGCTGCAGCTGCGCACCACCGAGCCGCGGCCGCGGCTGGCGCAGGTGCTGTCCCGCAGCGACCTCTACGGCGCGGTGGCGCGCGAGGTGATCGAGGCCCACCCGGGCGACACGATGGCGCACCCGGTGGGCACCGGCCCCTTCGTGCTGAAGGAATGGCGGCGCAACTCGCTGATCGCGCTGGACCGCAATACCGCTTATCGCGAGCGTTACTACGACGCCCAGCCGGCGGCCGACGATGCCCAGGGCCAGGCCATCGCCAAGCGCCTGCACGGCCGGCGCCTGCCGATGATCGACCGGGTGGAGGTCTCGATCATCGAGGAGTCGCAGCCGCGCTGGCTGTCCTTCCTGAACGGGCAGTTCGACTTCATCGACCGGGTGCCGCCGGAGTTCGTCAACATCGGCCTGCCCAACGGCAGGATCGCGCCCAACCTGGGCAAGCGCGGCGTGCAGCTGTTCCGCACGCTGGCTTCCGACGTGGCTTATACCTACTTCAACCTCGAAGACCCGACGGTGGGCGGCTACACGGCTGACAAGGTGGCGCTGCGCCGCGCGATCTCGCTGGCCTGGGACGCCGGCCGCGAGATCCGCCTGCTGCGCCGCGGGCAGGCGATCCCGGCGCAGTCGGTGGTGATGCCCGGCACCAGCGGCTACGACCCGGCCTTCAAGAGCGAGATGAGCGACTTCGACCCGGCCCGCGCCAACGCGCTGCTGGACCTGTACGGCTATGTGGACCGCGACGGCGACGGCTGGCGCGAGATGCCCGACGGCTCGCCGCTGGTGCTGGCCTGGGCCACGCAGCCGGACTCGCTCTCGCGCTCCTACGACGAGATGTTCCGCATCAACATGGAGCGCATCCATGTGCGCACCAGCTTCCCCACTGCCAAGTGGCCCGAGAACCTGAAGGCCGCGCGCGCCGGCAAGCTGATGATGTGGTTCCTCGGCGAGACCTCGGACCGCGCCGACGGCGCCGACGCGCTGCAGCACTTCTACACGCCCGCCTTCCACGCCGCCAACCTCGGCGACTTCAGCAACGCCGCCTACGACGCGCTCTACGAGAAGATGCAGAGCCTGCCCGACGGCCCCGAGCGCGAGGCCCTGTTCCGCGAGGCCAAGCGCATCCTTGTCGCGCAGATGCCGGCCAAGTTCCATGTGCACCGCATCGTCAACGACATGGCCTGGCCCTGGGTCGTCGGCTACCGCCGGCCCAAGTTCGCCGTCGAGTTCTGGCAATACGTGGACATCGAGGCGCACTGAACCCATGCAGATCTCCGCCAACGGCATCACCCTCGAAGTCGAAGACCACGGCCCGGTCGACGGCGAGCCGCTGCTGCTGATCATGGGCCTGGGCATGCAGCTGACCGCCTGGCCGCTGGGTTTCGTGGAGCAGCTGGTGCGCGCGGGCTTCCGCGTGATCCGCTTCGACAACCGCGACATGGGCCTGTCGCAGCGCTTCGACGAGCTGCCCAAGCCCAGCGTCGGCATGGCTGCCTTCCAGCACCTGCTGCGCCTGCCGGTGCCGAGCGTCTACACGCTGGCCGACATGGCGCGCGATGCGGTGGGCCTGCTCGACGCGCTGGGCATCGCGCAGGCGCATGTCTGCGGCGCCTCGATGGGCGGCATGATCGCCCAGCACCTGGCGCTGGACCACAGCGCCCGGCTGAAGAGCCTGACCCTGCTGATGACCAGCAGCGGCGCGCGCGGCCTGCCGCCGCCGACGCTGAAGGTGGCCGCCACGATGATGGGCAAGCCGTCCGATCCGCGCGATCCGGTGAGCGTGACCGACTACTACCTGCGCCTGTTCCGCGAGATCGGCAGCCCCGGCTACCCGACGAGCGAGGCCGAGATGCGCGCCATCATCGGCGCCTCGCTGGCGCGTGGCGGCACCAACCCGCGCGGCTCGGCGCGGCAGCTGGTGGCGATCACCGCGGACGGGCCCTCGCGTGCCGCCCGGCTGGGCGCGATCGGGCGCGACCTGCCGGTGGCGATCATCCATGGCGAGGCCGATCCGCTGGTGCCGGTGGCCCACGGGCAAGACCTGGCACGCCGCATCGGCCATGCCACGCTGGACCTGATCCCCGGCATGGGCCACGATCTGCCCGAGGCGCTGTGGCCGCGCTTCACGGCAGGCATCCTGGAGGCGAGCCGGCGATGAGCCATCAGATCGAGCACTACCAGCGCTTCCTGCGCGAACGCCATGGCGTCGAGTTCGGCAGTTATGCCGAGATGTGGCAATGGTCCGTCACCGAGCTCGACGCCTTCTGGCGCAGCGTCTGGGACTACTTCGACCTGCAGTCCGGCACGCCCTTCGAGGCCGCGCTGTGCGAGGAGCGGATGCCCGGCGCCGTGTGGTTCCGCGGCGCCACGCTGAACTTCGCCGCCCAGGCGCTGCGCCATGCGGACAAGGTCGAAGACCGGCCCGCCATCGTCTTCGCCAACGAGCAGCTGCTCTCGCACGGCGCGCTGCAGGAGACGAGCTGGCCCGAGCTGCGGCGCCAGGTCGCGGCGCTGGCGGCGGGGCTGAAGGCGCTGGGCGTGCAGCGCGGCGACCGGGTCGCCGCCTACCTGCCGAACATTCCGCAGACCATCGTCGCCTGCCTGGCCGTGGCCAGCATCGGCGCGGTCTGGTCCGTCTGCTCGCCGGACATGGGGCCGCTGGCGGTGCTGGACCGCTTCCGCCAGATCGAGCCCAAGGTGCTGATCGCCGCCGACGGCTATGTCAACGCCGGCCAGCGCATCGACCGCACGCCGGTGGTCGCCGAACTGCTGGCCGGGCTGGAGAGCGTCGAGCACCTGCTGCTGGTGCCGGTGCTGGACCTGCCCGCGGCCCTGGGCGAGGCGCAGCTCGCCACGCCGCGCTGCCAGGCCCATCCCTTCGGCAACGTGCTGCTGGAGCAACAGGGCGCGGACTTCGAGCCCGAGATGCTGCCCTTCGACCACCCGCTGTGGATCGTCTACTCCAGCGGCACCACCGGCCTGCCCAAGCCCATCGTCCACGGCCATGGCGGCATCCTGCTGGAGATGATGGTCTGCGGCGTGCTGCACATGGACCTCGGCCCCGAGGACCGCCTGCACTGGTACAGCTCCACCGGCTGGATCATGTGGAACGTGCAGCTGGCCGCGCTGCTGGGTGGCACCACGGTCTGCATGTTCGACGGCAGCCCGGGCGGGCCGCGCGGCGCGGCCGACTGGGGCACGCTGTGGCGCTTCGCGGCCTTGTCGCGCGCCACTTTCCTCGGCGCCGGCGCCGCCTTCCACGCCAGTTGCATGAAGGCCGGCGTCGAGCCGCAGCGCGAGGGCGACCTGTCCGCGCTGCGCGCCGTCGGTTCGACCGGCTCGCCGCTGGCGGACGAGTGCTACGACTGGCTCTGGAAACGCTGCCCGAAGCAGCCCGGTGGCCGCGAGATCTGGATCTGCATCATCGCCGGCGGCACCGATTTCGCCGGCGCCTTCCTGACCGGCAACCCGACGCTGCCGACGATCCGCGGCCAGATGCAGTGCCGCGCGCTGGGCGCGGCGGTCCATGCCTTCGACGAGCAGGGTCAGGTCTTGCTGGACCGGGTCGGCGAGCTGGTCTGCACCCGGCCGCTGCCCTCGATGCCCTTGTACTTCTGGGGCGATGACGCTGGGATGAGCCGTTATCGCGACAGCTACTTCGACATGTACCCCGGCGTCTGGCGCCACGGCGACTGGCTGCGCATAACCCCCGAGGGCGGCGGCATCATCTACGGCCGCTCCGACGCCACCATCAACCGCCACGGCATCCGCATGGGCACGGCCGAGCTGTACCGCGCGGTCGAGGCGCTGCCGGAGGTGCTGGACAGCCTGGTCGTCGATCTCGAATACCTGGGCCGCGAGAGCTTCATGCCGCTGTTCGTGCAGCTGCGCGAAGGCGTGGTGCTGGACGACGAACTGCAGGCCCGGCTGAAGGCGGCCATCCGCGCGGCGCTGTCGGCCCGGCATGTGCCCGACGAGATCCACCAGGTGCCGGCGATCCCGCGCACGCTGTCCGGCAAGAAGATGGAGCTGCCGATCCGCAAGCTGCTGCTGGGCGCCACACCCGAGGCGGTGATGAAGCGCGACGCGATGGCCAATGCCGAGGCGGTGGACTGGTTCCTGCGCTTCGCCGCGGGACGGCGCTAAGCCCCCGTCGCCATGTGGGCGCGGACATGGTCGATGAAGGCGCGCAGCTTCGGCAGCACCTGCCGTCGCCCCGGGTGGTAGAGGAAGACGCCCAGCGTCGTCGATGCGTAGGCGGGCAGCACTTCCTCGAGCCGGCCGGCTCGCAGGTCCTGCGCGGCGACCGGCTCGGGCAGCTGCGCCAGGCCGACGCCGCCCAGCGCCGCGGCCAGCATCGTCGGGAAATCGTTGACGACCACCGGCCCGTCCACGGCCAGCTCGACCTCCTGTCCATCGTCCCGGAGACGCCACGGCGCGAAGGCCCCGCTGGCGCGCCGCATGCGCACGCAGGCATGGTCGCGCAGCTCCTGGATCCGCGAGGGCCGCCCGCGGCGATCCAGGTAGGCGGGGCTCGCGACGATCGCGTAGCGCAGGGACGGTGTCAGGCGCACGGCGACCATGTCGGCCGCGACGAACTCGCCCAGCCGGATGCCGGCGTCGAAACCGTCCCGCGCCAGGTCCACCAGCTCCTCGCTCGCCGCGATCTCCACGACCACCTCGGGAAAGGCCTGCGCGAACGAGGCCAGCACGGGCTGCAGCAGCAGTGACACCACGGAGCGCGGCACCGCCAGCCGCAGCAGGCCGCAGGGACGATCGGCCAGGCCGCGCGCCGCATCGCGCGCGGCGAGGATCTCGTCGAAGGCCGGGCTCGCGCGGTCGAAGAAGCGCTCGCCGGCTTCGGTGAGGCCGACGCTGCGCGTCGTCCGCGTCAGCAGCGCGATACCGATGCGCGCCTCCAGCGCGCGCACCGTCTGGCTGATGGCGGACGGCGTGACCCCGAGGTCGGCGGCCGCCTGCCGGAAGCTGCGCCGCGTCGCGACACGAAGAAAGGCCTCGACGCCGTCCAGCGCGCCTCGGTCGATTGCGTAGTCAGGCTTCATGGTTCATGAAAATTATGCCGGCTAGTCGATGGAATCAAGCCGTCCTATCGTTTCGATATCGCATCTCGCATCTCGCATCTCGCACCGATCCCGGACCGCAACGCCCATGACACCCGCCCTGCTTTTCCAGCTCCACCTGATCCTTGGCTATGCCGC
Source organism: Pelomonas sp. KK5 (assembly GCF_001984095.1). Classification (GTDB taxonomy): domain Bacteria; phylum Pseudomonadota; class Gammaproteobacteria; order Burkholderiales; family Burkholderiaceae_C; genus KK5. The sequence goes on from NZ_LYVQ01000166.1 coordinate 10,561, forward strand.
CTGGCTGCTCTGTTTCCGCACCTACCTTTGGCCGCGGCTGCGGGCGATGGAGGCCGCCGACGCCCACCGCGCCATCGCCACGCTGCACGGCTTCCGCTTCTTCGGCCTGGCCTTCCTGATGCCCGGCGTGGTGAGTCCCGACCTGCCTGCCAGCTTCGCCGGCTACGCAGCGTATGGCGACCTCGCCACCGGGCTGCTGGCCCTGGCCGCGCTGGCGGCGTATCGGGTGCGGCCGCTGTTCTGGCTGTTCGTGGCGGCCTTCAACGTCGCGGGGCTGGCCGACCTGATCGGCGACTATGTGCATGCCGTCCAGCTGGGCCTGCCCGAGATGGCGGGCCGGCTGGGGGTGCTCTATCCGGTGCCGGTGATCTATGTGCCGCTGCTGATGATCACGCACCTGGCGGCGATCGTGCTGGTGCTGCGAGGCCGCAGGACTCTAGGGCAGTGACATGCCCTTGCTGGCGATCAGCTCCGCGGCACCGGCCAGCGCATCGAGGAAGGCCTGCGCCGCCGCGGCCTGCCCGCTGCGCGCGGCGATGGCGCCGGCATAGACCGTGTAGCTCTGCAGCTCCGCCGGCAGCGGGCCGGCCAGCTCGACACCGGGCGTCGTCATCAGCTCGCTGATCTGCTGGACGGCGATGTCGGCCTCGCCGGCGGCCACCCGCTCGGCGGCGAGTCCACCCTTGACCTTCACCGCCCGGGGCCGCATCGCCTCCGCAATGCCGAGCCGCTCGAACAACTGCTCCAGGTAGATGCCGCTGGTGCCACCGGCCGCCGGGTCGACGTAGGCGACCTTGCCGGCGGCCAGCAGGGCGGCCTTGAACTGCGCGGCGGTCTCCAGCGGCGGATGGGCCGCGCCCGCCTTCACCGCCAGGCCGATGCCGACCCTGGCCAGCGGCCGGACGCTGGCCGGGTCCACCGCGCCGGGCGGCAGCGCGGCCAGTGCGGCCGGCGGGGCGAACAGCAGGTCGAAGGCCTCGCCGGCCTGCACGCGGCGGGCGAGGGCGCCGGCGGTGTCGCCGTCGATCTTCAGCGTGATGCCGGTGCGCTTCTCGAAGGACGGGGCCAGCGCCAGCACGACCTGCCGGAACGCACCGGCCGTGAGGATGCTCAGCGTCGGCGCGGCGCCGGCATGGGAAGAGAGAGCCGCGAGCAGCAGCAGCGAGGACCGGCGCGTGATCCCGTTCATGGCGTGGCCGGGGCTTTCGGCTGCCACAGCTCCACCTTGTTGCCTTCGGGGTCCAGCACCCAGGCGAAGCGGCCGTTGGCGTCGTCGTCGCTGCGCTTCAGCACGGCCACGCCCTTGGCCTCCAGCCGCGCCAGCATCGCGTCCATGTCGTCGACCGCGTAATTGATCATGAAGGCGCTGTCCGAGGGCGCGAAGTACTTGGTGCCGGCCGGGAAGGCATTCCAGGCCAGCGCTGGCGGATGCTGCGGCGCCTCGTAGCGCAGGATCGCGCCGCCCCAGGGCTGCACCGGCAGGCCCAGCACGTCGCGGTACCAGGCGGCCAGCGCCTTCGGATCCTTTGCCTTGAAGAAGATGCCGCCGACGCCGGTGATGTGGCCGGCGCCGGTGCTGTCGGCCGCCTGGCCCGCGAGGGTGGCCAGGGCGAGCACCGTGCCGGCCAGCAGCCGCTTGATCGTGCTCATTCCGCCACCCGGTGCCAGGTGCCGCCCTGCAGCTGCATCAGCTCGCGGCCGCGCCGGTCGAAGCCCGAGTGGTCGGCCGGGCTCATCGTGTAGACGCCCTGCGTGCCCACGACTTCGTGCAGTCCTTCCAGCGCATCGCGCAGCGCCACGCGGAAGGCCTCGGTGCCGGGCTGGCCCTTCTTCGCCGCCTCGGGCAGCGCGCGCTGCAGCAGCAGGCCGGCGTCGTAGACATTGGCGCCGAAGGTGGCGGGCTTGCTGCCGTAGAGCTTCTCGTAGCCGCCGATGTAGTCGAGCGCCAGCTTCTTCGAGGGGTTGGCGTCCGGCACCTCGTCCAGCACCAGCATCAGGCTGGCGGCCATCACCGCGCCGTCCACCGCCTTGCCGCCCAGGCGGACGAAGTCGGGTGTGGCGGCGCCGTGGGTCTGATAGACCTGACCCTTGTAGCCCTTCTCGACCAGCGTCGTCTGCGGCAGCACCGTGGGGCCGCCGGCGGCGCCGACCAGCACCGCGTCCGGCCGCGCCGCGATGATCTTCAGCGCCTGGCCGATCACGCTCTGGTCGGTGCGCTGGTAGCGCTCGTCGGCCACCAGCCGGATGCCGGCTTTCTCGATCATCGGCACGAAGACGCGGTGCCAGGACTCGCCGTAGGCATCGCCGAAGCCGATGAAGCCGGCCGTCTTCACGCCCTTTCTGACCATGTGCGCCACCAGCGCCTCGCAGATCAGCGCGTCGTTCTGCGTGGTCTTGAAGACCCAGCGCTTCTGTTCGTCCATCGGCAGCACGACGGCGGTGGTGCCCACCGGCGCCAGCAGCGGCGTCTTGGCCTCGGCCACGAACTGCAGCGCCGCCATCGCATTGGGCGAGCCGGAGGGGCCGATGATCGCGTCCACCTTCTGCTCGCTGAGCAGCTTCTTCACCAGCGCGACGGTCTGGGTGGAATCGGAGCCGTCGTCGTAGACGGTGTACTCGACGTCCAGCGTGCCGATCTTCTTCGGCAGCAGGGCGGCGCTGTTCTTCTGCGGGATGCCCACCACGGCGGTCGGGCCGCTGGCCGAGGTGATCACGCCGATGCGTACGGTTTCGGCGTTAGCGGCGAAAGCCAGCGAGGCCAGGAGCGCACAGAGGAAGTGTCTTTTCATGGTGCCCGGAGGATAGCCTCCGAACGCGCATGCCGCATCAGGCCCAGCGCCGCGACCACGCAGACCGCCCCGCCCACGCCCATCACCGCCCGCACCGAGAACAGCGCCAGCCCGCTGCCGATCAGCGCAATGGCCACGTTGGCGAGGCAGAAGGTGGTGGTCAGCAGGCCCATCACTCGGCCCTGGCCGTGCTCGGCGAAGCGCTCCGACATCCAGGCCGGCAGCACCGCGTTGTACAGCGACTGCGCGGCCCCGGCGCCGATGATGCACACGGGCCCCAGCCAGCCCGGCGCCGCGGCCAGCAGCACGATGCAGACAGCCGACAGCAGGGCCGCCTGCCCGGCCCGCTCCAGCCGCGGCTTGCCGCGCGAGAGCCGCCCGGCGACGAGGCTGGCCAGCGTCATCGCCGCGCACTGCGCCGCCGTCACCCAGGCGATGCCCACGCTGCCCAGGCCCAGCTGCTCCAGCAGCCACAGCGGGGAGAACTCGTACAGCGCATTGATGCCCAGCGTGTAGGCCAGCTGCAGCAGGAACAGCGGCACCAGTCGCGGGTCGCGCGCCAGCAGGCCCAGCGACTGCTGCTCGCGCATCGAGCGCAGCAGGTGCAGCGGCCCGCCGTGCGCCGGCTGGCCCGGCAGCGCCAGCTGCAGCACGACCAGGCAGGGCAGCATCGCCACGGCGGCCAGCATGAAGGGCACGGTCTCGCCCAGCGGCAGCGTCAGCCCGCCGACCAGCGGCCCCAGCAGCCAGCCCATGTAGAGGCAGGCATTGAGCCAGGCGAAGGCCTTGGTGCGGTCCACGCCCTGCTCGCCCAGGTCGGCCAGCAGCGCACGGGCCACGGCGGTGTTGCCTTCAGTCAGGCCGGTGGCGAAGCGGGCGAGCACGAACAGCAGGTACCAGCGCTGCTGCAGCGCGAAGGCGGTCAGCAGGTAGCCGGCGAAGCAGGCGCTGAGCGTGAAGGTGAGCAGCGCACGCCGGCCGTAGCGGTCCGACAGCGGACCGATGAACAGGCTGCCCACCAGGATGCCCGCCGGGTTGGCCGCCAGCGCCAGGCCCATCAGCAGCCGCGGGTCCAGGCCGGCGAAGCGGGTGAAGCCGTCGGCCGGTCCGCCGACGAAGATCGGCGCCAGGATCGGATAGGCCATCGACACGCCGATCGTGCTCAGCGT
>NZ_LYVQ01000167.1 GCF_001984095.1 Pelomonas sp. KK5
ATCGCAGGTGGCGCAACCGCTGACCCCGCGGCCCATGAAGGCCTGCTCGCTGTCCAGGCCCAGGTACTTGGCCGAGGCGCCGGTGGCGATGATCAGCGCATCGCAGGTGTAGCTGCCGCTGTCGCCGGTCAGCTTGAATGGGCGCTTAGCGAAATCGACCTCGTTGATGTGGTCGAAGATGATCTGGGTCTGGAAGCGCTCGGCGTGTTCCTGGAAGCGCTGCATCAGCTCCGGGCCCTGCACGCCCATCACGTCGGCCGGCCAGTTGTCCACCTCGGTCGTGGTCATCAACTGACCCCCTTGCGCCATGCCGGTGATCAGCACCGGCTTCAGGTTGGCGCGTGCGGCATAGATGGCCGCCGTATAACCGGCGGGGCCGGAGCCGAGGATCAGCAGGGAGTGATGTTGCGTGGTCATGGGACTGATATGAGGGTGCGCCCGGACGGCGCAAGGGCTGGAGTATCGGCGGCCATCGCACACGCTGTTTCATACGGCCTACACCCTATGTGAAAGCGTGAACGAGTTGGCACAATGGCTTGCATTTTAGGCAGCCCGTTCCGTCAGCACCGGGCTGCTCCCGACAGACCACAATCCCAGGAGGCCGTTCATGGCAATGTTGTCCAATCTGGACCTGATTCGCCGAGTTCCCCTTTTCTCCCTGCTGACCACCGATCAGGCCCAGTCCATTGCGGACAGCGTCGTCAAGCGCCGCTTCAAGCGCGGAGAGCTCATCGTCGAGCAGGGCACCAAGTCCAACGCGCTGTTCATCCTGCTCAACGGCCGCGCCCGCGTGCTGACGGCCGACTCGCGCGGCCGCGAGGTCATCCTCGCCGTGCTGCAGAACGGCGACTACGTCGGCGAGATGAGCCTGATCGACAACGAGCCCCACAGCGCCACCGTCCGCGCCGAGGTGCAGACCGACATGCTGGTGCTGGGCCGCAATGAGTTCGCCCGTTGCCTGCCTGACAGCTCGAGCCTCTCCTACGCGATCCTGCGCGGCCTCGTCGCGCGCCTGCGCAGCGCGGATCGCCAGATCGAATCGCTGGCCCTGCTGGACGTGTACGGCCGCGTCGCGCGAACGCTGCTGGACATGGCCGAGGAAGAGAAGGGCGTGAAGATCATCCGGGGCAAGGTTTCGCGCCAGGATATGGCCAAGGTCGTCGGCGCCTCGCGCGAGATGGTCAGCCGCGTGATGAAGGACCTGGAAGACAAGGGCGTGATCGAGACGCTGGAGAACGGCTCCGTGGTCATCAAGGAACGCCTCCAGCACGATTGATGCACGACTGAGGATACTTACAGTTCGAGCCCCGGAGCGGGCTCGAACCTGCGCGACAATCCGCGCATGAGTTTCCCCTTGAGCTCCATCGGCGAAGACGGCGACACGGTCGTCCCGCCGCCCCCCGAGAAAGTCTACAAACGCCAGAGCCGCAAAGCCGCCGTGCAGGCGCCGCCGTCGCGCGGCAATCCGCTGCGCACGCCGCTCTGGCTGATCATCGGGGCCGTGCTCTGGTGCCTGCTGGTGCTGGCCATGGCCACGCACGACGGGCGCGACGCGGCCTTCTCGAGCTCCGGCAGCCGCGAGCTCTACGGCAACAAGGTCGGGGCGCTGGGCGCCTGGGTGTCGGACCTGCTGCTGTTCACCTTCGGCTATTCCTGCTGGTGGCTGCCGCTGATCGGCCTGCGCCGCTGGCTGGCCAGCCTGGCCGGCCTGCTGCGCGCCGATGCCGATGAACCGGCGCCGAACCTGCGTGCCTCGGCGCTGTGGTTCGGCGGCCTCCTGCTGCTGCTCGCGGCCAGCTGCGCGCTGGAGTGGACGCGCCTCTACGGCTGGGAAGGCAAGCTGCCCGGTGCCCATGCCGGCGGCGTGATCGGCTATGTGCTGGGCCCCTGGAGCATGCGCATGCTGGGCTTCGCGGGGTCAGGCGTTGCCTGGATCGCGGCGCTGCTGGTGGGCAGTTCGCTGGCGCTGAAATTCTCCTGGCTGCGAATGGCCGAATCGCTGGGCACCCGCATCGACGAGATGCGCGAGCACCGCGTCGAGCGCCGCGAGATCGTCGAGGACAAGAAGGTCGGCAAGAAGGCGGCGCAGGAGCGCGAGAAGGTCGTCGAGGTCGAGCGCCACGTCGTCGAGGACCACGAGCCCATCATCATCGAGGCGCCGGTCATCGAGGTGCCCAAGTCCACCCGCGTGGCCAAGGAGCGCCAGCAGACACTGTTCGCCGATGCCGGCGATGCCAAGCTGCCGCAGGTGGACCTGCTCGACGCTGCGCCGCCGCGCCAGGAGACGGTGACGCCCGAGTCGCTCGAGATGACCTCGCGGATGATCGAGAAGAAGCTCAAGGACTTCGGCGTCGAGGTGCGCGTGGTGGCGGCTTCGCCGGGCCCGGTGATCACCCGCTACGAGATCGAGCCGGCCACCGGTGTCAAGGGCTCGCAGATCGTCGGCCTGGCCAAGGACCTGGCGCGATCGCTGAGCCTGGTCAGCATCCGCGTGGTCGAGACGATCCCGGGCAAGAACTACATGGCGCTGGAACTGCCGAACGCGCGCCGCCAGACCATCAAGCTCAGCGAGATCCTCGGCTCTCAGATCTACGCCGACGCCGGCTCGCTGCTGACGATGGCGCTGGGCAAGGACATCGTCGGCGCGCCGGTCGTGGCCGACCTGGGCAAGATGCCGCACTGCCTGGTGGCCGGCACGACCGGCTCCGGCAAGTCGGTGGGCATCAACGCGATGATCCTGAGCCTGCTCTACAAGGCCGAGGCGCGCGACGTGCGCCTGATCATGATCGACCCGAAGATGCTGGAAATGAGCGTCTACGAGGGCATCCCGCACCTGCTGGCGCCAGTGGTGACCGACATGAAGCAGGCCGGCAATGCGCTGAACTGGTGTGTCGGCGAGATGGAGCGGCGCTACAAGCTGATGTCCAAGATGGGCGTGCGCAACCTGGCCGGCTACAACAAGAAGATCGACGACGCCAACGAGCGCGGCGAGAAGATCCCGAACCCCTTCAGCCTGATGGCCGAGAGCCCGGACGGGGCCGAGCCGCTGGAGCGCCTGCCCTTCATCGTCGTCGTGATCGACGAACTGGCCGACCTGATGATGGTCGTCGGCAAGAAGATCGAGGAACTGATCGCCCGGCTGGCGCAGAAGGCCCGTGCCGCCGGCATCCACCTGATCCTGGCTACGCAGCGCCCCTCGGTGGACGTGATCACTGGCCTGATCAAGGCCAATATCCCGACGCGGCTGTCCTTCCAGGTCAGCTCCAAGATCGACAGCCGCACCATCCTCGACCAGATGGGCGCCGAGGCGCTGCTGGGCATGGGCGACATGCTCTACATGGCCTCCGGCACCGGCCTGCCGGTGCGGGTGCACGGCGCCTTTGTCAGCGACGACGAGGTCCACCGCGTTGTGGAGTATCTGAAGACGCAGGGCGAGCCGAACTACATCGAGGGCATCCTGGAAGGTGGTGTGCTGGATGCGATGGCCGGCGGCGGCAGCGACGGCCAGCCGGGCGGCGAGGGCGGCGGTGGCAATGGCGAGGGCGACGGCATGTACGACCAGGCCGTGGCCATCGTGCTGCAGCACCGCCGGGCCTCGATCTCGCTGGTGCAGCGCCATCTGCGCATCGGCTACAACCGGGCAGCCCGTTTGCTGGAGCAGATGGAGAAGTCGGGCCTGGTCGGCGCGATGAACACCAACGGCAGCCGAGACCTGATCGTGCCGAAGCGGGAAGAATGACGACGATGAAATTGAAAGTTATTGCCCTGACGACGGCCCTCTTGATGAGCGGGCTGGCCCACGCCGACGCGCTGTCCGCGCTGAAGGCCTTCGTCACCGAGGTCAAGAGCGGCACCGCCGAGTTCAGCCAGACGGTCAGCTCGCCCGACGGCAAGAAAAAGAAGACATCCTCCGGCACCTTCGACTTCCAGCGCCCGAACCAGTTCCGCTTCGCCTACCTCAAGCCCTTCCAGCAGACCATCGTCGGCGACGGCCAGAAGGTCTGGATCTACGACCCCGACCTGAACCAGGCCAGCTCCCGCAAGATGGACAAGGCGCTGGGCGCCACGCCCGCCGCGCTGCTGGCCGGCGGCAACCTGGACCGCGACTTCACGCTGAAGGCCCTGCCCAGCGAGAACGGCGTCGACTGGGTGCAGGCGATCCCGAAGCAGAACCAGAGCGAAGGCGGCGGCGTGCAGAGCCTGAAGATCGGCTTCCGCGGCAAGGAGCTGGAGGCGATCGACGTGATCGACGGCTTCGGCCAGCGCTCGGTGCTGCAGTTCTCGGCCGTCAACACGAACGTGCCGATCGCGGCCGACAAGTTCAAGTTCGTGCTGCCCACGGGCGCGGATCTGGTCGAGCAGTAAGGGAGGCGCAGGCGGGGCTCGTTATGCTGCCCGCATGCACCATGACTTCTCGCTGATCGCCACGATCGCCGCCGGCTTCGGGCTGGCCATGCTGTTCGGCTACATCGCCGCGCGGCTGAAGATGCCGCCGCTGGTCGGCTACCTGCTCGCCGGCATCGCCATCGGCCCCGCCACGCCGGGCTTCGTCGGCGATGTCCACCTGGCCGGCCAACTGGCCGAGATCGGCGTGATGCTGCTGATGTTCGGCGTCGGCCTGCATTTCTCGCTGGGCGACCTGATGGCGGTGAAGCGCCTCGCGGTGCCGGGCGCCATCGTGCAGATCGCCGTGGCCACGGCGATGGGCGCGGGCCTGGGCCTGGCCTGGGGCTGGTCCTTCGGCGGCGCGCTGGTGCTGGGGCTGGCGCTGTCGGTCGCCAGCACGGTCGTGCTGCTGCGGGCGCTGGAGGCCCGGGGGCAGCTCGAATCGGGCAACGGCCGCATCGCCGTCGGCTGGCTGGTGGTCGAGGATCTGGTGATGGTGCTCGTGCTGGTGCTGCTGCCGCCGCTGGCCGGCATCCTGTCCGGGCAGGGAACCGAGAACCTGGCGGGCACCGTCGGCCTCACGCTGGCCAAGGTCGGCGCCTTCATCGTGCTGATGCTGGTGGTGGGCCGGCGGCTGTTCCCGAAGCTGCTGTTCCTGGTGGCCGGCACCGGCTCGCGCGAGCTGTTCACGCTGTGCACGGTCACGGCCGCCATCGGCGTGGCCTACGGCTCGGCGCTGCTGTTCGACGTCTCTTTCGCGCTGGGTGCCTTCTTCGCCGGGATGATGATGCGCGAGTCGGCCTACAGCCACCGCGCCGCCGACGAGACGCTGCCGCTGCGCGACGCTTTCGCGGTGCTGTTCTTCGTCTCGGTGGGCATGCTGTTCGATCCGATGGTGCTGGTGCAGGAGCCGCTGAAGGTGCTGGCGGTGGCGGCGGTGATCATCGTCGGCAAGACCATCGCCGCGATGGGCCTGGTGCTGGCCTTCCGCTACCCGCTGAACACCGCGCTGACGGTGGGCGCGAGCCTGGCGCAGATCGGCGAGTTCTCCTTCATCCTGGCGGGCCTGGGCGTCTCGCTGGGCCTGCTGCCGCCGCAGGGCCAGAGCCTGATCCTGGCCGGCGCGCTGGTGTCCATCGCGCTGAACTCGCTGCTGTTCGCCGCCATCGAGCCGGCCAAGGCCTGGATCCTGCGCAACTCGGACTGGGCCCGACGCATGGAGCAGCGCGACGACCCGCTGGGCGAACTGCCGGAGGATACCGACGAGTCGCATCTGCAGGGTCAGGTCGTGCTCGTGGGCCATGGGCGCGTGGGGAGCCGGCTCGCGCAGGAGCTGCTGGCGCAGGGCGTGCACATCGTCGTGGCCGAGGAACAGCGTGAGCTCGTCGAGGCCCTGCGCGGGCGCGGCATCGCGGCGGTGAGCGGCGATGCCAGCGAGCCCGCGGTGCTGATCCAGGCTCACATCGCACGGGCGGCGATGCTGGTGATCACCGGCGGGGATAACGTTGAGGCTCAGCGCATGGTGGCGACGGCCCGGCAGCTCAACCCGGGCATCCGCGTGCTGCTGCGCGCCCACAGCGAGGACGAGGCCCGGCTGCTGCGCGAGGCCGATGTCGGCGAGGTCTTCATCGCCGAGCAGAGCCTGGCCGAGCAGCTGTCGCGCGAGGTGCTGGCCGTGATGCAGCCGTCGTCGGCGCTGAGACAATCGGCCCATGCGTGATCTGTTTTCCGCGGAGCCCGTGGCGCCGCTGGCCGAGCTGTTGCGGCCCAAGACGCTGGACGACGTGATCGGCCAGTCCCACCTGCTCGGCGAGGGCAGGCCCCTGCGCCTGGCCTTCAAGTCCGGCAAGCCCCATTCGATGATCTTCTGGGGCCCGCCCGGCGTCGGCAAGACGACGCTGGCGCGGCTCACCGCCACCGCCTTCGAGTGCGAGTTCATTGCGCTGTCCGCCGTGTTCTCCGGCGTCAAGGACATCCGCGAGGCGATGGAGAAGGCCCAGCACTACCTCGCCCAGGGCAAGCACACGATCCTGTTCGTCGACGAGATCCACCGCTTCAACAAGTCGCAGCAGGACGCGCTGCTGCCGCATGTGGAATCGGGCCTGTTCACCTTCATCGGCGCGACGACCGAGAACCCGTCCTTCGAGGTCAACTCGGCGTTGCTGTCGCGGGCGCAGGTGTACGTGCTCAAGTCGCTCAGCGACGAGGAGCTGAAGCTGCTGCTCAAACGCGCGCAGGGCAAGGTGCTCTCGCACCTGCAGTTCGACGAGAAGGCCGCCGACACGATCATCGGCTATGCCGACGGCGACGCGCGCCGCTTCCTGAACCTCCTCGAACAATGCAACACCGCCGCCGGCGCCGCCGGCATCAGCGAGATCACGCCCGAGTTCATCACCAACGCGCTGAGCCTGAACGCCCGCCGCTTCGACAAGGGCGGCGACAACTTCTACGACCAGATCTCGGCCCTGCACAAGTCGGTGCGCGGCTCGCATCCCGATGCAGCCCTCTATTGGCTGACGCGCATGCTCGACGGCGGCGCCGACGCACGCTATCTCGCGCGCCGCATCGTCCGCATGGCCTGGGAAGACATCGGCCTGGCCGACCCCCGCGCGATGCAGATCGCCAACGACGCCGCGCTGACCTACGAGCGCCTGGGCAGCCCCGAGGGCGAGCTGGCGCTGGGCCAGGCGGTGATCTACCTCGCCGTTGCGGCCAAGAGCAACGCCGGCTACAACGCCTACAACGCCGCCCGCGCATTCATCAAGCAGGACGGCAAGAGCCGCGAGGTGCCGGTGCACCTGCGCAATGCGCCGACCAAGCTGATGAAGGAACTGGGCTACGGCCACGAGTACCGCTACGCCCACGACGAACCGCACGCCTATGCGGCCGGCGAGACCTACCTGCCGGACGGCATCGACGAGCCGGGCTGGTACCAGCCGGTGCCGCGCGGGCTGGAGTCCAGGATCGCGGAGAAGCTGGCGTTCCTGCGCAAGCTCGACGACGAGGCTTCGGACTAGGCGATGCGCGGCCCTCTCGGCTTCCTGCTCGCCCTGGTGGCCTGTTCGGCATTCGGCGCCGAACCCGGTCCTTCGCTCGCCCGCATCCGCGACACCGGCGTCATCGTCGCCGGCTACCGCCCCAGTTCCCCGCCGTTCTCCTATCTCGACGCACGGCTGAAGCCGATCGGCTATTCGGTCTCGCTGTGCGAGCGCATCATCGGCGCGCTGAAGGCCGAGCTGCGCATGCCGGGCCTGGAGACCAAATGGGTGGAAGTGACCTCGGCCACGCGGATGCCGCTGGTGGCCAACGGTGCGCTGGACCTGGAGTGCGGCATCACCACCCATAACGCCGAGCGTGCACGGAGCCAGGGCTTCTCGCTGACGATTTTCGTGGCGCAGACGCGGCTGCTGTCCAGGCGCAGCGAGCCGGTCCAGCGCCTGGCCGACCTGCGCGGCAAGCCGGTCGTGTCGACCATCGGCACGACCAGCATCCAGCACCTGCATGAGGTCAACGAGCGCGAGGGGCTGGAGCTGCACATCCTCGCGGGGCTGGACGATCCGGAGAGCTTCCGCACGCTGCAGGCGGGCCGCGCGGCCGCCTACATGATGGACGACGTGCTCCTGCGCAGCCTGCAGATGCAGCAGGCCAGGCCCGACGACTACCTGATCTCGACCGAGGCGCTGACCGTGGAACCCTATGGCCTCGGGCTGAACCGCGATGATCCGGGCTTCAAGCGGATGGTCGACGGCGTGCTGCGCAACCTGTTCCGCAGCGGCGAGATCCGGGAGATCTACCGGCAGTGGTTCGAGTCGCCGATCCCGCCGCGCGGCATCAATCTCGGCATGCCGATGAGCGCTGCCTTCAAGCGGCTCACGCTGCAGCCCACGGACTCTGCCGACCCCGCCCGATACCGCTGAAGATCAGCGGTAAGTGTCGGCATCGATGCCGTGCCGGTGCAGCTTGTCGTACAGCGTCTTCTTGGCGATGCCCAGCAGCTCCATCGCCGCCGGGATCTTGCCCTGCGTGCGGCGCAGCGCCTGCTCGATCAGCGTCTTCTCGACCAGCTCCATCTGGCGCGCCAGCGACAGCGGCGGGATGTCCTGCACGGCCACGGTATCGAGCTCGTCCAGCGCCAGCACGAAGCGGTCCGCCGCGTTGCGGATCTCGCGGACGTTGCCGGGCCAGTCGTGCGCCATCAGCTCGCGCAGGCGCTCCGAGGTGAGCTCCGGCGCCTCGCGCTCGTAGCGGGCGCTGGCCTGGGCGACGAAGTGCTGGAACAGCAGCGGGATATCTTCCTTGCGCTCGCGCAGCGGCGGCAGGGCCAGCGTGGCGACGTTGAGTCGGTAGTACAGGTCGCTGCGGAACGTGCCCTGTTCGCCCAGCTCCTTCAGGTCCGCCTTGCTGGCGGCGATGAAGCGCACGTTGATCGGCAGTTCCTCGTTGGAACCCAGGCGCTCCAGCCGCCGTTCCTGCAGCACGCGCAGCAGCTTGATCTGCAGCACCAGCGGCATCGTCTCGATCTCGTCCAGCAGCAGGGTGCCGCCGTTGGCGTGCTCGATCTTGCCGATGCGGCGCTTGGCCGCCGAGGTGAACGAGCCCTGCTCGTGGCCGAACAGTTCGCTCTCGAACAGCGCCTCCGGCAGGCCGCCGCAGTTGATGGCGACGAAGTTGCGGTCGCGCCGCGCGCTGTGGTCGTGCAGGCAGCGGGCCACCAGCTCCTTGCCGGTGCCGGTCTCGCCGAGGATCATCACGTCGGCCGAGGTACCGGCCAGCGTCAGCACCTTGCGGCGCAGCTGCTGCATCACCGGCGAGTTGCCCAGCAGCACGGCCTCGATGCCGTTGAAGCGCTGCAGCTGGGTGCGCATGTCCTCCAGCGCGGCGCGCATCAGCCGAGTCTCCAGCGCGCGGCGCGCGGTGTCGACCAGGCGCTCCGGCGCGAAGGGCTTCTCGATGAAGTCGTAGGCGCCGGCCCGCATCGCGCCGACGGCCATGGCCACGTCGCCATGCGCGGTGATCAGCGTGACCGGGATGCCGGCGTCGGTGGCGAGCACGTGGTCGAGCAGGGCCAGGCCGTCCATGCCGGGCAGGCGCACGTCGGTGATGACGATCAGCTGCGCACCGGGCGTGATCAGCGGCAGCGCCTCCTCGGCCGAGCCGCAGGCGACGACGTCGAGGCCGGCCAGCTCCAGCGTCTGCGCGAGGCTGGCGCGCACCGGGGGATCGTCCTCGACGAACAGGACTTGGTAGCCGTCAAACATCGCTGGCATGGGGTTCGGGATCAACAAGGGCAGGGAGGTCGAATTCGAAGCGCATGCCGCCGTCGGGCTGGTTGCGGGCGCGCAGCGTGCCGCCGAAGTCGTGCACGATCTTGGACGAGATTACCAGCCCGAGGCCCAGGCCTTCGCCGGCCGGCTTGGTGGTGAAGAAGGGCTCGAACAGCCGGGCCAGCTGCGCCTCGCCGAGGCCCTTGCCGGTGTCGCCGACGGCCACCAGCACGCGACCGTCGTCGGCCTGCGCCGCGCTGACCGACAGCACCCGCCGCGGCTCGCCGCGCATCGCGTCGATGCCGTTGCCGAACAGGTTGACCAGCACCTGCTCCAGCCGGTTGCCGTCGCAGACCACGCGCAGCTGCGGCGGCACGTCGAACTTGAGGGTGATGTCGTCCTCGCGCAGCCGGTGGCCCAGCAGCAGCTGCGCGTTCTCGATCGCGCCCAGCAGCGTCACCGGCGCGCCGGCCTGCTGCTCGGCCTTGCGGGCGAAGGTCTTCAGCTGGCGGGTGATCAGCGAGAGCCGCTCGACCATCGCGTCGATCGCGTTCAGGTTCTCGGCCACCGTCTTCATGCGGCCGGCCTCCAGCAGCAGCAGGCCGTTGCGGGCCAGCGCGCGCATGGCGGTCAGCGGCTGGTTGACCTCGTGCGAGATGCCGGCGGAGAGCTGCCCCAGCACGGCCAGCTTGCCGGCCTGCACCAGCTCGTCCTCGGCCTTGACCCGCTGCGCGATCTGGTGCGTCAGCTCCTCGTTGGTGCTGCGCAGCTGGGCGGTGCGGGCGTCCACCAGGCGCTCCAGCTGGCCGTGCGCCTGCTGCAGCTGAGCCTGCGCCTGCGAGAGCTGGCGCAGCGCGCGCCGGCGCGAGGCCAGATACAGCGCCAGCATGCCGCCAAAGGCGCCGAAGGCCGCGCCGCCCCAGCCGGCATTGCGGGCCTCGCGGCGCACGCCGCTGGGATCCGAGAGCGCGATCAGCCGCAGGCCCAGCGGCACCAGCGGCCGCTCCTGCGGGATCAGCACCGGGCCGGCCTTGTTGGGAATCGCCTCCAGCGGCGGCATGCGCACCAGGCGCAGGTCGCCGGCGGCCAGGCTTTCCTCCGGGATGCCCATATCCTCGAAACGGGCGCTGCCGGGGTAGCGGCCGCTGGCGCGCAGCGCGGCGCGTTCGTCCTCGCTGGCGCGGCCCAGCACGAAGAAGCGCCAGCGCGGCACCGAGCTCATGATCACCACGCCCTGCGCGTCGACCACCAGGAGCCGCTCGCCCTCGGAGCGCAGCCCCAGGTCCACCCAGGTGGCCTCCAGCGGCGCCAGGCTCACCTTGACGATCAGCGTGGCCGGCGGCGGGCCGCCCCTGGATGTCAGCAGCGGCTGCAGCAGGTAGTAGGCGAGGCTGCCGGTGCGGGCATCGGCGGCGAAGAAGTGCGGGCGGCCGGCGTCCAGCGCCTCCTGCAGCCGCGGCGGGGGCGGCTGGCTGGCGTCGCTGCTGGCCAGCACCTCGGCGTCGGGCCCGGCGATGAAGATCTGCATCGCGCCGGCGCGCACGCCGATGCGGGTCAGCGCCTGGCTGGCCTGGCGGCGCAAGCCGGCGTCCTGCGGCGACTCGGCCAGCGCCTGCAGCTTGGGATCGATCGCGAGCAGGCCGGGCAGGTCGGCGTGGCGGGCCAGCTCGGCGTCCAGTGTGTTGGCATAGAGCTCCAGCCGTTCGCGGGTGGTGGCGCTGAGCTGCGCCGTGCCGTTGCGCTCGCTGACCTGCTGCCCGGTGATCCAGCCCAGCAGCATCAGCACGAGCGTCACGTAGACGTAGACGCTGGGCCGGGTCAGGCGGCGGATCAGGGTTTGCAGGAGCGGCGGCACGGGCAGCAGTGTGCCTTGTTTGCACGGGGCGGAATTCCGCCCCGCCGGAGCGCCGCCAGTGCGGACTTTCGCCCTGGGGTCGGGCGGCAGCCGCCCGCGGCGCATGCCGGCGGCCCCGGTGGGCGCACATCGCCCCCGTGCTTACCCGCAGAGTGCGACTTTTGGCACAGCGCTTGCGATCGTTTGTCCCCATCGCGGGCTTGTCCGCAAAGGAAACCAAACGATGGACACCTTCATCCAGCAGATCATCAACGGTCTGGTGCTCGGCAGCATGTATGCGCTGGTCGCCCTGGGCTACACGATGGTCTACGGCATCATCAACCTGATCAACTTCGCGCACGGCGAGATCCTGATGGTCGGCGGCCTCACCAGCTGGACCGTCGTCACCGCGCTGGACAGCGTCGGCCTGCCCGGCTGGGCGCTGATGCTGATCGGCCTGATCTGCGCGATCGTCGTCTGCACGGTGCTGAACTTCCTGGTCGAGAAGATCGCCTACCGGCCGCTGCGCAACGCGCCGCGCCTGGCGCCGCTGATCACCGCGATGGGCATGTCGCTGCTGCTGCAGACGCTGGCCATGATCATCTGGCTGCCCAACCCGAAGCCCTTCCCGCAGCTGCTGCCGCAGGAGCCCTACAACGTCTTCGGCGCGGTGATCACCGTGACGCAGATCGTGATCCTGGTGACCACGGTGGTGATGCTGGGCGGCCTGGTCTGGCTGGTGAACTACACCAAGCTGGGCCGCGCGATGCGCGCCACCGCCGAGAACCCGCGGGTGGCCGGCTTGATGGGCGTCAAGCCCGACTTCATCATCTCCACCACCTTCGTGATCGGCGCGGCGCTGGCCGCGGTGGCCGGCCTGATGTGGGCCGCCAACTACGGCACCGTGTTCCACACGATGGGCTTCACGCCGGGCCTGAAGGCCTTCTGCGCGGCGGTGCTGGGCGGCATCGGCAACCTGGCCGGCGCGATGCTGGGCGGCGTGCTGCTGGGCCTGATCGAGGCGATCGGCGCGGGCTACCTGGGTGAGTGGACCGGCGACTTCCTGGGCAGCCAGTACACCGACATCTTCGCCTTCGTCTCGCTGATCCTGGTGCTGACGCTCAAGCCCTCGGGCCTGCTGGGCGAACGCGTCGCCGACCGCGCCTGAACGCGAGAGGAGCAAAGCAAATGCAGAAGCAAAACAAACTCGTCGTCTTCCTGGTCTGCGCTTTGGGCCTGCTGGTGCTGCCGCTGTTCGTGCAGCAGCTCGGCAACGGGCCGGTGCGCATCATCGACCTGGCCCTGCTCTACGTGCTGCTGGCCCTGGGCCTGAACATCGTGGTCGGCTATGCCGGCCTGCTGGACCTCGGCTACGTGGCCTTCTACGCGCTGGGCGCCTACATGTTCGCGCTGCTCTCCAGCCCGCAGCTGACGGCCAACTTCGACAACATCGCCGCCAGCTTCCCGGAGGGGCTGCACACGCCGCTGATCATCATCATCCCGCTGGGGGCGGGCCTGGCGGCCTTCTTCGGCGCCGTGCTCGGCGCCCCGACGCTGAAGCTGCGCGGCGACTACCTGGCCATCGTCACGCTGGGCTTCGGCGAGATCATCCGGGTGTTCATGAACAACCTGGACAACCCGATCAACATCACCAACGGCCCGCGCGGCATCGGACAGATCGACAGCTTCCACATCTTCGGCATCAACCTGGGCAAGACCTGGCACCTGGGCGGCTTCGAGATCCCCTCGGTGACGCTGTACTACTACCTGTTCCTGCTGCTGGTGGTGTTCAGCGTGGCGATCTGCTATCGCCTCGAGAACTCCCGCATCGGCCGCGCCTGGATGGCGATCCGCGAGGACGAGATCGCGGCCAAGGCCATGGGCATCAACACCCGCAACATGAAGCTGCTGGCCTTCAGCATGGGCGCCACCTTCGGCGGCGTGGCGGGCACGATGTTCGCGTCCTTCCAGGGCTTCGTCAGCCCCGAGTCGTTCACGCTGAACGAGTCCATCATGATCGTCGCGATGGTGGTGCTCGGCGGCATCGGCCACATCCCCGGCGTGATCCTCGGTGCGCTGCTGCTGGCCGCGCTGCCGGAGGTGCTGCGCTACGTGTCCGACCCGCTGGTGCAACTGACCGGCGGCCGGCTGGATGCGGCCATCCTGCGCCAGCTGCTGGTGGCGCTGGCGATGATCGGCGTGATGCTGGTGCGGCCGCGCGGCCTGTGGCCCGCGCCCGAACATGGCGAGTCCGCCCCGGTTCCCGCTCCGAGCAAATAAGAGGTTACGTATGAGCACCCCAGACAACATCGTTCTCAACGTCCAAGGCGTCTCCAAGCGCTTCGGCGGCCTGCAGGCCCTGTCCGACGTCGGCATCCAGATCAAGGCCGGCCAGGTCTACGGCCTGATCGGCCCCAACGGCGCCGGCAAGACGACCTTCTTCAACGTCATCACCGGCCTGTATACGCCGGATGCCGGCAGCTTCAGCCTCGGCGGCGAGCCCTACACGCCGCAGGCCGTGCACCAGGTGGCCAAGGCCGGCATCGCGCGCACCTTCCAGAACATCCGCCTGTTCGCCGACATGACGGCGCTGGAGAACGTGATGGTGGGCCGCCATGTGCGCACCAAGAGCGGCCTGTTCGGCGCCGTCTTCCGCAGCCCCGGCTTCAAGCAGGAGGAAGCCCAGATCACCGCCCGCGCCCAGGAGCTGCTGGACTACGTGGGTATCGGCAAGTTCGCGAAGTACAAGGCGCGCACGCTGAGCTACGGCGACCAGCGCCGCCTGGAGATCGCCCGGGCGCTGGCCACCGACCCCAAGCTGATCGCGCTGGACGAGCCCGCCGCCGGCATGAACGCCACCGAGAAGGTG
>NZ_LYVQ01000168.1 GCF_001984095.1 Pelomonas sp. KK5
GTATCGGCGAAGTGCAGCACCTCGAAGCGCACGGTCGGCGAGGCCAGGTCGCTGGGCGGGCTGCCCAGGCCGATGGCGCCGCTGCCGTGCAGCGTGCAGCCGCCGCGCTTGAGGCTGAGCACCTCGCCGTCGGCGCCGAAGCGCACGAAGGTGCCGTTGTAGGACAGGTCGGTGACCGAGAAGCTGCCGCCGTGCCAGTCGATGCGCGCGTGCGAGCGGGAGACCCGGCCGTCGGTGATGCAGTAGGTGGCCTGCACGCTGCGGCCCAGCACGACCGGCATGCTGTCGATGTCGAACACCCGGTCCAGGTCCAGCCAGACCAGGCGGATGCCGTCCGGCTCGGTGCTCTGCACCGGCTCGCCGAACTGCGTGGCCGGCTGGTCGCCGTGGCTGGGCTTGTCCAGCACGTGGACGTGGACCGGCTCGGCGCGCCCGCGGATGGCGATCAGGTCGAGGCTGCGGAAGCGGTTCTTGATCTGACTGGTCAGGCCGGCGAGCACCTCGGCGGTGATCAGCGTCTCGCTGTCGCCGGCGTGGTCCAGCAGCCGGGCCGCCACGTTGACGGCGTCGCCGAAGCAGTCGCCATTGAGTTCCACCACCTCGCCGCGTGCCAGCGCCACCTGCAGGTGCAGCGTGCGCGGGGTGGCGCCGCGCTGCCTGTTGCTGCGGGCCAGCGCCTTGGCCAGCAGCTCGTGCATGCGTGCGGCGGACTTGACCCCGTCGCGCGGGGCGTCGAAGACGGCCATCAGCCCGTCGCCCAGCGTCTTCACCAGCCGGCCGCTGCATTCGTCCACCGCCTGGCCCAGCAGGCGCACCGTCTGCGTCACCACCGCCGTCGCCTCGGCGTTGCCGAGCGTCTCGAACAGGCCGGTGCTGCCGCGCAGGTCGGCAAACAGGACGGTGCGTTCGCGGATTTCTGTCATGAACGGTGAGGAAGAAGGACGCGGCGAGCGTGAAATATTGGGCAGTGTAGCGGGGCTTGTCGACGGACACCGACTGTGACAGAACGGAGCAGTCCGCCTGGCGGCCTCGCTGGACACCCGCTGCGCTTTGCCACACCATGCCGCCAACGACGGGGCGCCTCTCGAGCAGCCCCGCAGCAGGAGACAAGCGGCATGAGCAGTAGCAGTGAAGAACCTGGCGCCAGCGCGGAACTGGCCGTCCGCGCGCCTCGGCAGGACCTGATCCAGCGCTCCCACCAGCGCAGCGCGGCGCTGGGCCTGACCCGCGGCGAGCGGCGCGAGTTCGGCCCGCTGATCCGCAGCGACCTGAACCTCGCCCGCGAGCGCAACCAGCGCCTGTGCAACCACGCCGCGCCGGTGATGCAGCTGCTGCTGGAGCAGATCGTGCACAGCGAAAGCATGATCGTGCTGACCGACGCGCAGGGCACCATCCTGCACACCGTCGGCGACGACGACTTCCTGCAGCGCGCCGACAAGGTCGCGCTGGCGCCCGGCGCCAACTGGGCCGAGCACTCCAAGGGCACCAACGCCATCGGCACGGCGCTGTTCGAGGAGGTGGCCACGCTCGTGCACGCGCATGAGCACTACATGCACGCCAACCATTTCCTGACCTGCTCGGCCGTGCCCATCTTCGACCCGCGCGGCAATGTGCTGGGCGTGCTGGACGTGACCGGCGACCAGCGCGGCTACCACCAGCACACGATGGGCCTGGTGCGCATGTCGGCGCGGATGATCGAGAACCACTGGCTGTCCGACGACTTCAACAGCCGGGTGCGCCTGCACTTCCACGCGCATGCGGCCTTCATCGGCTCGCTGCTGGAGGGCATCGTCGTGATGGCGCCGGACGGCCGCATCGTCGGCGCCAACCGTGCGGCGATGGACCTGCTGGGCCTCAGCGGCGCGGCGCTGCGGGCGCAGAGCGTGATGAGCCTGTTCGGCACCACGCCGTCGGCGATCCACGACCACTTCAGCCTGCCGATGCCGGCGCCGATGCGGCTGGCGCTGCCGGGCGGGCAGGTGCTGCATGCGATGGCGCGTTGCGAGTGGCCGGCGCGTGCGCTGGCGCTCGGCGGGGTGGAGCGGGCGGCCATGCCGCCGGCCGTCGCGCCGCAGCCCTGCATGCCGATCGAGCAGCCGCATCTGGACCTGCAGTACCTGCGCACCGGCGATGCCCAGGTGGAGCTGCTGGTCGGCAAGCTGCGCCGCGTGGTCAACCGGGACATCCCGCTGCTGGTGCTGGGCGAGACCGGCACCGGCAAGGAACTGCTGGCGCGCGCGGTGCACAACGAGTCGAACCGCGCACGCCAGCCCTTCGTGGCGGTGAACTGCGCGTCGATCCCCGAGTCCCTGATCGAGTCCGAGCTGTTCGGCTACGAGGACGGCGCCTTCACCGGCGCGCGCCGCAAGGGCGCGGTCGGCCGCATCGTGCAGGCCAACGGCGGCACGCTGTTCCTGGACGAGATCGGCGACATGCCGCTGCCGCTGCAGGCGCGCTTGCTGCGCGTGCTGCAGGAGCGCAGCGTGACGCCGCTGGGCAGCAGCAAGGCCATCCCGGTGGACATCGCGCTGATCGGCGCCACGCACCGCAACCTGCGCGAGATGATCGAGGCGCAGACCTTCCGCGAGGACCTCTACTACCGCCTCAACGGCCTGGCGCTGCGCCTGCCCGCGCTGCGCGACCGCAGCGACCTGGAGGCGCTGGTGCGCCGCATCCTGCTGGCCGAGCGGCCACAGGACCCACCCGAGCTGAGCCCGCAGGTGCTGGACATGTTCCGGCGCTACGCCTGGCCCGGCAACATCCGCCAGCTGGCCAACGTGCTGCGCACGGCGGCGGTGATGTCGGCCGGCGAGCGGCAGATCACGCCGCTGCACCTGTCGGACGATTTCCTGGAAGAGGCGCGCGGGCCGGGCAGGGC
The DNA here is from genome assembly GCF_001984095.1 of Pelomonas sp. KK5. GTDB lineage: Bacteria > Pseudomonadota > Gammaproteobacteria > Burkholderiales > Burkholderiaceae_C > KK5. The sequence goes on from NZ_LYVQ01000168.1 coordinate 2,879, forward strand.
GCCGGCGCCCGTGTTCGCGATGTCGATGACGACGCCGGTCGGCGAGGCCACGCCCGCCGAGCCGCCACCGCCCGAGCCGCCGGCCACGCTGGAGAAGGCCGAGCTGGCGATGATCCGCGCCGCGCTGGCGGCCACCGACGGCAATGTCTCGGCCGCCGCCAAGCAGCTGGGCATCAGCCGCAACACGATCTACCGCAAGCTGCGCGGCGAGCCCTAGCGGCGATCAGATCGCGCCCCGTGCTTTCCCTGGGGCTGCACCTTCCCGACTGTCACTTTTTGTCGCAGTGAGGCGCTGAGGCGTTCCTGCGCGGGTCAGCTTGATGGCCTGCGCGCCGTGGCATGGGCTTTGCAGAAAGCCGGCTGAAGGATTGCTTCAGAACACATGCACGGAGACAAGATCGATGAAGACCCCCTTTGCGTTCCTCGCCTGCGCGGCCCTCACCGCCAGCCTCGCCTGGGCCCACGGCGACGTCGTGCCCCAGGCCGTCGACACCTCGGGCCTGCCCAAGCTGGGCACCGACTGGAAGGCCGAGAACCCCTACCGCGGCAACGATGCAGCGATCAAGGTGGGCTCCTCCGCCTTCAACCAGAACTGCGCCCGCTGCCACGGCCTGGAGGCGATCTCCGGCGGCATCGCGCCGGACCTGCGCCGCCTGGACAACGACTGCGCCACCACCCGCGACGACAAGCGCAAGGCCGCCTGCGTCAAGGACAACGACGAGTACTTCCTGACCACGGTGCGCCATGGCCGCACCCGCAACGGCGCCGTCTACATGCCGCCGTTCGAGGGCGTGTTCGACCAGGAAGCGATCTGGGCGATCAAGGCCTATCTGGAATCGCGCCGGGAGAAGCCGCTGTGAACCGGCGTGCTGCCCTGCGTTACGGGGCCGCGACGGCCCTGGGCCTGGCCGGTCTCTCGGCCTGGGCCACCTCGCTGGCCAAGGTGCGCGAGCGCGGCGCGCTGGTCGTCGGCATCTACAAGGAGATGCCGCCCTTCCACGATGACGGCAAGGGCATCGACGTGGAGCTCGCGCAGGCGCTGGCCGAGGCGCTGAAGGTGCGGCTCTCGCTGCTGCCCTTCGATGCCGGCGAGGACATGGGCGACGACCTGCGCAACATGGTCTGGAAGGGCCACTACCTCGGCTACGGCCCGGCGGACGTGCTGATGCATGTGCCGGTGGAGCGGCCGCTGATGGACGCGAATCCGCAGGTCAGCGTGTTCGCGCCCTACTACCGCGAGCGGCTGGCGCTGGCGCGCGACCTGGAGGCGATGCCGAAGCTCGATGGCATGTTCGAGCTGAAGGGCAAGCAGATCGCCGTCGCCGGCCAGTCGCTGTCGGGCTGGCTGCTGATCGGTGCCGATGCCGGCGCCTACAAGGCGACGCTGACGACCACCTGGAAGGACGGCGTCGAATGCGCGAAGGCGCTGCTGCGCGGCGAGTGTGTGGTGGCGGCCGGCGAGGTGTCGGAGCTGGAATCGGTGCTGCGCGGCAAGGCGCGCTATGCGATCGAACCGCTGCCGATGCCCCAGGCGCCGCGCAATGGCTGGGCCGCGGGCCTGGCGGTGAAGAAGGATGCCGGCGACCTCGCCGAGGCGCTGCAGGCGGCGATGAACGAGATCACGTCATCGGGCCGGCTGAAGGCCATCTTCGAGCGGCACAACGTCGGCTGGCGGCTCTGATGCTGAGGGCCACGCTGGCCTTCCTGGCGCTGGCCCTGAGCGCCATTGCAATGCCGGCGCTGACGCAGACCGGTGGCGATCCCTTCGGCTCGCTGCAGTGGCCCGAGCTGAAGCGGGGCTACCTGGGCGAGAAGGCCGTCGTGCTGTTCGATCCGGACCATGTGCTCGTCGAGGCGCCGGCCTTCGCCGAGGACCCGATGAACGTGCCCGTCAGCGTCTCGGTGCGCGGCCTGACGGACGTCGTGCAGATCGTCGTCATCGTCGACCGCAACCCGATCCGCAAGGTGCTGGAGTTCCAGCCGCTGGTGCCGGACGTCGTGCTGCCCGCCATCAACTTCCGCTTCAAGCTGGAGCAGGCGAGCCCGGTGCGGGCGGCGGTGAAGACGCGCGACGGCGTGTGGCATGTCGGCGGCGCCTGGGTCGATGCGGCGGGCGGGGGCTGCACGGTGCCGGGGGCCTCGCGTCGAGACGGGTCGTGGGCGCGCACGCTGGGCGAGGTCGGTGCGCGGCGCTTCGATCGCAACGACGGCGGCACGCGGCTGCGGCTGCGCGTGATGCATCCGATGGACACCGGCCTGGCGAACGGCATTCCGGCCTTCTACATGAACCGGCTGGCCGTCTTCGAGGCTGCCGGCCGTGAGCTGCTGCGGCTCAGGACCTACGAGCCGCTCAGCGAGAACCCGGTGCTGAGCTTCGATTTCGGCCCCTTGCCGCCGGGGCCGCTGAAGCTGGTCGGCTCGGACAACAACGGCAACCGGATCGCAAGGATCATCGAGTGAGGTGGATGTTCATGGCCCTGCTGATGCTGGCGCTGCGCGAGGTGCGCGCCGCCGACTATGCGCTGAAGGCGCGCGAACTGGCGCCGGGCGTCTACGTGGTCGAAGGCACCAACGCGGATTTCGCGCCCGCCAACGGCTGCAACATCATCAACACCGGCTTCATCGTCACCGGCGCGGGTGTGCTGGTGATCAACACCGGTCCGTCGCGGCGCTACGGCGAGGCGCTGCGCGCGCTGATCGCGAGGACGACGCGGCAGCCGGTCGCCCGCGTGATCCACCTGAACCAGCACCCCGACTACTTCCTCGGCAACCAGGCCTTCGCCGACGTGCCGCGCGCCGCCACGCCGGCCACCCGGGCCGGCATGCAGCGGGAGGCGAAAGCCTACGAGGACAACCTCTATCGCCTGTGCGGCGACTGGATGCGCGGCACCGAGGCGCTGCTGCCGGACGTCGATGCGGGGCCAGGTCTTGCCACGCTCGGCGGGCGCGAGATCGAGCTGCTGGAACTGGATGGCCACACCGGCAGCGACCTGGTGCTGATCGACCGCGCCAGCGGCATCGCCTTCGCCGGCGGCCTGGTGTTCGCGCGGCGCATCCCGACGACGCCGCATGCGCGGCTGCCCGAGTGGCAGGGCAGCCTGGCACGGCTGGCCGCGCTGCCGCTGCGCCGGGTCGTGCCGAGCCACGGGCCGGTGGACGGCGGCATCGAGGGCCTGCAGTCGACCGTGCGCTACCTCGGCTGGCTCGATGCCCGGCTGCGCCGCGGTGCCGCGCAGGGCCTGGACATCAACGAGCTGCTGCGCCTGCCGGTGCCCGAGGAGTTCCGCGCCTGGGCGGCCTTCGAGACCGAGTACCCGCGCAATGTGATGCAGCTGTACCCGCGCTACGAACAGCCGCTGTTGCAGCGCTGAGCGCACTGCTCAGCGATGGAGCACTGCGGCCCGGGTTAGCCCCGGGGAATTTCGGCCGCTGAAGGGGCCGGCGGGTGCTGCGGCGAATGGCATGGAGCTTGCGCTGAACCTCGGCGTTACCTACCTACACCAAAGGAGACAAGCACCATGCGCTTCAAGCTATCGACCCTGTCCTTCCTCGTCGCCTGCGGCGGCGCTGCGGCCGCACCGGGCGCCGTGACACCGGTCAGCGATGCCTCGATCGAGGCCGCCGCCAAGTCCGGCCAGGAGGTCCTGTCCTGGGGCCTGTCCACCGACGGCCAGCGCTACTCGCCGCTGAAGCAAGTGACGACGGCCAACGTGAAGGGGCTGGCGCCGGTCTGGGCCTTTTCCTTCGGTGGCGAGAAGCAGCGCGGCCAGGAGTCGCAGCCGCTGATCCATGGCGGCCGCATGTTCGTCACCGCCTCCTACTCGCGCATCTTCGCGCTGGACGCGGCCACCGGGGCCAAGCTGTGGAAGTACGAGCACCGGCTTCCCGAAGGCATCATGCCCTGCTGCGACGTGGTCAACCGCGGCGCGGCGCTCTACGACAACCTGGTCATCTTCGCCACGTTGGACGCCCAGCTGGTGGCGCTGGACCAGGCCAGCGGCGACGTGGTCTGGAAGGAGAAGATCGACGACTACGCGGCCGGCTACTCGGCCACCGCCGCGCCGATCATCGCGGGCGGGCTGCTGCTGACCGGCGTGTCGGGCGGCGAGTTCGGCGTGGTCGGCCGCGTGGAGGCGCGTGATCCGAAGTCGGGGCGGCTGGTCTGGAGCCGGCCGACCGTCGAAGGCCATATGGGCTACACCTACGACAAGGACGGCAACCGGAAGGAGAACGGCATCTCCGGCACCGCCGGCAAGAGCTGGCCGGGCGACCTGTGGAAGACCGGCGGCGCGGCCACCTGGCTGGGCGGCACCTTCGACCCGAAGACCGGCCTGGCCTATTTCGGTGCCGGCAACCCGGCCCCGTGGAACAGCCACCTGCGCGAGGGCGACAACCTGTTCTCCTGCTCCACCGTCGCCATCGACGTGAAGACCGGCCAGATCAAGTGGCACTACCAGGGCACGCCCAACGACGGCTGGGACTTCGATGGCGTCAACGAGTTCGTCACCTTCGACATGGACGGCCAGCGCGTCGGCGGCAAGGCCGACCGCAACGGCTTCTTCTACGTGATCGACGCGAACACCGGCAAGCTGAAGAACGCCTTCCCCTTCGTCAACAAGATCACCTGGGCCAGCAGCATCGACCTCGCCACCGGCAAGCCGAACTTCATCCCCGAGGGCCGGCCCGGCGATCCGGTGGCCAGCGCCGACGGCAAGAAGGGCAAGTCGATCTTCTCGGCGCCCAGCTTCCTCGGCGGCAAGAACCAGATGCCGATGGCCTACTCGCCGCAGACCAAGCTCTTCTACGTGCCGGCCAATGAATGGGGCATGGAGATCTGGAACGAGCCGATCACCTACAAGAAGGGCGCGGCCTACCTGGGTGCCGGCTTCACGATCAAGACGATCAACGACGACTACATCGGCGCGCTGCGCGCGATCGATCCTAAGACCGGCAAGATCGTCTGGGAGGTGAAGAACGGCGCGCCGCTGTGGGGCGGCGTGCTGACGACGGCCGGCAACCTGGTCTTCTGGGGCACGCCCGAGGGCTGGCTGAAGGCCGCGGACGCAAAGACCGGCAAGGTCGTCTGGCAGTTCCAGACGGGGTCAGGTGTCGTCGCGCCGCCGGTGACCTGGATGCAGGGCGGCGAGCAGTATGTCTCGGTCGTCTCCGGCTGGGGCGGCGCGGTGCCGCTGTGGGGCGGCGAGGTGGCCAAGAAGGTCAGCATGCTCGAACAGGGCGGCATGGTCTGGGTGTTCAAGCTGCCGAAGGCGATGTGATGCAAAGGCGCACGTTCGTCATTGCTTGCGCGTGCCCTTCGCTGGCGCTGGCCCAGGCCGGCGCCCATGTGGACGAGGCGAGCGAACAGGCCCAGGGCATCGGCTACCGCGAGGACACGCGCAAGGTCGACGCGAAGAAGTACCCGCAGCACAGGCCCGAGCAGCGCTGCTCGAACTGCAACTTCTGGCAGGGCGCGAAGGCCGATGAATGGGCCGGCTGCGCGATGTTCGGGCGCAAGCACATCGCCAATGGCGGCTGGTGCGTGGCCTGGGTGAGCACCCCGGCGAAATGAAGAAAAAAGGGGCTGGAAGAATCCAGCCCCTTTGTCCTTATTTCACCGAACGGTGATTTACAGGTTGTCGAGATACGTACGCAGCTTGTCCGAGCGGCTCGGGTGCTTCAGCTTGCGGATCGCCTTCGCCTCGATCTGGCGGATCCGTTCGCGCGTCACGTCGAACTGCTTGCCCACTTCTTCCAGCGTGTGGTCGGTGGACATCTCGATGCCGAAGCGCATGCGCAGGACCTTCGCTTCGCGTGGGGTCAGCGAGTCGAGGATGTCCTTCACCACGTCGCGCAGGCCGGCCTGCATCGCCGCTTCGATCGGCGCGGTGTTGTTGGTGTCCTCGATGAAATCGCCCAGGTGCGAATCGTCGTCGTCGCCGATCGGGGTCTCCATGGAGATCGGCTCCTTGGCGATCTTCATGATCTTGCGGATCTTGTCCTCGGGGATCTCCATCTTCTCGGCCAGCGTCGGGGCGTCCGGCTCGTAGCCGAACTCCTGCAGATGCTGGCGCGAGATGCGGTTCATCTTGTTGATCGTCTCGATCATGTGGACCGGGATGCGGATCGTGCGGGCCTGGTCGGCGATCGAGCGGGTGATCGCCTGGCGGATCCACCAGGTCGCGTAGGTCGAGAACTTGTAGCCGCGGCGGTATTCGAACTTGTCCACCGCCTTCATCAGGCCGATGTTGCCTTCCTGGATCAGGTCGAGGAACTGCAGGCCGCGGTTGGTGTACTTCTTGGCGATGGAGATGACCAGGCGCAGGTTGGCCTCGATCATTTCCTTCTTGGCGTCGCGCGAGGCCTTCTCGCCCTCGTTCATCTTCTTGTTGATGTCCTTCAGGTCATCAATCGGAACGACGGCCTTGGCCTGGATGTCGATCAGCTTCTGCTGCAGTTCCTGGACGGCCGGCAGGTTGCGGCCCAGCACGGCGGAGTAGTTCTTGCCGGCGGCGGCTTCCTTCTCGGCCCACTGGCGGTTCAGCGCATTGGGCGGGAAGGTCTTGATGAAGTGTTCCTGCGGCATGCCGCACTTGTCCACGACGATCTTGCGCAGCTCGCGCTCGTAGCGGCGCACGTCGTCCACCTGCGAGCGCAGGATGTCGCAGAGCTTCTCGATGGTCTTGACGGTGAAGCGGATCGTCATCAGCTCGGCGCTGATCGCCTGCTGAGCCTTGTTGTAGTTGGCCGACTTGTAGCCGTCCTTCTCGAAGGCCTTGCGCATCTTGTCGAAGTTGCTCGACAGGCTGTCCAGCTTCACGAGCGCGGCGTTCTTCAGCTCTTCGAGCTTCTTGGTCAGGGCCTTGGAGCCGCCGTTGCCGTCGTCGTCGTCTTCCTCGTCGAACTCGTCGAAGTCTTCCTCGGCCACGTAGTCGTCGGCCTCGTCGGCGGCGACGAAGCCGTCCACCACCTCGGAGATCTGCATCTCGCCGGCGCGGATCTTGGTGGAGAACTCAAGGATGTGGGCGATCGTCGTCGGCGAGGCCGAGATGGCCAGCATCATCGCCTGCAGACCGCCTTCGATGCGCTTGGCGATCTCGATCTCGCCTTCACGGGTCAGCAGTTCGACCGTGCCCATCTCGCGCATGTACATGCGCACCGGGTCGGTCGTGCGGCCGAATTCGGAGTCGACGGTGGAGAGCGCGGCTTCGGCGGCTTCCTCGGCTTCTTCCTCGGTAGCGGTGGGCGAGGAGTTGCCCTGGATCAGCAGCGTGGCGGCGTCGGGGGCCTGCTCGTAGACGGCGATGCCCATGTCGTTGAGCATCGAGATGATGGCCTCGAGGATTTCCTCGTTGACCAGCTTCTCAGGCAGGTGGTCGTTGATTTCCTGGTGCGTCAGGAAACCACGGGTCTTGCCCATCTTGATCAGCGTCTTCAGCTCGTGGCGACGCTTGGCGGCTTCCTCTTCGGTCAGCGCCGTCTCTTCCAGGCCGAACTCGCGCATCAGCGCGCGCTCCTTGGCGCGGCTGACCTTCATGCGCAGCGGCTTGGCCTTAGGCTTGTCCTCGGCGACTTCCTCGACGACGGCCTCTTCCGGCTCGCCTTCCAGGTCCTCTTCCAGGTCGGACAGGTCCACGTCCTCGACCTCGGCGGCCGCGGCCTTGCCGGCGGGCTTCTTGGTCTCGGTGGCAGCCTTGGGCTTGCGGCCGCGCTTGGGCTTGTCCTCGACCGCGACGTCGGTCACCGCTTCATCGCTGGACTTGGCGGCAGCCTTGGTGGCGCGGGGCGGCTTGGCGGCGGTCTCGGTGGTTTTCTTGGCGGTCATGCAGGAGGTCCTCGGAAGGTGAGCGGGCGGCGCGGACGGGTCAACAAAAATTTTTTCGATCTGCCAATGCAGCAGCCACCTGGGGCCGCGTACTGCGCAACTTTGCAGTTGCGGAGCTCGGCCCAGGCGGCTCTCGGACGTCTTGGGAAGATGACGCAGATCGTCGTCTTTTCAAGGCGTGGCGCGTGCAAGCTGGCGTGAACGTTTGTGTTTGCAAGTCTTGGCGGATAAAGGGTGGCCACTTGATGGGTGCCCAGTGTTCTGCTGGGGGGCCGGGTCCGGAAGTACTTGCCGTTACTCTTGACGCGCTCGAAAACCCTTAATTATAGGGCGCAAATCAAAGAATTTGCTAACTCCCGATTCAGGCGGGTACCGCGGCGCGCAACTGGCGCAACTGTTCGTGCAGCTGGCGGAAGCGCTCCAGCGCCTCGCCCTGCAGGTTGCCGGCGGCCAGCATCCGGTCGGTCTGCGCTTTCAGCTCGAGGATCCAGAGCTGGCGCATCACCTCCTGCATCTGGTCGAACTTCAGCTCGCCCTGCACGACCAGGCCGCCGGTCGTGCGTTCGGCGCCGGCCAGCAGGCCGTCGTCGCGCAGTGCCTGCTCCAGCACGCTCCAGGCGACGGCGCCGTGGTTCACGAGGTAGCGCTCCAGCCAGGCGATCAGCTCGCCGTGCGAGCCGGGCAGCGCGTGCAGCAGTTGCTGGTCGTCCGGGCTCAGCTGTTCCCACCAGTCGCAGCTGAGCAGCAGCATGCGCAGGGCGTTGTCGGCGGGCTGGGCGGGGCGGGCGCGGGGCATGCCCAGGGTCTCGTCCTCGGGTTCGCGGCGGCCCTTCCACTTGCCGCCGCCGCCCGAGGGCTTCCAGTCCTTCTTCCACTCGGTCTTGCGGGGCTTCCAGGCCTGCTGGGGCTCGTGTTCGGCCGGCTGGGCGACGTCGTAGGTCGCCGAGGGTTCGGCGACGAAGTCGGCGGGGTCGGGCTCGTAGCTGTCATGCCAGCCGGGGTGCTCGTCGTCCGCCGCATGCTGATGGGGCTGCTGCTGATGCTGTCGCGGCCGCGCCGGCGCGCGTTCGGCCGGCGCGCCGGCCGGCCACAAGGCCATCAGCTCCTGCTCGGGCAACTGGGCGCGGCGGGCCAGGTCGCCCAGCAGCTGGCGCTTGAGCAGGCCGGCGGGCAGGGCGTTCCACAGCGGCCGGGCGTTGGAGAGCAGCCGGGCCCGGCCTTCGGCGGTGCCGAGGTCGCTGCCCTCGGCGGCCACCTCCATCAGCTGGCGCGAGAGCGGGATCGCCTCCTCCACGCAGCGCTCGAAGGCGTCGGCACCGAACTCGCGCACATAGCTGTCCGGGTCGTGCTCGGTGGGCAGGAACAGGAACTTGATGCTGCGGGTGTCGCTGGCGTGGGGCAGGGCGGCTTCCAGCGCGCGCCCGGCGGCGCGGCGGCCGGCGGCGTCGCCGTCGAAGCTGAAGACCACGCTCTCGGTGAAACGGAACAGCTTCTGCACATGCTCGGCGGTGCAGGCCGTGCCCAGCGTGGCCACCGCATTGCCGAAGCCGCTCTGGGCCAAGGCGACGACGTCCATATAACCCTCGACCACCAGCACATAGCCGCGCCGGCGCAGCTCGGTGCGGGCCTCGTACAGGCCGTAGAGCTCGCGGCCCTTGCTGAAGACCGGCGTCTCCGGCGAGTTCAGGTACTTGGGCTCGCCCTTGTCCAGCACGCGGCCGCCGAAGCCGATGGTCTCGCCCTGCACATTGCGGATCGGGAACATGATGCGGTCGCGGAAGCGGTCGTAGCGCTTGTCCTCGTCGCTCTCGATCACCATGCCGGATTCGACCAGCCTGTCGTCCGCATAGTCCGGCACCGCGCTGGCCAGCGTGCGCCAGCCTTCGGGCGAGTAGCCCAGGCCGAACTGCTTGGCGATCTGGCCGGTGAGGCCGCGGCGCTTCAGGTAGTCGATGGCGCGCGGGCTTTTCTTGAGCAGGGCCTGGTAGTGCTTCGCGGCGCGCTCCAGCAGCTCGGTGAGGCTGCTCTGGCGGGCCTTCTGTTCCTGGGCCTTCTGGCGCTCCTCGGGCGAGCGCTGGTCCTGCGGCACCTGCATGCCCACCTGCTGGGCCAGGTCCTCCACCGCCTCGACGAAGCCGGCGCCGGTATGTTCCATCAGGAAGCCCACCGCATTGCCGTGCACCCCGCAGCCGAAGCAGTGGTAGGTCTGGCGGGTCGGGCTGACGATGAAGCTGGGCGACTTCTCGCCGTGGAAGGGGCACAGGCCCTTGTGGTTGATGCCGGCCTTCTTCAGTTCGACATGGCGGCCCACCACCTCGACGATGTCGACGCGGGCGAGCAGGTCCTGGATAAAGCCGGGTGGGATCACCCCGCGAGTTTATTCGGCTCGCGGACCGGCTCGCGGACCGGCTCGGGTTGGCGGGTCAGCCAGGGCATGCGCGCGAAGGCCTCCATCCAGCCCGGCACCTCCTCGGCCGGCAGGGCCGGCGAGATGCCGTTGCCCTGGCCCTGCTGGCAGCCCAGGCGCAGCAGCGCGCGGGCGTGGGCGGCGGATTCCACGCCCTCCGCAATCACCTCGGCGCCGAAGTGCCGCGCCAGGCCGATCACGCCTTCGACCAGCGCCATGTCCTGCGCGTCGGTCAGCATGTGCTGGACGAAGCTGCGGTCGATCTTCAGCTCGTCCACCGGCAGCTTTTTCAGGTAGGTGAGGGTGGAGTAGCCGGTGCCGAAGTCGTCCAGCGCGAAGCGAACGCCGAACTCGCGGCAGCGCAGGATCAGTTGCTGCGTGGCCTCGACGTCGGCCAGCGCCGCCGATTCCAGCACCTCCAGGCTCAGGTAGCGGGCCAGCGGCCGCTGGTGGCGCCGGATCAGCTCCTGCAGGCGCTGGGCGAAGTCGGGCGCCTGCAGCTGGCGGGCGGTGACGTTGACGCTGACCTGCAGGGCCAGGCCCTGTTCCAGCCACAGCGAGATCTGCCGCAGCGCCTGCTCGATCACCCAGTCGCCGATCTGCACGGCCAGGCCGGTGCCCTCGGTCGCCAGCAGGAATTCCGCCGGCCCCAGCAGGCCGCGCTCGGGATGCTGCCAGCGCAGCAGCGCCTCCATGCCCAGCACCCGGCCCGACTGCATGTCGATCTTGGGCTGGTAGTGCAGCTGCAGCTCATGGTGGTCCAGCGCCTGCTGGACGCGGGCCAGCGCGATCAGGCTGGCCTCGTCGCGCTGGCGCTTGGCGGCGTCGAAGAAGCGCACGCCGTTGCGGCCGGCCCGCTTGATTCGGTAGAGCGCGTGGCCGGCGTGGCGCAGCAGGGTCTCGGCGTCGGCGTCGTCGTGCGGATACAGGGTGGCGCCGATGCTGGCGCCGAGCTCCAGCACCAGTTCGCGGCCGTCATCGGCCTCCAGCCGGTAGGGCGCGCGCAGCACGCCCATCAGGCGCTCCAGTGCGCGCTGGGCTTCGTCGCTGTCGGCAATGCGCAGGCGCAGGGCGAACTCGTCGCCGTCGAGCCGGGCGATCGAGTCGGACCAGCGCGGTCCGTTGCGCAGGGCGCGGGCCAGGCGTTGCGCCACGCGGGCCAGCAGCGCGTCGGCCACGGCGGCGCCATGCTCGGCGTTGATGCGGCTGAAGTGGTCCAGGTCGATGCGGCAGACCGCGA
>NZ_LYVQ01000169.1 GCF_001984095.1 Pelomonas sp. KK5
GGCCATGCCTCGCGCTGCCTGCATGCCCGGGAGGCCCTGCATGGCTGAGGACAACAACCACAAGCTGCTGCGCGTCGAGGGCCTCAGCTGCAGCTATGCGCTGCCGCGCTCCTGGCCGTGGCTGCCGCGCCGGCGCCTGCCGGTGCTGGATGGCATTTCCTTCGAGATCGCCAGCGGCCGCTCGCTGGGCATCGTCGGCGAATCGGGCTCGGGAAAAAGCACGCTGGCCCGCACGGTGATGGCGCTGCACCGCCCCGATGCCGGTCGCGTGCTGCTGAAGGGCCGCGAGCTGCACGGCCTCGACGCCGCCTCGCTGCGCCGCGCGCGGGCCGACCTGCAGATGGTGTTCCAGGATCCCTACGGCTCGCTGGACCCGCGCATGACGGTGGCCCGCATCGTCGCCGAGCCGATCCTGGCGCGCAGCGGCTTCACCCAGGCCGAGCTGGCCCAGCGCGTGCGCGAGGCGCTGGAGGCGGTGGGCCTGCGCGTGGCCGACATGAAGCGCCACCCGCACGAGTTCTCCGGCGGCCAGCGCCAGCGCATCGCCATCGCGCGGGCGCTGGTGACCCGGCCCAAGCTGATCGTGATGGACGAGCCGGTCAGCGCGCTCGACGTCTCCATCCAGGCCCAGGTGCTGAACCTGCTGCAGGAGCTGGCCAGGTGGCAGAACCTCAGCTACCTGATCATCAGCCACGACCTGGCCATCGTGGACCACCTGTGCGACGAGGTGCTGGTGCTGAGCCAGGGCCGCGTGATCGAGCGCGGCGCACCGGCCGAAGTGTTCGGCCAGCCGCGCGAGCCCTACACGCAGGAACTCGTGCGAGCCGCAGCTGAGTAGATGCTGACTAGGTGATTTGCCGAATGTCTCCCTGGACGGCCCCGGACACACTGGGGCGCTACAAGAATCCAGGAGACATCGATCATGCTGAAACTCGCCGTTAGGGCTGCCGCCGCGCTGGCCATTGGCGCTTCCCTGAGCCTCTCCGCCCATGCCGCCGAATACATCGGCGTGCTCACCGGCGGCACCAGCGGCGTCTACTACCCGATGGGCGTGGCGCTGAGCCAGGTCTATTCGAAGGCCATGCCCGATGCCAAGGTCTCGGTGCAGGCCACCAAGGCCTCGGCCGAGAACCTCAACCTGCTGCAGGCCGGGCGCGGCGAGGTCGGCTTCACGCTGGGCGATGCGCTGTCCGACGCCTGGAAGGGTGATGCCGAGGCCGGCTTCGCGAGTCCGCTCAAGAAGCTGCGCGGCCTGGCCGGCATCTACCCGAACTACATCCAGATCGTGGCCAGCGCCGACTCCGGCATCCGCTCGCTGGCCGACCTGAAGGGCAAGCGCATCTCGGTCGGCGCGCCCAAGTCGGGCACCGAGCTGAACGCGCGCGCGGTGCTGAAGGCGGCGGGCCTGTCGTACAAGGACTTTGCCAAGGTCGAGTACCTGCCCTTCGGCGAATCGGTGGAGCTGATGAAGAACCGCCAGCTCGACGTGACGCTGCAGTCCGCCGGCCTGGGCGTGTCCTCGCTGCGCGACCTGGCGGTGTCGCAGAAGGTGGTGGTCGTGGAGATCCCGGCGGACGTGGTGGCCAAGGTCGGCGACCCGGCCTACCAGGCCGCGGTGATCCCGGCCAACACCTACGAAGGCCAGACCAAGGACGTCAACGCCATCGCGATCCAGAACTTCCTGGTCACCAGCGAGGCCGTCAGCGCGGACACCGTCTACAAGATGACCAAGTCGATGTGGGAGAACCTCGACGCGCTGGTCGCCGCCCACGCGGCCGGCAAGCTGGTCAAGCGGGAGAACGCGCTGAAGGGCATGCCGCTGCCGCTGCATCCGGGTGCGGAGAAGTACTACCGCGAAATCGGTCTGCTCAAGTAAGCAGGCCATGTCGGATCACGATCTCGTCCCCGGCCTGGCGCCGGACACGCCCGCCGACATCCCCGACGAGTTCCAGGAACACGGCGCCCAGCGCACGCTGGGCGGCTGGGCGCTGACGCTGCTTACCGGCGCGGCGCTGGCCTTCTCGGCCTACCAGCTGCTGGTGGCGGCCTTCTCGCCGCTGTCCAGCCTGGTGATGCGCTCGCTGCACGTCGGCTTCCTGCTGCTGCTGACCTTCATGCTCTATCCGCGGGTCAAGCGCGGCGCGGGCATGCTGCGCATTCCCTGGTACGACTGGGTGATGGCGGTGGGCAGCTTCGCGCTGGGCTGCTACCAGTGGGTCTTCGAGGCCGCGCTGATCCAGCGCTCCGGCGATCCGACGATGACCGACCTGATCGTCGGCGCGCTGACCATCGTGCTGGTCTTCGAGGCCGCGCGGCGGGTGCTCGGCTACGAACTGCCGCTGCTGTGCGGCGCCTTCCTCGCCTACGGCCTGTTCGGCGAGTACCTGCCCGAGGCCATCGCCCACCGGCCCTATGCCTGGTCGCAGATCATCGACCAGGTCGGCTTCGGCACCGAAGGCATCTACGGCATCCCGACCCTGGTCTCGGCCACCTACATCTTCCTGTTCATCCTGTTCGGCGCCTTCCTGGAGCACGCCGGCATGATCCGCCTGTTCAACTCGCTGGCGCTGGGCCTGGTGGGCACCGCGCAGGGCGGGCCGGCCAAGGTGGCGGTGATCTCCTCGGGGCTGATGGGCACGATCTCCGGCTCCGGCGTGGCCAATGTGCTGACGGTGGGCCAGTTCACGATCCCGCTGATGAAGCGCTTCGGCTACTCGGCGGTGTTCGCCGGCGCGGTGGAGGCCACGGCCAGCATGGGCGGGCAGATCATGCCGCCGGTGATGGGGGCGGTGGCCTTCATCATGGCCGAGACGCTCAACGTGCCCTATGCCGCCATCGTCAAGGCCGCGGTGATCCCGGCGCTGCTGTACTACTTCACCGCCTTCATCATGGTCCACCTGGAGGCCGGCCGCGCCGGGCTCACCGGCCTGCGCCGCGACCAGGTGCCCAACGCCTGGCACGCGCTGCGCGACAACTGGCACCTGGTGCTGCCGCTGGCGGCGCTGGTCTGGATGCTGTTCCACGGCTTCACCCCGATGTTCGCCGGCATGGTGGGCCTGGCGCTGACGGCGATCCTGATCCTCGGCGTGGCGCTGGCGGCGCGGGTGTCAGTGCAGGCTTTCCGTTATGCGTTCTGGCTGGCGGTGGGCCTGGGCGCGGCCACCTTCGCGAAATGGGGCATCTCGCCGGTGCTGGCGATGATCGCCCTGATGGTGGCGGCCTGCCTGTTCGTGCCGGACGGCAAGAAGACGCTGCACACGCTGCGCAGCAGCCTGGTGGACGGGGCCAAGCAGGCGCTGGGCGTGGGCATCGCCTGCGCGGTGGTGGGCGTGATCATCGGCGTGCTCTCGCTGACCGGCGCGGCCACCACCTTCGCCGGCTTCATCCTGCAGGTGGGCGAGAAGAGCCTGTTCCTGTCGCTGCTGCTGACGATGCTGGTCTGCCTGATCCTGGGCACCGGCATCCCGACGATCCCGAACTACATCATCACCGCCTCGATCGCCGCGCCGGCGCTCTTGAAGCTGGGCGTGCCGCTGATCGTCAGCCACATGTTCTGCTTCTACTTCGGCATCATGGCCGACCTGACCCCGCCGGTGGCGCTGGCCGCCTTCGCGGCCTCGTCGATCTCCAAGGGCTCGCCCACGGCCACCGGCTGGAAGGCCACGCAGATCGCCATCGCCGGCTATGTCGTGCCCTTCATGGCGGTCTACGACCCGGCGCTGATGCAGCAGGGCGATGCCGGCTGGTTCACCGTGCTGGAAGTGAGCTTCAAGGCGGTCGTGGCGATCACGCTGTGGGCGGTGACGGTGGTCGGCCACCTGCGCGGGCCTGCTTCATGGACCGAACGGGTGCTGGCCTTCGTGGCCGCGTCGCTGCTGGTGGCGGCCGTGCCCTGGACCGACGGGGCCGGCTATGCGCTGGGCGCCGGGGTCATCGGCTGGAACTACTGGAAGGCGCGCCGCTGATGCCGCTGTGCCTGGCCGCCGGCACGCTGGCCGTGGCCCTCGGCTGGGACCAGTTCACGCTGGCCTGGACCCACTCGATCGAGAAGATCCGCTGGGAGGAGGACTACCGGGTCGAGGCCGGCGCGCTGCTGCTGACCGAGGCGCGCATCCGCGGCAGCGGCGCCGGCATGGAGCCGCCCGACGGCGCACGGCTCGATGCGCAGGGCGTCTGGCACTACCGGCCGGCGCTGCCGCCGCTGCCCGCGCTGCGGCTCACCCAGTCGCCCTACACGGCCGGCTACGAGCTGTGCCACGACGGCCGCTGCCGGCCGCTGGCGGATTTCATGCCGGGGCTGCAGGACGGCGTTATCGTTGCGGCACCATGCTCAAGCGAATCCACCACACGGCCATCATCTGCAGCGACTACGCGCGCTCCCGGGCCTTCTACGTCGACACGCTGGGACTGAGCGTCGTGGCCGAGAACCACCGCGCCGCCCGCGACTCCTGGAAGCTCGACCTGGCGCTGCCGGACGGCTCGCAGATCGAGCTGTTCTCCTTCCCGAACCCGCCCGCGCGCCCCTCGCGACCCGAGGCGCAGGGCCTGCGCCACCTGGCCTTCGCGGTGGACGACGTGGCGGCCTGCAAGCAGCAGCTGGAAGCCGGCGGTATCGAGGTCGAGCCGATCCGCGTGGACGAGTACACCGGCCGCCGCTTCACCTTCTTCGCCGACCCCGACGGCCTGCCGCTGGAGCTGTACGAAGCATGAGGCGCCTGCTGATCCTCGCGGCCCTGGCTCTGTCCCTGCCGCTGGCCCACGCCGCCCGGCCCAACCTCGTCCTCGGCATGACGCTGGAGCCGCCCGGCCTGGACCCGACCGCCAACGCCTCGGCGGCGATTGCCGAGATCGTCCAGTACAACGTCTTCGAGACGCTGACGAAGATCAATGCCGACGGCAAGGTCACGCCGCTGCTGGCCACCGACTGGGCCATGGGCGACCCGCTGACCTGGACCTTCCACCTGCGCCGCGACGTGAAGTTCCAGAACGGCGAGCCCTGCAACGCCGTCGCGGTGAAGTTCTCCTTCGAGCGCGCCGCGGCCGCCGCCAGCACCAACAAGGACCGCCGCCTGTTCTCGAACATGGCCGTGGCAACACCTGACCCCTGGACGGTCGTGCTGACGCTGAAGACCCCCGAGCCCGACCTGCTCTTCATGCTGGGCCAGGCCACCGCCGTGATCGTCGAACCGAAGAGCGCGGCCAGCAACGGCACGGCACCGGTCGGCACCGGCCCTTATATGCTCGACGCCTGGGCCAAGGGTTCGCAGCTGAGCCTGAAGGCCTCGCCCGGCTGGCGCGGCGCGGCGGCCGCGAAAGGGCTGATCCCACGCGTGTCCTTCCGCTTCATCGGCGACCCGGCGGCCCAGGTGGCGGCGCTGCTCTCCGGCGATGTGGACGCCTTCCCGCGCGCCGCCGTGGCCCGCAGCCTGGACCAGTTCAAGGCCGATCCGCGCTTCCAGGTGATCCGCAACCCCTCGCGGGCCAAGACCATCCTGGCGATCAACCACAAGCGCAAGCCGCTGGACGACATCCGCGTGCGCCAGGCCATCGCCGCCGCCATCGACCGCAAGGCCGTCATCGAGGCTGCGGCCGACGGCTTCGGCGTGCCGATCGGCAGCCACTATGTGCCCGGCGCCCCGGGCTATGTGGACCTGACCGGGCTCAACACCTTCGACCCGGTCCGCGCCAAGACCCTGCTGAAGGATGCCAGCTACGCGCTGAACTTCCCCCGCCCGCTGCCGTTGACGCTGAAGCTGCCGCCCACACCCTATGCCCGCCAGAGCGGCGAGCTGATCGCGGCCGAGCTGGCCAAGGCCGGCATGGCGGTCAAGGTGGAGAACATCGAGTGGGCGCAGTGGATGTCCGGCGTCTACACCGCGCACAACTACGACCTGACGCTGATCTCCCACGTCGAGCCGCTGGACCTGGGCAACTACGCCAAGCCCGGCTACTACTGGGGCTACGAGAGCGCCGAGTTCAACCAGCTCCACGCGCGGATCGGCAGCGCGCCCGACGAGGCCACGCGGCTGAAGCTGCTGGGCGAGGCGCAGAAGCTGCTGGCCCGCGACGTGGCGGCGGTCTACCTCTACCAGCCCTTGTGGATCACCGTCGCCAACAAGTCCTTGAAGGGCCTGTGGGTGGACATGCCCGTCTTCGTCAACGATCTTGCCGCCCTCCACTGGGAATGAACAAGCGATGCATGACCTCAGCGCCGCCGAACTGCTAACGCGTTATGCCGACGGCAGCCTCTCGCCGGTCGAGGTCGCGCAGGCCGTCATCGCCCGCATCGAGCGCTGCGAGCCGACGCTGCAGGCGCTCTACGCTTACGCGCCCGAGCGCGCGCTGGAGCAGGCCCGCGCCAGCGAGACCCGCTGGCGCCGCGGCGAGGCGCTGGCGCTGGACGGCGTGCCGCTGACGCTGAAGGAGAACATCGCCACCGCCGGCACGCCGATGCCGCTGGGCTGCGCCGCCACGCCGCTGGTGCCCGCCGCCGAGGACGCCCCGCCGGCCGCCCGCCTGCGCGAGGCCGGTGCGGTGCTGCTGGCCAAGACGACCATGCCGGACCAGGGCATGCTCAGCTCCAGCCTGTCCAGTTTCCACCCGCTGACCCGCAACCCCTGGGACACCAGCAAGACGCCCGGCGGCTCCAGCGCCGGGGCCGGTGCCGCTGCGGCGGCGGGTTACGGGCCGCTGCACGTGGGCACCGACATCGGCGGCTCGATCCGCTTGCCGGCGAGCTGGTGCGGCGTCTTCGGCCTCAAGCCGAGCCTGGGCCGCATCCCGATCAGGCCGGCCTATGCGGGCCGGGTCGCCGGGCCGATGACCCGCACGGTGCAGGACGCCGCGCTGCTGATGCGCACGCTGAGCCGCCCCGACTGGCGCGACGCCACGAGCCTGCCGCCGCAGGCGATCGACTGGCTGGACCTGGAGCCGCGCGAGCTCCGCGGCCTGCGCCTGGGCCTGCAGATGGAGGCCGGCTGGGGCCTGCCGGTGGAGCCCGAGACGGCGGCGGCCATCGCCGCGGCGGCCCGGCTGTTCGAGCAGGCCGGTGCCATCGTCGAGCCGCTCGCGCCCTTCACCACCCGCGCGATGGTCGAAGGCCTGGACCGCTTCTGGCGCATGCGCGCCTGGCTGGAGCTGCAGCAGCTGCCGCCCGAGCGCCGCGAACGCGTGCTGCCCTACATCCGCCAGTGGGCCGAGGGCGCGGTGGGGCTCGACGGCGCGGCCGTGTTCCGCGGCCAGGCGCAGATGCAGGCGCTGCGCGAGGCTTCGGTCGCCGCCTGCCAGCCCTTCGACTTCGTGCTCTCGCCGGTCAGCCCGGTGCCGGCCTTCGACGCCCGGCTGGCCAGCCCGGTCAACGACCCCGAGCGCCCCTTCGAGCACATCGCCTTCACGCTGCCCTTCAACATGAGCGAGCAGCCCTCCGCCTCGGTGCCCTGCGGCATGACGACGGCCGGCGGATTGCCCATCGGGCTGCAGATCACCGGCCGGCGCTTCGACGACCTCGGCGTGCTGCAGCTCAGCGCTGCCTTCGAGCGGATGCGCGCGCCGCTGCCGCCCTGGCCGATGTGAACTGAGGAGGTTCGACACCATGTACACGCTCTACGGCACGCGCGGCAGCGGCTCCGCGGCGATCGAGGCGGCCCTGGAATGGGCGGCAGAACCCTTCGACCGCGTGGACGCGGCCTCCTGGATTCCCGGCGAAGGCACCGAGGCGCTCAAGCGCATCAACCCGATGGCCCAGATCCCGACGCTGCTGCTGCCCGACGGCAGCATCCTGACCGAGAGCGCCGCGATCCTGATCCACCTGGGCCTGGCGCTGCCGCGGTCCGGGCTGCTGCCCGAGGACGCCTCGGCGCGGGCCCAGGCGATCCGCGGCCTGGTCTTCATCGCGGCCAACTGCTATTCGGCCATCAGCGTGATCGACTTCCCCGAGCGCTGGCACCTGGACGCCGACGACGGCTCGATCGCCAACGTCTGCATCCAGCGCGGCGCCCGTCACCGCCTGCACCTGCACTGGGATGCCTTTGCCGCGCAGACCCCGGCCGGGGCCTCCGGCTTCCTGCTGGGCCGGCCCGAGCCCGGCGCGCTGGACCTGCTGGCGGCCGTGGTCTCGCGCTGGTCCGGCGCCCGCCAGCACCTGCAGCACACCCATGCCGAGCTGCATGCGCTGCTGCTGCGTGTGGACACGCACCCACGCCTGGCTGCGGTGTTTGAACGTCACTGGCCCACTCAGCCTTCGTGAAGCCGCCCATGTCGTACACAATGGCGGCTGGTCCCCCGTGTCAGTGGCCGAGCGGGGACGATGGCGAGGAGAGAGAGACATGTTGATCGACCTGTCGGACGGCCTGAGCAGCTACCTGCTGCCGTTCCTGATTGCGGTGCCCCTGGCCCTGGTCGTTTTCTTCATCAGCGGCAAGCGGGGAGAAGACGGCGAGCGCCGCCCGTCCACCCGCGCGCCCGCGCCGGCTCCGGCGCCCGCGATGGCGCCGGCAGCGCGCGTGGCGGCGCCCGTGCCCGCACCGCTGGCCGCGGCGGCACCGGTGGTGGCAGCGCCGACGCCGGCTCCGGCGCCCGCCGGCCCCCCCTCGCTGCTGCTGGTCGACGATTCCGCCGTGGCCCGCGCCAAGCTGGGCAAGCTCTTCGAGGGCGCCGGCTACAAGGTCACGCTGGCCAAGGACGGCGACGACGCGCTCGTGGCCCTGTCGCGCGAGCGCTTCCAGGTGCTGATCACCGACCTCGAGATGCCCAACAAGGACGGCTTCGAGCTGATCGCCGCGGTGCAGGGCAGCATCGAGACGGAGGACATGCCGGTGATCGCCATCACCGGTCATGACGAGATGTCGGCCCGCGTCCATCAGGTGCAGGGCATCTACGGCATCTACAAGAAGCCCTGGAACGACCGCGAGCTGCTCAAGCGCGTGGAGACCCTCGCCGCACTGCGCAAGGCCTGACGCGCGCCGTGAGGGCGCTGAAGCGGATCCTGCTGGGCCTGCTGGCCCTGCTGCTGGTTGCCGCCGCTGCGCTGGCCTGGCACCTGCATGGCAAGCAGCCGCAGCGTAGCGGCGAACTGCGGCTGCCGGGCCTGCAGTCCTCGGTGCAGGTGCGCTACGACGACTTCGGCGTGCCCCACCTCCGCGCCGCCTCCGAGGCCGACCTCTACCGCGCGCTGGGCTATGTCCACGCCCAGGACCGGCTGTTCCAGATGGAGATGCTGCGCCGCCTCTCGCGCGGCGAGCTGGCCGCGGTGCTGGGCCCCAAGCTGCTGGAGACCGACCGGCTGTTCCGCACGCTGGGCATCCGCGCCCATGCCGACGCGCAGGCCGCCCGCGAGCAGGCCGCCGGCAGCCCGGCCAGCCGCGCGCTAACGGCTTACCTCGACGGCATCAACCACTACCAGGCCACGCACGAACGGCCGCTGGAGTTCGAGCTGCTGGGCATCCCGAAGCGGCCCTTCACCGCGGCCGACTCGCTCTCGGTCACCGCCTACCTGGCCTACAGCTTCGCCGCCGGCCTGCGCACCGAGCCGCTGCTCAGCGAGATCCGCGAGCGCCTGGGCCCGGCCTACCTGAAGGTCTTCGACCTCGACTGGCATCCCGACGGCGTGCTGCGCCAGCAGATGCGGCCCGGCGACCTGCAGGACCTCGGCCGCCTGGCCACGCTGGTCGACCGTGCAGCGCCGCAGGGGCTGCCGCTGCTGGAGGGCAGCAATGCCTGGGCCGTCTCGGGCCGGCGCACCGCCTCGGGCCATCCGCTGCTGGCCGGCGATCCGCACATCCAGTACGCCGTGCCGGCGGTCTGGTACGAGGCGCACCTGGACTGCCCCGGCTTCGAGCTCTACGGGCACTTCATGGCGCTGAGCCCGATGGCGCTGCTGGGACATAACGAGCGATTCGCCTGGAGCCTCACCATGTTCCAGAACGACGACATGGACCTGGTGGCCGAGACCGGCAAGGACGTGCGCTACACCACCCGGCAGGAGACCATCGAGGTCAAGGGCCAGCCGCCGGTCGTGCTGACGCTGCGCCGCTCGCCGCACGGCCCCGTCGTCAGCGACGTGCTCCAGCCGCCGCGCGACCCGAAGGCGCCGCCTCTGGCCATGTGGTGGACCCTGCTCGAAGCCGGCGACAAACCCATCGCCGATGCCTTCTACGCCCTCAACCGCGCGGACACGCTGCCCAAGGCCCGCGCCGCCGCCGCGATGATCGCCGCGCCGGGCCTGAACATCGTCTGGGCCAATGCCGACGGCGACATCGCCTGGTGGGCCGCCGCGAAGCTGCCGCGCCGCCCGCCCGGCGTCAACCCGGCCTTCATCCTGGACGGTGCTTCCGGCGAGGCCGACAAGCCCGGCTTCCTGCCCTTCGAGGACAACCCGCAGGAGGAGAACCCGGCGCGCGGCTATGTGATGTCGGCCAACCACCAGCCCGCCGCGCGGGTGCCGGTGCCCGGCTACTACAACCTCTGGGACCGCGCCGAGCGGCTCGACTCGCTGCTGCGCGACGACAGCATCCGCTGGGCCGGTGCCAACACCCGCGCGCTGCAGCTGGACGTGCAGACCGGCTACAGCGAACGGGTGCTGCGCCCGCTGCGCCCGCTGCTGCAAGGCAGCCGCGAGGAACGCGCGCTGCTGGACGAGCTGTTCGCCTGGGACGGCCGCTACACCGTCGAGCAGCGCGCGCCGGTGCTGTTCTGGCAGCTGGTCTACGAGATCGCGCATGGCGCCATGGCCGATGAACTCGGCGAGGCGGGCTTCGCCAACCTGCGT
Organism: Pelomonas sp. KK5; assembly: GCF_001984095.1. GTDB lineage: Bacteria > Pseudomonadota > Gammaproteobacteria > Burkholderiales > Burkholderiaceae_C > KK5. The sequence goes on from NZ_LYVQ01000169.1 coordinate 10,766, forward strand.
CGCACCCGGCTGCTGGAGCCGGCCCTGCCGCGCCTGCTGGCCGACCCGGCCTCGCCCTGGTGGAACGGCCGCGAGGCGGCTACCGTCCAGCAGGCCTGGAGCCGCACGCTGGCGCACCTGCGCAGCAGTTTCGGCAACAACCCGCAGCGCTGGACCTGGGGCCGCGCCCACACGCTGACCCATCCGCATCCGCTGGGCCAGTCGGCGCTGCTGGCGCCCTTCCTGAACGTCGGGCCCTTCGAGGCGCCGGGCAATGCGGACGTGCCCAACAACTACGCCGTCCGCATCGGCCCCGCGCCCTGGCCCGTGGTCTATGGCCCCTCGGCGCGCCGCATCATCGACTTCGCCGCGCCGGGGCAGGCGCAAGGCATCAACGCCGTGGGCCAGAGCGGCGTGCCCGGCGACCGCCACTATGCGGACCAGGCCGCGCTGCACGTGCAGGGCCGCTACCGGCAGGAGCACCTGTCGGAAGCCGACGTCGCTGCCCACACCCGCGGCACGCTGCTGCTGAAGCCGTGACGATGAAGGGCCGCCTGCTGATGGCCGCGCTGCTGGCCTGTGCGACGCTGCAGGCCGCGGCGGCCGGATGCCTGCTGGTCTACGGCCAGGGCCGCAATGTCGGGGCGCCGGCGCAGAACGAGGCCTGGGACCGGATCAATGCGCGTTTCAACGGGGCGGTCACCGCTCGCCTGCGCTCGGCCGGGTTCGAGGCCGAGCCACTGCTGCTGAAGACCGGCGTGCTGGAGCCGGCCCAGGCGGTCGAACTGCTGGTCGAGCGGGCCCGCGAGCGGGGCTGCGCCCGCATCGTCGACACGGCCGTGTTCGCCAACGAGGAGGGCGCCCTGGTGGTGCGGCTGCGCGTGCATCCGCTGCTGCTGGCCGAGGCCGGCCCGATCCTGCGGCCGACGCCGCCTCGGATCGGCGCGCCGCTGTACACCGGCCAGAGCGAATCGGCCTTCACCGCGGCGGCGCTGGAACGCCTGAACTTCGACAGCCTCGCCGGCAGCCTGCTCGAAGGCTGGCTGGCAACAGGCAAGCCCGATCAGTAGACCGGCTGCGGCAGCTTCTCGGTGGCCACCGCGCGCTGCACCGCCGGCCGCGCCATCACGCGGGCCAGGTAGCGGCCGATGTGCGGCAGGCTGCGCGCCGGGCGGGCGAAGTTGCGCGTCCAGCGGCAGAGCATGAAGGCCAGCGGGTCGGCGACGGTGTACTTCTCACCCAGCAGCCAGTCGCCGCCATGCGAGGCCAGCTGCGCCTCGATCTGGTCCAGCAGCGGGCCGACGCGCAGCTCCGCATGCTTCTTCACCTGGGCCACGCCCTCGGCATTGCCCTCGTCCACCCAGCGCTCGGGGTAGTAGTAGGCAATGATCGTCGGCTGCAGCGTGTTGGTCAGCCAGACCAGCCACTTGTAGAACTGGGCCCGCTCGGGCGTACCCAGGGCCGGGGCCAGGCCGGCCTCGGGGTGCGTGTCGGCCAGGTGCAGCAGGATGGCGGCCGTCTCGTAGAGCACGTTGTCGCCATCGGCCAGCACCGGGATCAGGCCGTTCGGGTTGAGCTTCAGGTACTCGGGCGAACGGTGCGCGCCCTGGTCGCGCTGGACCAGGCTCAGGGTGAACGGGACGCCCAGCTCCTCCAGCAGGACGTGCGGGGCGAAGCTGGCATTGCTCGGGTAGTAGTGCAGGGTGATCGTCATCGGGCGATTATCGGCAGGCCCGCGCGGGCAATAAACTTTACGGCCGCGCAACAGGGCGCTCGTCAGCGGCAGCCAGCATGGCGGCGTTGATCGGGCATGTTCCCGTCCGCTTCAGCGACCACGACCATGAAGAAGAACCTGCTTCCCCTCATCGCCTGTTCCCTGCTGGTCCTGGGCTGCGGCCTGGCCAGCGCCCAGCCCCGCGACCGTGACCGTGACCACGACCGCCGCGGCCCGCCGCCACGCGGCTGGGTGATGGACAACCGCTACCACCACGACCACTACTACCCGCCGATCGGCTTCCGCGCCTCGGTGCTGCCGGGCGCCTCGATCTCGATCGGCTTCGGCCCCGACCGCTTCTGGTACTCCAGCGGCATCTGGTACCGCCCCTACGGCGGCGGCTACCGCGTCGTGCTGCCCCCGCCGGGCGTCGTGATCCCGGTGCTGCCGCTGGACTACGTGACGCTGACCCTGGGCGGCCTGCCCTACTACTACGCCAACGGCGTGTACTACTCGGCCTACCGCAGCGGACCGGGCTATGTGGTCGTGACGCCGCCGCCGGGCATCGACGGCGCGCAGGTGGCGGCTGCTGCCCCGGTGGTCGCCCCGCCGGCACCGCCCGCGGCGCGGCCCGATCCGATCATCTACCCGCGCAATGGCCAGAGCGCCGAGCAGACCGAGGCCGACCGCCAGGAATGCAACCGCTGGGCGACGACGCAACCCTCGGCGATGAACTCCGCCTCCGTGTTCAACCGCGCGGTCGAAGCCTGCATGGACGGCCGCGGCTACACGATGAAGTAAGGCGTTATCCCGGCGTCAGCCGGGCTCAGACCTTTCCGGCCAATGCATGCACCAGCGGCGGCAGCATGCCGATGCGCTGGGTCACGCCCTTGAGGTCCTTGGCGCCGGTCTTGGCGCGCAGCGAGGACAGCTGCGAGCGCACCGTGGACAGCGCCACGCCCCGCTCGCGGGCGATCTCCTCGGGCGTGAGGCCGGCCCACAGGCCCTGCAGCACGAGCGTCTCGCGGTCGGTCAGGTTGATCGCGCGGGCGTAGCCCTGCAGCGTCAGCTCGGGGCAGAGTTGCGGCTTGGCCACGATCAGCAGCACCGCGGCGCGGCCCAGCGAGTCGCGCTGCGGGATCACGGCCAGCGGCGTGGGGTGGCGGTCGCCGGGCGCGAGCTGCACGGTGACCAGGTTGCGGCGGCCGCGCTGCAGCGCGCCGTCGATCGCCTCGGCCAGCCGGGCGCGGTCTTCCGGCCGGTGCTGGCCGGGCAGGGCGCCGCCCAGCAGCGCCTGGGCCGCCTTGTTGATGTGCAGCGGCACCAGCGCCTGCGACAGCACGAACAGCGGGTAGTCGATCTCGTTGAGGATGGCCACCATCAGCGTGGCATCCAGCGCCAGGGCGGCCGCAGCGCCGGCCTCGCGCTCCCGCAGCGCCACGACGTTGCTGCCGTCCCCGTCGGCAACTTCCAGCTCGAGCATGCAATCCTCCGCCATCCTATCGTTCGATAGCGTCAGTGTTCAGGCTGCGGATCACCGTGCCTATCGGCCGAATGGTCGAGTGGCTCCTTCGTATCGAAACAGTTACTAACTTGTTAATTCAGCGCACAGCCGGGATCGGCCGCGGCCGATCCGACGACGTGGCCGTAGCGCTCGGCCGTCATCTGGGCCAGGATGGACAGCGCGATCTCCGGCGGCGTGCGGGCGCCGATGTCCAGGCCCACCGGGCCGTGCAGGCGGTCCAGCTGTGCGGGCTCGACGCCG
>NZ_LYVQ01000170.1 GCF_001984095.1 Pelomonas sp. KK5
GGCCACGGCGATGCCGGCGATCGGGTTGCTCGGCCGGCCCTCGCTGTCGCGACCGCCGAAGAACATCGCGAAGTTGGCCAGCATCGAGATCGCGCCGGCCATCGTCGCGCTGATCGTGCTGATCAGGATGTCGCGGTGGCGCACATGGGCCAGCTCGTGCGCCATCACGCCGCGCAGCTCGGCGGCCGTCAGCACGCGCAGGATGCCGGTGGTCGCGGCCACGGCCGCATGCTCGGGGTTGCGGCCGGTGGCGAAGGCGTTGGGCGCGTCCTCGTCGATCAGGTAGACCTTGGGCATCGGCAGCTGCGCGCGTTGCGCCAGCTCTCGCACCATCGCGTAGAACTGGGGCGCCGTCGTCTCGTCCACCTCGCGGGCGCGATACATCTTCAGCACCATGTCCGCCGAGAACCAGTAGCTGAAGAAATTCATCCCGATGGCCACCAGCAGCGCGATGCTCATGCCGGCACGGCCGCCGATCATGGCGCCGATGGCCATGAACAGCGCCGTGATGGCGGCCATCAGCACGGCGGTCTTCAGCAGGTTGAACATGGCTTGTCAGCCCTCCGGGGTGGGATCGAATCCTTCACCTGGAGCCAAGGGGCGGGATTGCAAGAAGGCGGCGGCAGGAAGTCGCTTGCCGCCGGGACGTTGCAGCTCGGTCAGCCGCACGGCGCCGCTGCCGCAGGCGACGACGGGGCCGCGCTCGTCCACGGCCAGCACCGTGCCGGGCGCGCCGCTGCCCTCGGCCAGTTCGGCGCGCCAGATCTTCAGCGCCTCGCCGCCCAGCGAGGCGGCACCACCCGGGAAGGGATCAAAGGCGCGCAGCCGGCGCTCGATCTGCGCGGCGTCCTGGCGCCAGTCGATGGCAGCTTCAGCCTTCTCGATCTTGTGAGCGTAGGTAATGCCTTCGGCAGGCTGGGGCGTGGCGCTCAGCGATTCGGCGCGCAGCGCCTGGACGATCATCCGGCCGCCCATCGCGGCGAGCTTGTCGTGCAAGGTGGCCGTCGTGTCGGCGGCCGTGATCGGCTCGCGCTCGATCAAGAGCATGTCGCCGGTGTCCAGGCCGGCGTCCATCTGCATGATGGTGATGCCGGTCTCGGCGTCACCGGCCTCGATCGCCCGGTGGATCGGCGCCGCCCCGCGCCAGCGCGGCAGCAGCGAGCCGTGGATGTTCAGGCAGCCGCGGCGCGGCAGGTCCAGCACCCATTGCGGCAGGATCAGGCCGTAGGCGGCGACGACCATCACATCCGCCTTCGCATCGAGCAGCGCCTGGCGGGCGGCGGCGGCTTCATCGGGGAACTTGCCGTCCAGCCGCAGGCTGCGCGGCTGCGCCACCGGGATGCCCTGTACCTGGGCCAGCTGCTTGACCGGCGAGGCCTGCAGCTTCATGCCGCGGCCGGCGGGCCGGTCGGGTTGCGTGAGCACCAGCGGCACCGTGATGCCGGCATTGAGCATCGCCGCCAGCGCGGTCGCCGCGAATTCCGGCGTGCCGGCAAAGATCGCCTTCATCAACGGCGCTGTTCGTCGCGCGTCTTCTTGACCATCTTCGTCTTGATCCGCTCGCGCTTGAGCGGGCTCAGGTACTCGACGAAGACCTTGCCCATCAGGTGGTCCATCTCGTGCTGCACGCAGACGGCCAGCAGGCCCTCGGCCTCGAACTCGTGCGGCTGGCCGTCGCGGCCCAGCGCGCGCACGGTCACCTTCGTGTGGCGCGGCACCTTGTCGTAGATCTGCGGCACCGAGAGGCAGCCTTCCTCGCCCTCGGTCATCTCGGCACTCTGCGCGATCAGCTCGGGGTTGATCAGCACGCGCGGCTGGTCGCGGCTCTCGGAGGTGTCCATCACGATCACGCGCTCATGCACGTCCACCTGCGTGGCGGCCAGGCCCACGCCGTCGGCGGCATACATGGTTTCCAGCATGTCGTCGACCAGCGTGCGGATGCGCTCGTCGACCTCGGCGACCGGCTTGGCCACGATATGCAGCTTCGGATCGGGGTATCTCAGGATGTTCAGTTTCGACATGGAGCTATGGGTAGCGGGGGTTGTGGACTTGGCACAACGCCGGTTTGTAAGTGCTTGCAAGTGGCCGGGGTCGCCGGCGCCATTCATTGCGACGGCCTCTGATTGGGGGCAGAATTCTCCGGCGCAGGGAATATGAGGGACATATTTTCGCCGATCTGAGAAATATTAAGCTGGGCCAGATCAAATCCCTTTCGTCGCCCCTGCAGAATCAGCAGATCAACCCATCCGCGAGCGCCGCGGGAGAGAGCATTTGATGCCCTGCATGCCGTTTAGTGCCCTTCGCGAATTCCAAGCATCCCAGAATATCCGTACTGCCCTGGCCTTCGGCCTCGCAGCGGCCGTGCTGACCGGCCCGATAGCCCAGGCCGCCACCTACCCCATCACCCCCGAGCAGCGCGCCACCGCGCAGCAGGTGGCCCAGGCCGGCGTACCGCTGTCCGAACTGGCACCCGACGCGCCCGACAACTACACGGTCAAGCCCCACGACACGCTGTGGGACATCTCCAAGCTGTTCCTGAAGAGCCCCTGGCGCTGGCCCGAGCTGTGGGGCATGAACCGCGAGGAGATCCGCAACCCGCACCTGATCTACCCGGGCCAGCTGCTGGTGCTGATCAAGGTGGACGGCCGCGCACGGCTGCAGCTGGGCCGCGGCAGCGACAGCGCCGGCCCCACGGTCAAGCTCTCGCCGCGCGTGCGCAGCAGCGATACCGCCACCGGCGCGATCACCGCCATCCCGACCAACCTGATCGAGCCCTTCCTGACCGACGCGGTCGTCTTCGACACCGACGAGCTCGCCAAGGCGCCCCGCGTCGTCGCCACGCCCGAGGGCCGCGTGCTGGCCGCCCGCGGCGACATCGCCTACGCGCTGGGCGAGCAACTGGCCCAGGCCAGCGACTACCGCCTGTTCCGCAACACCACGCCGCTGCGCGATCCGACCACCAAGGAAGTGCTGGGCTTCGAGGCACCCTATATCGGCACCGCGGAGATGATCCGCCCCAGCGGCACGCTGGACCGCGACGGCAAGACCGAAGCGGTGCCGGCCACGCTGCGCATCAAGACCGTGAAGCAGGAAGTCGGCATCGGCGACCGGCTCTCCCCGGTGCCGCAGCGCGGCTTCGCCGCCTATGTGCCGCACGCGCCGGCGGAGGCGATCACCGGCCAGGTGATCTCGCTGTACGGAGACGCGGTCTACGGCGGGCAGAACCAGATCGTCTCGCTGAACAAGGGCAGCCAGGACGGCCTGGAGCGCGGCCACGTGCTGGCCCTGTGGAGCGACGGCCGCCGGGTCACCGACACCACCGGCGAGCGCCGCCAGGAGATCAAGCTCCCCGACGAACGCAACGGCGTCCTGTTCGTCTTCCAGACCTACAAGCGCGTCTCCTACGCGCTGATCATCTCGGTCACCGATGCCGTCGCGCCCGGCGACCGCTTCAGCCAGCCCTGAGCCCGGATCCGGACGCCTGCAGCCATGGAGCGCGCGGAACTCGCCGCCTGGCTGCGCCTGCTGGAAACACCGGGCATCGGCCTGGGCTCCGCCCGACGCCTGCTGGCTGCTGCCGGTTCACCGCAGGCGGTGTTCGATCTGCCGTCAGCACGCTGGCGCGAGGCCCTCGACGCCGAGCAGGCCAAGGCGCTGGCCCTCCCGGCCGACCCCGGCCTGCTTGAGCGCAGCTGGACCTGGCTGCAGTCCGACCCCACCCACTCGATCCTCACGCTGGGCGACCCCGACTATCCGCCCGCCCTGCTGCAGACGGCCGATCCACCGCTGCTGCTGTACCTGCACGGGCGCCGCGAACTGCTCGGCGCGCCGGCGATGCTGGCCATCGTCGGCAGCCGCAACCCGACCGCCCAGGGCCGCGACAACGCCGAGGCCTTCGCCCGGAGCCTCGGCCGCGCCGGGCTGACCATCGTCTCAGGCCTGGCGCTGGGCGTGGACGGCGCCGCCCACCGCGGCGCGCTGGAGACCGGCACGATCGCCGTGGTCGGCACCGGGCTGGACCAGATCTATCCGCGCCGCCACCAGGCGCTGGGCCAGCAGATCGCGGCGCAGGGCCTGCTGGTCAGCGAATACAGCCTGGGCACGCCGCCGCTGGCGCCCAACTTCCCGCGGCGCAACCGCATCATCGCGGGCCTGGCGCAGGGCTGCCTGGTGGTCGAGGCGGCCTTGCGATCCGGCTCGCTGATCACCGCGCGCATGGCCAGCGAGGCCGGTCGCGAGGTCTTCGCGATCCCCGGGTCCATCCATTCACCGCAGAGCCACGGCTGCCACGCACTGATCCAGCAGGGCGCGAAGCTGGTGGCAACGGTGGAGGACGTGCTGGAGGAACTGCCGGCGACGGCGGGAGCGGCGCCGCCGGCACCTCAAGCGGATGGCGCTCCTGCCGTCGAGTCGAACCCGCTGCTGGCCCTGATGGGCTACGACCCGGTCTCGCTGGACGAACTGGTCAACCGCAGCGGCCGCTCCGCCGCCGAGCTCAGCGGCGAACTGCTGGAGCTGGAGCTCGCGGGCAGCGTGGCCCGGCTCGCCGGCCAGCTGTTCCAGCGCCGCGCGGCAGGCTGATAAATCGGTGCTTCAAGCGCCGGTTTTGCCGGGGTTTTTGCGGGTCTTTCGCCCGCAGCGCCGGAAATCCCCTCGGGTATCATCGGCCCATGTTTGACGTGCTCGTCTACCTCTACGAAACCTACTGGCGCCCCGATGCCTGTCCGGATCACGCCCAGTTGACGCGCAAATTGTCAGCCGTCGGCTTCGAAAGCGACGAAATCCAGGAAGCCCTGTCCTGGCTGGACGGCCTGGCCGGCGCGGCATCCTCCTACCAGGGCCAGCAGAGCGTGCACAGCGTGCGGGTGCACACACCGGACGAACTGGAGCACCTCGGCGAGCCCTCGATCGGCTTCATCAGCTTCCTCGAATCCGCCGGCGTCCTGCCGCCGCCGATGCGCGAGATGGTGATCGACCGGGCGATGGCCATCCCCGGTGCCCCGCTGGACCTGGAAGACCTGAAGATCATCGTGCTGATGGTGTTCTGGAGCCTGGGCGAGGAGCCCGACGCGCTGATCCTCGACGAGCTCTTCGTCGCGCCGGAAGACCGGCTGATCCACTGATCAGCTGAGCAAGCGGCTCGGATCGACGTCGAGCTTGGCCAGCGCATTGCGCGTGGCCGTCACCGTGAGCGCCTCGTCCTGCGCCGGCAACAGCAGCCCGGCCTGCAGGAAGGCCGCCACCCGGCTCAGCTGGAACAGCACGCCGCGGCCCTGCGGCGTCACGAACAGCACGAACTGCCGGCGCATGCCGCGCCAGGCCAGTTGCACCGCCTCGTTGCGATTGCGGTAGTCCAGCATGTACCAGCTGCCGATCTGCAGCTCGCGGGCCCAGGCCTGCATCGCCGGCGTCGGCTGGGCGCCGCCCTCGGCCACCACTTCCAGGTCCTCAGACTCGTGCCCCGACAGGTCGCGGACGATCGATTCGTCCAGCATCGACTCGTCCTCGCCCTCGGGCAGCAGGGCCTCCAGCGTCTGCAGCTGGTCCATCAGCTCGTCCAGGCGCTCGCGCGGGATGGCGGCGGCCTTGGCGGTGAAGGCCGCGGCCAGCGAGTTGTTGAGGGCGCGGACGTGCTCGTCCTGCTTCTCCTGCGAGAGGCCGGCGTGGCCCATGCCGTCGCGCAGCGTCTTCAGCAGCGGCGGCAGGCGGCGGATCACCTCGGCCCGCTCCTCGCGCGAGACCTTGGCGCTGGCCGACCAGATCAGGTCGGCCGCCGCCTTTTTCATCGCCTTGGTCGCGTCCGACTGCGCACCGGTGCGCACCGCGGTGACGGCCAGCACATCGGCCCAGACCTGGAACAGGAACTCGCGCACGCCGTCCTGCACCGGCACCTCGTTGAGCATCTTGCGCAGCTCGATCGTGTACTGGATCGCCAGCGTCTCGCGCTGCTCGACCTGCTGGGCCAGCGAGACGCCCTTCTTCGAGGCCTGGTTCTCGTTCTCGAAGTAGTGGCTGAGGAATTTCTCGAACTCGGCCAGCACCGTGGCGAAGACGCGCCGGCCGGTGTCCGGATAGGCCTCGACCACCTGCACCACCCGCTTGATCTCGCGCTCCAGCGGGTCGCCAACGGTGCCCGCCGTGGGACCGGTGCCGCCGGAGAAGCCCATCACGCAGGCGCCCATGCGGTCGATCAGCTGGCGGGCCGGGTGGTCGGTGGCGGCGAAGAAGTCGGGCTCGCTGACGGCCACCCGCAGCACCGGCATCTGCAGCCGCGCGAACCACACGCGCAGCACCGCGGGGATCCGCTCCTCGGTCAGGATGGCCTGGAACATCATCGCGACGATCTCGATCGTCGCCCGCTCGGCCGGCGAATCGGCCGCCTGCTTGAGCACCTGCTTGAAGGCCTGGCTGCGGGCTTTCAGCTCTTCCAGCTGCAGCGGCGCCTGGGTCTCGGGCGGCAGCGCCGAGCCCGCCACCGGGGCGGGCTGGCGCTGCAGTGACTCCTGGGCGTGCTTGATGGCAGCCGTCAGCCGCGGGCTGGCGGCGGCAGCCGGCGCCGACATCACGCGCTCGGACGGCGCGGACGCCGGGGCCGTGCCGCGCGAGGTGCGGCTGCCGAAGGGGGCGACCGGCGCGGTGGCCAGACCCTGGATCTCGGTGGCGGCAAAACCCGGCACCTGGCGGCCGACGACCCGCTGCAGCTGGTGGAAGACCTCGTCCGCATGGTAGCGGGCCATGCTGCGCGCGGGCGCCGGGCTGGCCGGCGGCGGCAGCGGCTCGCGGGAGAAATCGCGCGAGCTGCGCGGGTCGCCGGGCGCCTGGTAGGCCGGCGGCGGCACATAGGGCGGCTGGTTGATGAAGCCCGCGGCGCCCGCCGCCTGCGGCGAACGCCGGATGAAGGGCCGCAGGTCCACCTCGGGCAGTACGCTCTGCGAGATCAGCCAGCGGTTGGCCTCGTGGTAGGCCTCGCTGATCAGCTGGGCGAACTCCTCCTGCAGCTCGTACTGCAGCATCTGCCAGACGGAGGCGTCCAGCGTGGCTTCGGTCCAGGCGTCCAGCACCAGCCGGGTGATCACCTGGGCGCGCAGCAGGTCCTGCGGGGGCAGGTCGTCCTGGTCCTCCAGCGACTGCATGCGGGTGCGCAGGTCGGTGAACTCCCAGGTGGCGCGGTCCATCATCGCCAGCGTCAGCCGGGAGCCGGTGATCTCGCGCTCGATGGTGTCGTCGTCCACCAGGGTCATGCGGCCGGTGGAGGCCGGGTCGCCGATGGAGACGCCCGGCGGCCGCGGCGGCTCGGGCACGCCACGCTCGAAGGCCACGCGGATGCTGCCGACGAAGCGCTGGGCCCAGCGCAGGCCGTGCCGCTTCCAGGACTGGGCGCCGTCACGGCGCGCCACCATCACCGCGTATTCGGCCGGCTTCAGCAACAGCTGGTCGACGGTGTTGTTCAGCGTCGAGGTCAGCGGCCCCATGCCCCGCACCATGGCCTCGACATAGACGCGCCGCGCCTGTGTGGCCAGGGCCTTCGTGCGGGCGTCAGCGGTCATGGACAGGGCAGGCGCTTGGGGTTTGTCTCGGTTGAATCGACTCTACACCACCGCCCCGGCGTTCGGATCGTCCGGGTCGTCCTTGTTCACCGGCAGCTTGATCAGATCCTCGCGCTTGACGCCCAGCCACATCGCGATCGCCGCGGCGACGAAGACCGAGGAGTAGATGCCGAAGCAGATGCCGATGGTCAGCGCGATGGCGAAGTAGTGCAGGGTCTGGCCGCCGAAGATCAGCATCGACAGCACCACCAGCTGCGTGCAGCCGTGGGTGATGATGGTGCGGCTGATCGTGCTGGTGATCGCGTGGTCGATCACCTCGTGGGTGTTCATCTTGCGGAAGCGCCGGAAGGCCTCGCGCACCCGGTCGAAGATCACCACCGACTCGTTGACCGAATAGCCCAGCACCGCCAGCACCGCCGCCAGCACCGTGGGCGAGAACTCCCACTGGAAGAAAGCGAAGAAGCCCAGGATGATCACCACGTCGTGCAGGTTGGCGATGATGCCGGCCACGCCGAACTTCCACTCGAAGCGGATCGCCAGGTAGATCACGATGCCGACGACGACGAAGGCCAGCGCCTTCAGGCCGTCCTGCGCCAGCTCGGCGCCGATCGACGGGCCCACCGCGTCGCTGCTCTGGAACTGCAAGGGCTCGGCGCCGCCGGCCATGCACACCCGCTTGGAGACGCTCTCGCCCTGCGGCGTCACGCTGTCCTGGTGGCTGGCCTCGCCGCCCTCGGTGGTGCAGAGCTTGGCGAACATCTGGTCCACCAGCTGCAGCTGGTTGACGCCGGGGCGGTTCTGCACGCGGATCTGCACGTCGTGCGAGCTGCCGAAGTTCTGCGCCTGCACGTCCTCGTAGCCCAGCGAGGCCACAGCCTTGCGGACCTTCTCGACATCGGCCGACTGCGCGTAGTGCACGTTGACCGTGGTGCCGCCGGTGAAGTCGATCGAGAAGTGCAGCCCGCGCGTGGCCAGGAAGAACACGGCGGCGGCGAAGGTGATGAAGGAAATCGCGTTGAGCACCAACGCATATTTCATGAACGGGAGATCCCGTCGGATGCGGAACAGTTCCATGTCGTCTCAGGCCTTGGTGGCGTCCTGGGTGGCATCGGCTGCGGCGTCGGGCGTGGGCTTCCACACCTGGCCGATCGACAGCGACTTGAGCTTCTTCTGACGGCCATACCAGAGGTTGGCCAGCGCACGCGAGAACACCACCGAGCTGAACATCGAGGTCAGGATGCCCAGGCAGTGCACGACGGCGAAGCCCTTGACCGGGCCCGAGCCGAAGGCCAGCAGCGCCACGCCGGCGATCAGCGTGGTGACGTTGGAGTCCAGGATGGTGCCGAAGGCGCGCTCGTAGCCGAGGTTGATCGCCGCCTGCGCCGAGGCGCCGCTGCGCAGTTCCTCGCGGATGCGCTCGTTGATCAGCACGTTGGCGTCGATCGCCATGCCCAGCACCAGCGCGATGGCCGCGATGCCCGGCAGGCTCAGCGTGGCCTGCAGCATCGACAGCACCGCCACCAGCAGCAGCAGGTTGAAGCCCAGCGCCAGCGCCGAGAAGGCGCCGAACAGCATGTAGTACAGGCACATGAAGGCGGCCACGGCGACGAAGCCGCCGACCACGCTGTGCACGCCCTTGTCGATGTTCTCGCGGCCCAGGCTCGGGCCGACGGTGCGCTCCTCGATGATCTCCATCGGAGCGGCCAGCGAGCCGGCGCGCAGCAGCAGCGCGGTGTCGGCGGCCTCCTGGGCGGTCATCGCGCCGGAGATCTGGAAGCGGTCGCTGATCTCGCTGCGGATGTTCGGCGCCGTGACGACCTCGCCCTTGCCCTTCTCGAACAGGATGATCGCCATGCGCTTGTTGATGTTCTCGCGCGAGGTGTCCTTCATGATCCGGGCGCCCTTGGCGTCGACCTTCAGGTGCACCGCCGGCTGGTGGTTCTCGTCGAAGCCGGGCTGGGCGTCCTCGAGGTTGTCGCCGGTGATGATGACCTGGCGCTTGACGATGATCGGGCCGTGGCCGCGGTCGATGTAGCGCTCGGTGCCGAAGGGCACCGGGCCGGAGCCGGCCAGCGCGGCCTGGGCCTCGGCGCTGTCGTCCACCATGCGCAGTTCCAGCGTGGCGGTGCGGCCGATGATGTCCTTGGCCTTGGCCGTGTCCTGCACGCCGGGCAGCTGCACGACGATGCGGTCGGCGCCCTGCTGCTGGATCACCGGCTCGGCCACGCCCAACTCGTTGACCCGGTTGTGCAGGGTCTGGATGTTCTGCTTCAGCGCCACGTCCTGCACGTTCTTCATCGCCGCGGGCGAGAGCGTGCCGACCAGGCCGCCATCGGCGGACTCGGTCCAGATCTCCTCGGGCAGGCCGGACTTCAGCACGTCCAGTGCCTGCGCGCGGATCGCCGGCTCGCGGAAGGCGATGGCGACGTTGTTGCCGTCGCGGCTGATGCCGGCGTGGCGGATGTTCTTGTCGCGCAGCAGCGTGCGCACGTCGCCGACCAGCGAGTCCGCCTTCTTGGTGATCGCCGCCTTCATGTCCACCTGCATCAGGAAGTGCACGCCGCCGCGCAGGTCCAGGCCCAGGTACATCGGGAAGGCATGCAGGGCCGACAGCCACTGCGGCGAGCGCGACAGCAGGTTCAGCGCGACGATGTAGGACGGGTCGGCCGGGTCCTTGTTCAGGTCGGCGACGATCGCGTCCTTGGCCTTGATCTGCGTGTCGGTGTCCGCGAAGCGCGCCTTGATGGACGTGCCTTCGAGCTGGACATAGTCCGGCGTCAGCTTGGCGGCGGCCAGCGTGGCCTCCACGCGCTTCTTCAGCTCATCGTCGACCTTGACGACGACCTTGGCGCTGGAGATCTGCACAGCGGGCGCCTCGCCGAAGAAGTTCGGCAGCGTGTAGATCAGGCCGACAAGCATCGCGACGACGAGGATCGCGTACTTCCACAGCGGGTAACGGTTCATGGATGTGCTTCCTGGTGGGCGGGTGGCCCAAACGGCAAAGCAGGCCCGAGAGGGGCCCGCTCGCCGCTAGCTTGCTAACTGACGCGCTTACTTGACGGTGCCCTTGGGCAGCACCTGGACGACGGCCGAGCGCTGCACCTGCAGCTCCACGCCGGACGCCACTTCCAGCGTCAGCAGGGTCTCGTTGATCTTGGTGACCTTGCCCAGCAGGCCGCCGGAGGTCACGACCTCGTCGCCCTTGGCCAGCGCCTCGATCATCGTGCGCACTTCCTTCTGGCGCTTCATCTGCGGCCGGATCATCACGAAGTACAGGACGACGAACATCAGCACCAGCGGAATCATCTGGCCGAACTGGCCGAACATCGAGTCCGTGCCGGCGGCGGCGCCTGCGGTCTGGGCAAAGGCAGTGGAAATGAACACTTGGAATTCCTCGGAGGTAGGCGCTCTTGCGGGCATCCATTCACGAATGGCCGCGGGCGGTTGAACAAACGATTGTAGCCAGCAGCCCCGGGCAGGCCGCTCCGCCACGGAGATGCCGCCGCTTGCCCGTCCTTCAAGTCGGTTCAAACCCTCACCCTTGACGGCTCGCATCTCTTCGCATATCGTAAATATATCTACAGCATATCGGAGCATTGCATGTCTTCCCTGCCCCGCTGGTCCGGCATCTTCCCGGCCGTCACGACCAAGTTCGATGCCGACGAGAACCTCGACATCGCCGCCATGGAGCGCCACTACGACTGGCTGATCACGAACGGCATCGACGGCATCGTCACCGGCGGCTCGCTGGGCGAGGCCAGCACGCTGTCGCTGGAGGAGAAGCTGGAAGTGGCGAAGACCGCACTGCGCGTGGCGGACGGCCGGGTGCCGGTGCTGGCCAACGTCAGCGAGACGCGCACCGCCAACGCGATCCGTTATGCCGAGGCCGCCCGCGAGCTGGGCGTGCAGGGCCTGATGCTGATGCCCTCGGTGCTCTACCCGGCCGACACCCGCGAGGCGATGGCCAACGTCCGCACGATCGCCGCCGCGGCCCGCCTGCCGATCATGGTCTACAACAACCCGGTGGCCTACAAGGTGGACCTGACGCCGGCCGACTTTCTGGCGCTGGCCGACTGCGAATGGCTGGTCGCGATCAAGGAGTCCACCGACAACATCCGCCGCCTGACCGACCTGCGTAACGTCGTGGCTCAGCGGTACCAGCTCTTCATCGGCGTGGACGACCTGAGCTTCGAAGGCCTGGCCCTGGGCTGCGACGGCCTGCTGGCCGGCCTGTGCACCGCCTTCCCGGCCGAGACGGTGGCGCTCTACAAGCTGATGCGGGCGAAACGCTACGACGAGGCGCTGAAGCTCTACCAGTGGTTCACGCCGCTGCTGCACCTGGACGTGTCGACCAAGCTGGTGCAGAACATCAAGCTGGCCGAGACGCTGGCCGGCGTCGGCAACGAGCATGTGCGCCGCCCGCGCCTGCCGCTGGCCGGCGAGGAGCGCGCGCGGGTCGAGGCGATCATCCGCACCGGCATCGAGACCCGCCCGGACCTGCATGGCCTCTTCTGAAGCCGCCACGGCGCCGCGGCCTGAATCCCGTCGGGTGGCCGACCAGGCCTACGACGCGATCGAATCGCTGATCGCCACGCTGGCGCTGAAGCCCGGCGCGCCGGTGGTGGAGGCCGAGCTGATCGAGCGCACGGGCCTCGGCCGCACGCCCACCCGCGAGGCGCTGATGCGGCTGGTCGCCAACGGCCTGATCGTGCAGCTGCCGCGCCGCGGCCTGCTGGTCAGCGATATCCAGCTGGCCCAGCACCTGGACCTGCTGGAAGCCCGCCGCGCGCTGGAGCGCCTGATCGCCGCCACCGCCGCCCGCCGCGCCACGCCGCCGCAGCGCGAGAAGCTGGCCGCCTGCGCCAAGGCCATGCACAAGGCCGGCGCCCAGGCCGACCTGGCCGCCTACATGCAGGCCGACCAGGCGCTGGACCATGTGATCCACGCCGCCTGCCGCAACCCGGCGGCGGTGGCCGCCGTCGTGCCGATGGTGATCCAGTGCCGGCGCTTCTGGTACGCCTACCAGCATCATGGCGACCTGGCCGAAGGCGCGCGCTGCCATGAGGCGGTGGCGCGAGCTATCGTCGCCGGCGAGCAGGAGGCCGCGGCAAGCGCGAGCGATGCCTTGATGGACTACCTGCGCCGCTTTGCCCAACAGGTGATCGAATGACGAGCCCGACCAGAATCATCGACTCCCACACCGGCGGCGAGCCGACCCGCGTCATCGTCTCCGGCGGGCCCGAGCTCGGCCGCGGCACGATGGCCGAGCGCCTCGCCGTCTTCAAGGCCCGGCACGACCGCTGGCGCAGCGCCGTCGTCAACGAGCCGCGCGGCTCGGACGTGATCGTCGGCGCGCTGCTGTGCGAGCCGGTCGAGCCGGACAGCACCGCCGGCGTGATCTTCTTCAACAACGTCGGCTATCTGGGCATGTGCGGGCACGGCACGATCGGGCTGGTCGCCACGCTGGCGCACCTGGGCCGCATCGGGCCCGGCGAGCACCGTATCGAGACGCCGGTCGGCCGCGTCGGCGCCACGCTGCACGAGGACGGCCGCGTCAGCGTCGCCAACGTGCCGGCCTGGCGCGAGCAGGCGAACGTGGCAGTGACCGTCGACGGCCGCACGGTCCATGGCGACATCGCCTGGGGCGGCAACTGGTTCTTTCTCTGCGCCGACCACGGCATCCCGCTGGACCTGGCCCACCAGGACGAGCTGCTGGCCTTCGCCTGGGCGCTGCGCCAGCAGCTGCCCGCCCACATCGACCACGTGGAGCTGACCGGCCCCGCGCACGACGCCGCCAACAGCGGCCGCAACTACGTGCTCTGCCCCGGCAAGGCCTACGACCGCAGCCCCTGCGGCACCGGCACCAGCGCCAAGCTGGCCTGCCTGGCGGCCGAGGGCAAGCTGGCGCCGGGCCAGCGCTGGCGGCAGGAAAGCGTGATCGGCAGCGTGTTCGAGGCCAGCTACCGCATCGGCGATCGTGAGGGCCAGGTCTTGCCAACGATCACCGGCCGCGCCTTCGTGAACCTCGACGCCGCGCTGGTGTTCCAGGACGGCGATCCCTTCGCCTGGGGCATCAGCACTTGACGAAGAAGCGCACCGCCGACGTGCTGATCGTCGGAGCCGGCATCGTCGGCGCCGCCTGCGCGCGGGAGTTCGCGCGGCAGGGCCTGACGGTGGCGGTGGTCGAGAGCGGCGCCATCGGCGGCGGCGCGACCGCGGCGGCGATGGGCCACCTGCTGGTCGTCGACGACGCCAACGAGTTCGCGTTGAGCCGTCGATCCTGCGAGTTATGGGACCAGTGGCTGGCCGAGGAACCTGGCCGCGCCGGGCGGGTCGAGCACCAGCGCTGCGGCACGATCTGGATCGCAGCCGACGACGATGAGCAGGACGAGGCCCGGCGCAAGCACGCCTGGTATGCCGAGCGCGGCATCGCCACCGAGCTGCTCGACGCCGCCGCGCTGGCCCGCCTGGAGCCCGCGCTGCGGCCGGGCCTGGCCGGCGGCTTGCGCGTGGCGTCCGATGCGCGCGTGTTCCCGCCCAAGGCGGCCGCGCAATGGCTGGAAGAGGCGCGCGCCACCGTGGTCCGCGGCGAGGTGGTGGCGCTCGACGGGCACTCGCTGCGGCTGGCGGATGGCCGGGTGCTGTGGGGCGCACTGGTCGTCGTCTGCGC
>NZ_LYVQ01000171.1 GCF_001984095.1 Pelomonas sp. KK5
GCTGCGGGGCTCGGCGGTGGCGGTCTCCCCTGCGGGTCGACTGCCCTCCGGTGCTCGCGACTCGCTGCCCGCGCCAAACTCGCTGCGCTACGCGCCGCTCAGACAAGTGGCGCGAAGTCAGTTCACGAAGCGCGCTGCGCGCGCGGCCGCGAGTCGCTGCGCTCCTCGGCGCCACCGATGTCGCCCCGCAGCCGCCCAGGCCGCAGCGCTGCCGGCGGCAGTGGGCGTGTTCGTCGAGCGAAGTCGGGCGTCAGGCGATCAGGACGCGAGAGGCCATCGCCATCAAGGCCACGTACAGGTAGTTCATCAGCTTCTGCCGGTCGCCCTGCTTGTGGACGATGGCGGCGGTCAGGATGTCGTGCGCCATCAGCGGGATGCAGCGGGAGATCGCCTCGACGTCGGGCAGCGGCGCGTGCGGCGCGTAGTGCTGCAGCGCGGTGACGTGGGTGCGGAAGATCGCCTCGTCGTGGGCCAGCGTCGCGTCGCGCAGCGCGGGCACGGCCGGCACCATCGCGAACAGCACGGAAAGGCCCGGCTGCTCCTCGTACAGCCGGGCGCAGCGCTCCACCGTCTCGCGGATGTAGCTGAGCAGGTCCAGGCCCGTGCCGTGGCGCGGATGGGCGCCGTCCACCGCCTCGAAGATGCGGGCCAGCCAGCCGTCCAGCAGCGCGCCGACGATGCTTTCCTTGTTCGGGAAGTAGTCGTAGACGGTGCCTACCGACAGGCCCGCCGCGGCGGCGATGCGGTTGGTCGTCAGCCGGTCCAGCCCGCCCTCCTCGACCTCGCGGCCGGCGGCGGCGAGGATGCGGTCCACCTTCTCCTGCGAGCGCGCCTGGCGCGGCGCGCGGCGCACGCCGACTTCCTTGCGCGGGGGAGTTTCGGGCGTGGCGGCAGGCTTGCGGGCGCGGGTCGTAGGCATCAGCGGATCATAGCCAACCCGAGCGAAAGCTCGTGAATCGAGGGTTTGCCCGAGTTAATCCGAGTATTTGCTCGGATAGAGTCCGGGCCATGGATTCGAACACCCACAACACCGAGCTCTGCTACCTGGGCGCCACCGAGGCGCTGCACCTGTTCCGCCGCCGCGAGCTGTCGCCGGTCGAGCTGCTGGAGGCGCAGATCGCGCGCATCGAGCAGGTCGAGCCGGCGCTGAACGCGGTGCGCGCCCGCCGCTTCGAGCAGGCCCGCGAGCAGGCCCGCATCGCCGAGGCGAAGTACGCCGGCGGCGCCGGAACGGCCGGCGCGCTGGAAGGCCTGCCCACGGCACTGAAGAATGAGCACGCGCTGGTGGGCGAGCACACCGACGTCGGCTCCGTGCTCCTGGGCCAGCAGCCCGACACCGAGAACGCCCCGATCACCCAGCGCCTGCTCGACGCCGGCGCGCTGATCCACATCCGCACGCAGGTGCCCGAGCTCTGCGTGGCGCCCTTCACCCGCTCCAGGCTGCACGGCGTGACGCGCAACCCCTGGAACCCGGCGCTGAGCTGCGGCGGCTCCTCCGGCGGCAGCGGCGTGGCGCTGGCGGCCGGCATGGCGACGCTGGCCAGCGCCTCCGACATCGCCGGCTCCTCCCGCATCCCGGCCGCCTACAACGGCGTCGTCGGCCTGAAGGCCAGCTACGGCCGGGTGCCCGAGGGCTCGTACGAGTTCGCGATGAACACCTACAACCACAACGCAGTGATGGCCCGCTCGGTGGCCGACTGCGCGCTGATGTTCAACGTCGTCAACGGCCCGCATTCGCTGGACCCGGCCAGCATCAAGCCCAAGATCGAACTGCCGCTGCAGTGGCCGGGCGTCAAGGGCCTGCGCGTGGCGTTGTCGCTGGACCTGGGTTTCTTCGACGTGGACGAGGACGTGGTCCGCAACACGCTGCATGCGGCGCAATGCCTGCGCGAGCAGGGCGCGATCGTCGAGGAAGTGAAGATCGACTGGAACGCCTCGGTGCGCGAGACCTTCACGATCGGCCTGGGCTTCGTGATGGCGCGCGGCATGCGCGAGATGATCGCCGGCCGGGAGGGCGAGGTCAGCGACTTCATCATCGACACCGTCGAGACGCTGGCCGACTACACGCCCGAGGACTACATGCGCTCGATCGAGGATTCGGCGCGCATGCACCAGGCCTTGCAGGCCGTGTTCGAGCGCTACGACATCCTGCTGTGCCCGACGATGGCCCGCAACGACATGCCGGCCGAAGGCTCCGCTGAAGCTCACGGTTATCTGCTGAGCCATGCGATGACCTTCCCGTTCAACGTGCTGAGCCGCCATCCGGTGCTCAGCGTGCCCAGCGGCTTCGCGACAAGCAACGGGATGCCGACCGGCGTGCAGATCGTCGCGCCGACCTTCTGCGAGAGCGAGGTGCTGCGCGTCGGCGCCGCGCTGGAGCCGGCGATCGGCTGGTTGAAGCACCGCCCTTCGCTCTGAGACGATGTCACTGGAGACGCCCATGACGACAACAAACTCCCCGCGCCCGACCGGCTTCATCGTGCTGATGGTGGCCCTGGTCTGCGTGGCCACCAGCTTCCTGATCGCCACGCCGGGCTTCGTGTTCCTGGCCGGCTCGCAGTGGCAGTACGGGGAGACGCAGATCGGCATGTTCGTCACCGCGGACAGCATCGGCAACGCGCTGGGCCCGCTGGTGCTGTCGGGCCTGCTGAGCCGCGTGCCGGTGCGCCGCACGCTGTTCACCGCTGCGCTGGCTTTCGGCGTCAGCAATCTCTGCACCGCGCTGCACCCGGCGTTCGGAGCCACGCTCGCGCTGCGCGCCGTCTCCGGCTTCAGCAGCGGCGTGCTCGCCGGCCTGGCGATGCGCTACCTCGGCATCCACGAGAAGGCCGAGCGCAATCTCACCTGGCTGGTCATCAGCCAGACGCTCTATTCCACGCTGCTGCTGGCCGTGCTGCTGCCGGAGATCGGCGCGGCCTGGCAGGCCACCGGCGCCTTCACGCTGCTGGGCCTGCTGGCGCTGGCCTGCGCGCCGATGGCGCGCCGGTTCATGGCGGGCGAGCCGCTGACGGTCGAGCATGCGGAGGGCGGGCAGGCGAACGTCGCCGGCGCGCTGCTGGGCCTGTTCGCGCTGCTGGCGCTGAACACCGGCGTCGGCGTCGTCTGGACCTTCGTCGAGCTGCAGGGCCAGGCCGCGGGCCTCGGCGCCGAGACGGTGCAGCGGGTATTGGGTGGCTGCAATGTCGTCAGCATCGTCGGCTGCGCCGCGGTGCCCGGCGCGATCCGCCGCGGCGGCATCTTCCGCTGGACCATCGCCACGCTGCTGGCCTGCGCCGCCGCCGCGCTGGTCCTGGCGCGGCCCGGCAGCGCGGGCGCCTTCATCGGCGGCAGCCTGCTCTTCGTCGTCGCCTGGGCCACGGCGGCCACGCTGATGATGACCGCGGTGCCGATGTACGACCGCAGCGGCCGCTACGTGACGCTGATCCCCAGCGCCCTGTGCATCGGCAACGGCGTCGGCGCCGCGATCGGCGGCGCGCTGATGGAGCACTGGAGCCCGGCCCATGCCTTCGCCTTCGCGGCGGGCTGCTGCGCGCTGGCCGCCGCGGTCTTCGCGGTGCTGCGCGCCCGAGCCAAGGGCGACGGTGTCGGTGCGCCGCAGGCCGCGTGAGGCCATCAAGCCCTACGATGACGGGGACCCGGCTGCGGATCGAGTAGAGACCATGATCGAACACACGCGAAGCTACTACGCCGCCTCCGGCCTCCCGCAGCCGCTACGGCCGGCGCTGCAGGGCGCGGCCGAGGCCGACGTCTGCATCGTCGGCGCCGGCTATACGGGGCTCAATGCCGGCATCGCGCTGGCGCGGCGCGGCTACAAGGTGGCCGTGCTCGAGGCCGCCCGCGTCGGCTGGGGCGCCTCGGGCCGCAACGGCGGGCAGATCGTCCACAGCTACTCGCGCGACATCGACACCATCGCGGCCCGCTACGGCCGCAAGGTGGCGCAGCCGCTGGGCGACATGGCCTTCGAGGGCGCCGCGATCCTGCGCCGCAACGTGCACGATTTCGGCATCGACTGCCATCTGCAGGACGGTGGCATCTTCGCGGCGATCACCGACAAGCAGGCGAAGCAGCTGCAGCACCACAAGCTGCTGTGGGAAAGCCTCGGCCATCCGGGCCTGCACATCGTCACCGGCGGCGAGATGCGCAAGCTCGTGGACACCGAGCGCTACCAGGCGCTGCTGGTGGACCCGACCGGCGGGCACTTCCACCCGCTGCGGCTGGCGCAGGGCGAGGCGGCGGCGCTGGAATCGCTGGGCGGCGTGATCCATGAGCAGACGCGCGCCACGCGCATCGAGCGCGGCGCGAAGCCGGTCGTGCACACCGCGCAGGGCAGCGTGCGCGCCCGCTTCGTCATCGTCGCCTGCAACGCCTACATCGGCGACCTGGAGCCCGCGCTGCAGGCCCGCACGATGCCTTGCGGCACGCAGGTGCTGGCCACCGAGCCGCTGGGCGAGCGGGGCCGCGCGCTGCTGCCGCAGAACCACTGCGTGGAAGATCTCAACTACCTGCTCGACTACTACCGCGTCTCGGCCGACGGCCGGCTGATCTACGGCGGCGGCGTCAACTACGGCGCCCACGAGATCGGGGCGATCGAGAAGGTGATCCGGCCCAAGATGCTCAAGACCTTCCCGCAACTGGCCGACGTCAGGATCGACTACGCGTGGAGCGGCAACTTCCAGCTGACCTTGAGCCGCCTGCCCGACGTGGGCCGGCTGTCCGACACCATCTGGTACTCGCATGGCTGCTCGGGCCATGGCGTGACCTTCACGCACCTGATCGGCAATGTGCTGGCCGAGGCCATCGACGGCCAGGCGGCGCGCTTCGACGCCTTCGCGCGGCTGCCGCACCTGCCCTTCCCGGGCGGGCGGATGTTCCGCGTGCCGTTCAGCGCGCTGGGCGCCTGGTACTACGACCTGCGCGACAAGCTGGGGTTCTAGCCATGGCGCAAACCGTGTTCGAACGCCTGGCGCCGGCCGAGGCGGTGGTCGATGCCGCGCTGGCGGGCAGCGTGCTGCGACCCTTCTGGCTGGATGACGCGCCGGTGCCAGGTCTTGCCGCGCTGAAATCCGGGGTTAGCACGCAGGCCGGTCTCGCCATCGTCGGCGGCGGATACCTGGGCCTGTGGACCGCGATCCTCGCCAAGGAGCGGGATCCCGGACTGGACGTCGTGCTGCTGGAGGCGCAGCGCATCGGCCATGCCGCCTCGGGCCGCAACGGCGGCTTCTGCGAGGCCAGCCTGACGCATGGCGAGGAGAACGGCCGGCGGCGCTGGCCCGAGGAGATGGCGCAGCTGCGCGCGATGGGCGAGCGCAACCTCGATGAACTGGAGGCCACGCTGCAGCGCCATGGCATCGATTGCGATTTCGAGCGCACGGGGCTGCTGACGGTGGCCGTCGAGCCTTATCAGGTGGCACAGCTGCAGGATGGGCTCGACGCGGCCGCCGTGCGCGCAGAGCTGGATTCGCCGACCTATCTGGGCGGCCGGTGGGAACGCGAGGGCTGCGCGCTGGTGCATCCGGGCAAGCTGGTGGCGGGCCTCGCGCGGGTGGCGGCGCAACTGGGCGTGCGGCTGCACGAGCAGTCGCCGGTGCGCCGGCTGCGGCGTGACGCTGGGCGCATCGCGCTCGATGCGGGTGACGGTGCGGTGAGCGCCGGTCGGGTCGTCCTCGCCACCAACGTCTTTCCCTCGCTGCTCAAGCGCTATCGCCGCCACACGGTGCCGGTCTACGACTACGTGCTGATGAGCGAGCCCTTGTCCGCGCGGCAACTGGACAGCATCGGCTGGCAGAACCGCCAGGGCGTGGCCGACATGGGCAACCAGTTCCACTACTACCGGCTGACGCGGGACCGCCGCATCCTGTTCGGCGGCTATGACGCGGTCTATCACTTCGGCGGGCGGATCAGGCCGGAGTACGAGGACCGGGCCGCCTCCTTCCGCACGCTGGCCGGCCATTTCTTCACCACCTTCCCGCAGCTGGAAGGGCTCCGCTTCACGCACCGCTGGGGCGGCGTGATCGACACCTCCGCGCGCTTCTGCGCCTTCTTCGGCGATGGCTACGACGGTCGCGTCGCCCACGCGGCGGGCTTCACCGGACTGGGCGTCGGCGCCACGCGTTTCGCGGCGAACGTGCTGCTCGACAAGGTCTTCGGCCTGGACACCGAGCGCACCCGGCTGCGCATGGTGCGCGAGCGGCCGATGCCCTTTCCGCCCGAGCCGCTCGCCTGGGGCGCGATCACCGCGGTGCGCCGCGCGCTCGATGCGGCCGACCACGACGAGGGCCGGCGAGGCCTGCTGCTGCGCGGCCTCGATGCGATGGGCCTGGGCTTCGATTCCTGAAAGAAGGTCACGATGAAGAACGAACTGCTGCCGCCCAACGCGGTCCTGAACACCACCGCGCTGACGCTCGAACTGAGCGCCATGCCGCCCGAGCGGGAGGTGGCGGGCCAGTCCCGCGTCGGCGCGGTCCCGCTGGCCGTGCTGGGCGGCTGCGAAGTCGGCATCTGGGAACTGACGCCGGGTACCAGCACCGATGTCGAGATCGACGAGGTCTTCGTCGTGCTCGCCGGCGAAGCCACGGTCGCCTTCGATGACGGCACGCCGGCCTTGCGCCTCTATCCGGGCGCCATCGGCCGCCTGGCCGCAGGCGCCCGCACCACCTGGACCGTGACCGAGACGCTGCGGAAGGTCTACCTCGCATGAGCATCGGACTGAACCACATCGCCGGCCGCTGGCAGCCCGCCGCCTCGGGCGCCACGCGCGAGGTGATCGACCCGGCCGACGGCAGCGCGATCGGCCTCGTCACCGACAGCGCGGCCGAGGACGCGCAGGCCGCCATCGCCGCCGCGCGCCATGCCTTCGACATCGACGGCAGCTGGCGCCGCACCGCCGGCCCGAAGCGCGCCGCGCTGCTGCTGCGCGTGGCCGACGCCATCGCCGCGCGCACCGAGGAACTCGCGGTGCTCGACTCCCGCGACAACGGCAAGCCGCTGCGCGAGGCCCGCGCCGACATCGAGGACGCCGCCGCCTGCTTCCGCTTCTACGCCGGCCTGATCGGCATGCCGCAGGGCGGTGTCCACGAAGTCACCGATGCCTTCGGCCCGATGCAGTCGATCTCGATGCACGAGCCGATCGGCGTCTGCGCCTTGATCACGCCCTGGAACTATCCGCTGCTGATGGCCACCTGGAAGCTCGCGCCGGCGCTGGCGGCGGGCAACTGCGTGGTGTTCAAGCCCAGCGAGCTGACGCCGTTGTCGGCCATCGTCCTGTTCGAGATCCTCGAGCAGTGCGGCCTCCCGCCGGGCACCGCGAATCTGGTGCTCGGCACCGGCCTGGCGGTCGGCGCGGTGCTGGCCGGGAGCGAGGACGTGGACATGATCGTCTTCACCGGCAGCACGCGCACCGGCCAGGCGATCGCGCGGGCGGCGGCGGGCAACCTGAAGAAGGTCGGGCTGGAGCTGGGCGGCAAGTCGCCCAACGTGATCTTCGCGGACGCGGACCTGGAAGGCGCCGTCGAATGGGCGATGGTGGGCGTGTTCTTCAACCAGGGCGAGGTCTGTTCGGCCGGCGCGCGGATCCTCGTGGAAGCGTCGATCAAGGACCGCTTCGTCGCGCGGCTGGCCGAGCGGGCGCGGGCGATGACGATCGGCCGCGGGCTCGGCGATCCCGACATCGGCGCGCTGGTCTCCGAGGCGCAACTGCAGCGCGTGCTGGGCTTCGTCGAGCGGGCGGCGGGCGAGGGCGCCCGGGTGGTCTGCGGCGGGCGGCGCCACGGCGACGTTGGCTTCTTCATGCAACCCACGGTGCTGGACGACTGCACGCCCGCGATGGAGATCGTCCGCGAGGAGGTCTTCGGCCCGGTCGCCTCCATCCAGGCCTTCTCGACCGAGGACGAGGCCATCGCGATGGCCAACGACACGCCCTACGGCCTGGCCGGCGGCGTGTTCACGAGCGACGGCGCTCGGGCGCTGCGCGTGGTGCGCGCGCTGCGGGCCGGCGTGACCTGGATCAATTGCTACAACCCGACCTTCACCGAGGCGCCGTGGGGCGGCTGCAAGCGCAGCGGCTACGGGCGTGAACTGGGCGCGAACGGGCTGCTGGAGTACCAGCACGTCAAGCAGGTCAACACGAATCTGCGGCCGGGGCCGCTGGGGTGGTACGAGGAGAGAAGGCCATGAGCGGCCGCGGTGCCGGCACCGCGCGGCCGCCTAAGCTGCCAGCATCCCGAGCGTGCGTGCCCGCATGACCGCCTGCCGGCGCGAGCCGGCCTCAAGCTTGCCGTACAGGCCCTTGAGGTGCCACTTCACCGTCTCGGCGCTGACGCCCATGATCCGGGCGATCTCCTTGTTGGTGTAGCTGCGGGTCAGCAGGTCCAGCACCTCGGCCTCCTTGGCCGTCAGCGTGCGGCGCGGCGCGGCCGGCACCGCGGCGGCCGGGGCCGCCTGCGGCTGTGGTTCGGCCTGCTGAGCCTGCCCGCAGGCCAGCAGCCGCAACACGGCCTGCGGGTTCATCGTCTTGAAGGCCTCGTCGTGCTGCTGAGCCGCGTGGGCCTGGCGCGCGTAGCGGTAGGCCTGCGCCATGTCGTCGGCCTCGGCCCAGGCTTGCGCGGTGGTGGCGAGCAGCGCGGGCGTGGGCTTCCAGCCGGCCACGCTGCTGCCGCGGCTGAGCGCCTCCTCGGCGAAGTGGATCTCGGCGCTCGGGGCGGTGATGCTCGGCGGCGGGGCCAGGCGGCAGCGCCGGTGGACCAGGGCCAGCGCCTCGCCGAGGTCGACGGCCAGCGAGCGGAAGTCGTGGCGCTCGATCAGCGCGCCGGCCTCGTCGGCGATGGCCAGGGCGCGCTCGCCGTCGCGAACCTGCGCCAGCGCGCGTACCTGCTTGACCAGGCTCAGCGCGAGGTTGCCGTACGAGCGGTACTCGCGGAAGACGCGGATCGCCTCGTCCATCACCTCGATGGCCTCCAGGTAGCGGCCCAGCTCCGCCAGCGTCAGCGCCAGGTCGTTGCAGGCCATGGCCGTCTTCACGCCCGGCGGCGTGGACCGCAGCGCGGCCAGCGCGGCATTGAGCATCTGCTCGCTGTCCTGCAGGCGGCCCAGGCGCCGCAGCACGCCGCCGACATGGGTCAGGCAGATGCCGATCAGCATCGGCCATCCGGTGCGGCGCGCCTGGCTCGCGGCGGCCTCCAGGTAGGCCGCGGCGCCTTCGAGATCGCCCAGCTCCAGGCAGCCGTTGCCGGCGTTCACCAGCAGGATGCAATAGGGCTGCAGCAGGCCCATGTCCAGCGCCAGCGGCGCGCACTGGGCGAACAGCGCCGTGGCCCGCGCGGGCTCGCGCAGCGCCAGTGAAAAGGCTTCCAGCGACAGGCGCATGAACTCGCCGGCCGGGCCGCCGTCGGGCCAGTCGCGCAGGCCGTTCATCGCGGCCTGCACCTGGGCGGCGTCGGCGCTGAGCAGGTATTCGCACAGCGCCCGGCCGCGCGCGATGCCCTCGCGCTGCGCATCGCGGCCGCCGGTGAAGAAGCGTAGCGCCTGCTCGTGGGCGATGAGTTCGCGGGCACGCTCGCCGGTGGCCTTGGCGAGCGCCGCCTCGGCCAGCCAGGCGTCGCCCTCGGCGTCGGCGTCCTGCGTCGGCATCAGGTGGGCGCGGGCGCGGTCCAGCTCGGCCCGGGCATCGTCGAGGCGGCATTGCAGCGTGGCGATCTCGCAGGCGGCGAGCGCGAGCCGCGCCGTCAGCGCACGGGCCAGGTCGGGGGGGACGGCGAGCGCCCCGGGCGCCTGTGAATCCGGCACTTCCAGAAGGCGCTGCCCGGCGCCGGCGATCAGCTCCAGCGCACGCGCGCTGTCGCGCTGGCGCAGATGCCACGCCAGTTCGGTCATCCTCTCCACGCGGGCGGGCCCGTACGCGGATTCGAGCGCCCTCTCCAGCGCCCGCAGTTCTTCTTCGTCAACGGCGAACTTCATCCGAAAAGTCTATTGACCCCATCGGCCCCGAAAGCCGGGAGGCACTCAGGGATTGCCCTGGTTTCGGCTCGGCAATGCACGCAAACCGCCCGGAAACAAGGGTTTACATCGGGCGGGTTTCCCTGAGCCGCCGCGGCGGCCCCCTACCCACGCCGGGGGGGAGGCAGGCGAAGACCCGCTGGCTAAGGTCCGGTCACCTGTCTCAAGGAATCCAAGCATGCAAGACCTGACCCCCTTCGGCGGGCGGCAACGATGGGCGCTGGCTGCCATCGCCGCGCTCGCCGTGGCGCCCGCCGCGCACGCGACGCAACTGGTGCCGCAGAACCTCACGCAGATGATCGCCAAGGCCGACACCATCGTCGCCGGCCGCGTCACTTCAGTCTCCGACGGCATCAGCCCCGAGGGCGTGCCCTACACCGAGGTGACGCTGAAGCTCAGCGCCGCGCCGAAGCCTGTCGTCGCCGCCGCTGCCGCCAGCCGTGGCAGCAGCCGGGCAGCCGCCAGCCAGAGCGCTGCCGCCGCCCCGGCCACCTACACCTTCCGCCAGTACGGCCTGCTCAAGCCGCGCCGCATGAGCGACGGACGATACCTGCTGCCCGCCCGCATCGAAGGCATGCCGACCTGGCGCGTCGGCGAGCAGGTGATGAGCTTCATGAACAAGCCCGCCGCGCGCACCGGCCTGACCACGCCAGTCGGCCTGGCCCAGGGCAAGCTGACGATCGAGGGCACGCGCGCCGTCAACGCCTTCAACAACGTGGGCCTGTTCGACAAGGTGCAGGTGTCCGCCGGCCTGCTGCAGGGCAGGGAGGCCGCGATGCTGGGCCAGACCAGCGGCGGGGTGGACCTCGCCGTGCTGCAGGGCCTGGTGCAACGGGCCGTCAAGGGCAACTGGGTCAGCTCGGGAGCGATGCGCTGATGAACAAGACGATGAACAAGATGATGCTGCGCGGCCTGCTGCTGCTCTGCGCCGCCCCGCTGGTGCATGCCGCCGGGCCGCTGTACCTCGACGGCAACCCGGTCCACCCGAAGCCGCTGCGCTGGGACACCAGCCAGGGCCCGGTCAAGGTCTATACCGACGTCGGTGACTTCTCGCGGCGCAACGACGGGACGACCTTCCTGAGCGAAACACAGGCTAACGCGATCACGGCTTTCGCGCTGAAGCAGTGGAGCTCGGTGCCCACGTCGACCTGGCGCGCCGAGACGGACCCGGCGAAGTTCACCCGCTTCACCGACGTGCCCAGCATCGGCCAGGACGTGCACGACGCCGCCACCGCGGCGCTGGTCTACGGCCACTACAACCAGGGCGGCTTCTACGTGATCTACGACGTGGACGGCTCGATCCTGCAGGACTACTTCGGCCTGCCGCGCGACCAGATCCTGGGCATGGCCATGCCCGAGATCGCCGAGGACCGCGATGGCGACGGCTACGCCGAGACCATCGTCAAGGCCACGGCGATCATGAACGGCTGGATGGTCGTGCACGAGACGCCCCCGCCCGGCCAGCGCGCGCTGCCGCCGGCCGACACCGACGGCTCGCGCTACGCCTCGATCTTCACGCACGAGTTCGGCCATGCGCTGAACCTCTCGCATTCGCAGGTCAACGGGCAGCTCGCCTTCCTCAGCTGGCCCGACTACGACCGCAGCCTCTACCCCGGCGTGAAGGGCTGCGTCGCGCCCGTGCACCACTGGCTGGACGGCCCGGCGGCGACCAAGATCGACCCGAAGTACGTGGAGACGATGTTCCCCTACGCCGACCCGCAGAACGTCGCCCGCGGCCGCTCGATCGGCGTGGAGATGAGCACGGTGGACCGGCCCGACGACATCGCCGCGATATCGAACCTCTATCCCACGGCGGACTACGCCAGCCGCACCGGCACCATCGCCGGCACCCTGGTGCTGAAGGACGGCCGCACCGGCTACAGCGGCATCAACATCATCGCCCGCAACGTGGCCGACCCGCTGGGCGACGCGGTCTCCGCGATCAGCGGCGACCAGACGCAGGGCCTGCTCGGGCCGGACGGCAGCTTCCGCATCAACAACCTGAAGCCGGGCGCGAGCTACGTGCTCTACCTGGAGGAGATCACCGCCGGCGGCTACCCGACGACGCCGACGATGCTGATCTCGCAGGCCGAGTACTGGAACGCCGGCGAGAGCAGCAACCCCGACGCCGACACCCCGTGCATGCAGACGGCGATCACCGCCGAGGCGGGCGTCGTGAAGACCGCCAGCTTCGTCTTCAACGGCCATGCCGACGGTGTGCAGTACAGCTTCCTCACCTCGGGCTACCTGACCAGCCTGTCGACCGACGGCCGGCGCGCCGGCGGCATGGTGGGCGAGGGCGTGCCGCTGATCTGGGATGCGCTGGCGGGCGTCGCGGTGCCGCCGACCGAGCTGGAGCTGATGGCCTCGGGCAACGGCACGATCTCGCGCGACGGCCGGCAGCTGCTGGTGCAGGCGAACTTCGACGGCCGCATCAACACCGACCCCTACGGCGGCCCCGACTACAAGCTCAAGCAGATGGCGCTGTGGAACCTGGAGACCGGCGCGCTGAAGGCACTGGGCGCCTTGAGCGACCACTGCGGCCTGGACGGCAACGGCGGCAGCACCAGCAGCTACGGCTGGGGCCTGAACGCCGATGCCACCGCGGCCGTGGGCGGCGCCGTCAACCAGAACCCCGACGGCAGCTGCGTGCAGATGGACTACAACACCGGCCAGGGCCTGGAGAACGCGCCCTACCTGTGGACG
Source organism: Pelomonas sp. KK5 (assembly GCF_001984095.1). GTDB lineage: Bacteria > Pseudomonadota > Gammaproteobacteria > Burkholderiales > Burkholderiaceae_C > KK5. The sequence goes on from NZ_LYVQ01000171.1 coordinate 12,697, forward strand.
CAGGACGCCGGCGGTCGCGCGCTGAGCATGCTGGGCGTGGACCTGAGCTGGACGCCCTGGGTGCGCGCCGCGGCGGTGGGCGGCAGCGGCGACAGCCTGGTCGTCGTCGGCCATGCGAGCTACAGCCAGGCCTTCGCCTGGACGAAGCAGTCCGCCAAGCCGATCGCGCTGACGCCGCTGACCGGCGCCACCTCCGCCGAGGTCATCAACGCCGACGCCACCCGCGTCCCGCTGGCGACGCCCACCGGCATGCTGCTGTGGAACCCGCAGCTGGGCACCATCGCCAAGGCCTTCCAGAACGCCAGCAGCCCGAAGTACTGCATCGACTTCCCCTTCAGCAGCTGGGACGGCGTGGACTACTGCAGCACGCAGGGGCCGGCCTGGGTGGAAGCCAACTACGGCGTGCCCGGCCTGTCCATCTCCAGCATCAGCGATGACGGCCGCGTCGTGCTCGCCCGCGTCGGCAGCTTCTTCACCAGCTTCGCCGGCTTCATGTGGGTGGAGGACGCGGGCTGGATCAAGCTGAACGACTTCTTCCGCAGGCAGGGCGTCGTCGAGGCCGCGCTGTACGGCATGGACAACCCGCTGGCCGTGGCCGGCAACGGCACCGCGCTGGTGGGCGGGCTGACCGGCGTGCCGATGACCTGGTACGTGGACATGAAGAAGGCCTTTGTCTGCCGCGCCGGCGCGTCGACCGAGGTCGACTTCCCTGCCGGCTTCGCCGCTGCCGTCAAGGCCGGCGCGCAGGCGGGCCGCTGCGAGAACCTCTGAACCTGGAACCCACTGACATCATGATGATGAAGAAGACCACTTTCACCCGACCGGCCGCCGCCGCCGCGCTGCTGCTGGCCGCCGCTGCCGTCGTCACGCCGGCGCAGGCGCAGCTGAACTTCTACGACTCGCAGGCGGGCTTCAATGCCGCCAGCACCGCGCGCGAGGTCGACAGCTTCGATGACCTGTTCTGGGCCGCCGGCCCGAGCTACATCGTGCGCAACACCGGCAGCTACAGCTACTACGGCTTCTCGCTGATGCCCGACGGCAGCTACTCGAACTTCTACAACGCCGGCACCGACAGCGACGTCTGGCTCTCCACCGACCAGTCCACCGACACGATCAGCTTCCAGTTCAACGACAACAAGGTCTACGCGGTGGGCGGCTACTTCTTCGCCACCGACCTGAACGGCAGCTATATGGGCGGCCAGTCGCTGCGCCTCGATGCGCTGGACGCGGACGGGCACGAACTGGTGAAGATCATCGACAAGGCCTCGCCGAATACGTTCTACGGCTTTGCCTCGTCGAGCCCGATCCTGTTCTTCGAGATCAGCGCGCTGCAGCCGAGCGGGGACTATGCGTGGGCGGCGGCGAATGACCTGACCCTGGGTGGGCTGGCGGCGGCGGTGCCGGAGCCGGCGGGGTATGGGT
>NZ_LYVQ01000172.1 GCF_001984095.1 Pelomonas sp. KK5
AGCCAGGGGCGGTGGGCGGGCATCGCGTCTCTCCTTGCTTGTTCGTGAATGCTTGTCGCGCCGCAGTGTGTTCGCCGGCCCATGTCCCGGTCTGTCTGAAAGCCGACAAGTCGGGCGCTCGGATACCCGGCCGCCGCCTCGTGCGGATTTGGCGTTGGCGCCACAGCGGGCGCTGGGGTTTCCACCGGATTCGGCGCGGCGATCGGGCACTTGTCGGAATTCCGACAAACGGGCGGAAACCGCCTGCCTAGCATCGCGCCCCGATTGCCCACATCAACCACGGAGACATCGATGAACAACAAGAAGCAACGCGCCGCCGCCCTGGGCGCGATCGTGCTGGCCTGCAGCGGCGCCGCCGGCGCGCAGACGACCAGCGTCACCCTGTCCGGCCAGCTCGGCACCGGCGTCAACATGCTGGACCACCAGGGCGCCAGCGCCGGCCACATCACCACCGTCAGCGACAACCTGATGTATGCCTCCTGGCTGCGCTTCGGCGCCAGCGAGGACCTCGGCGGCGGCATGACCGCGCTGTTCCGCCTGGAGACCGGCCTGAACCTGGACAGCGGCACGCAGCAGAACGCCAGCAAGTTCTGGAGCCGGCAGAGCTTCGTCGGCCTGCAGTCCGGCCCGCAGGCCGTGACGCTGGGCCGCCAGTTCCAGGCCTCCACCGACCGCGCGATCCGCACGATGGACGTGAACTACCTGGCCGGCTCCACGCTGTCGGCCACGCCGATCGCCGTGTTCGGCGTGAACCGCTTCGGCGCCGCATCGGCGGGCAACGGCATGGACACCCGCACCGACAACTCGGTCAAGTACCGCCTGAGCCTGCCCGGCGTGGTCGAGTTCGGCGCCAGCGTCGCCGCGGGCGAGGGCGGCGTGTCGGGCCGCAGCTATGCCTTCGACGTCGCGCGCACGACGGCCAGCTACGACGTCGGCGCCGCCTACGCGCACTTCGACAACGGCAGCGCCAACCCGAACGGCCATGTGGCGGGCGAGGACTTCTGGGTCGTCGGCGGCAATGTGAAGATCGGCGACTTCCGGCCCTACCTGGCCTGGTACCACAACGAGATCGAGGCCTCGGCCAATGCCAATGCGGCGGTCAGCATCCTCGGCGGCCAGACGCAGAAGAACGAGATCCTCAGCGCGGGCCTGGCCTGGCAGGCCTCCACGCAGGTCCGCTTCACCGGCGCCTGGTACCACGACAAGGGCAGCAACCTGAACGGCCTGGCCACGCGCCATGGCACCAAGCAGACGCTGGTGCTGGCGGGCTACTACAACTTCTCCAAGCGCACCGAGCTGTACGCGGCCTTCTACGGCAACCGCTTCACCGGCGGCTATGCGCTCGAAGGCGTGAACCTGGCCGGGCTCAATCGCGTCGCGACGAGCACCAGCGCCAACGGCCTCTCGGCCGGCATCCGCCACAACTTCTGAGCGGCCCCGCTCAGCGCAGCATCACCTCATGATGCCCGCAGCCCGCGGGGATCATGGGGAAGCAGTTCTCCTCGCTGCGCACCCGCACGTCGAGGAAGAAGGGGCCGGGTGCGTCGAGGCAGCGCGTTAGCGCCGCATCGAGCTGCGCGCGTTCGTCCACCCGCTCGGCCTCCCAGCCGAAGCCCCTGGCCACCGCCACGAAGTCCGGCATGCAGGCGTTGTAGCTGTGGCTGTAGCGCTCGCCGTGGATCAGCTCCTGCCACTGGCGCACCATGCCCATGTGGGCGTTGTTGCACAGCACCAGCTTGACCGGCGTGCGGTGCTGGATCGCGGTGGCCAGCTCCTGGATGTTCATCAGCACCGAGGCATCGCCGCTGACGCAGACCACGGTGCAGCCCGGGTGCGCGATCTGCGCGCCGATGGCGGCGGGCAGGCCATAGCCCATCGTGCCGGCGCCGCCCGAGGTGAGCCAGCGGCGCGGCGCCTCGAAACCGAGGTGCTGGGCGGCCCACATCTGGTGCTGGCCGACGTCGGTGGAGACGATGGCGTCGCGGCCGGCCAGCGCGCGCTGCAGCTGCGCGAGCAGGGCCTGCGGGGCGATGGTGCCGGGCGTGTCCTCGAAGGCCAGGCAGCGCTGCGAGCGCCAGCCTTCGATGCGGGCCCACCAGCCGGCCCGCTGCGGCGCCTCGGTCGTGGCGAGCGCCGCATGCAACGCCGCCATCAGCTCGCCGGCATCGCCGACGAAGGGCAGGTCGGCCCGGACGACCTTGTTGATCGAGGCCGGGTCGATGTCGAAATGGATCACGCGGGCATGCGGCGCGAAGGCGTCGAGCCGGCCGGTGACGCGGTCGTCGAAGCGGGCGCCGACGCAGACGATCAGGTCGGCCTCGTGCATCGCCAGGTTGGCCTCCAGCGTGCCGTGCATGCCGGGCATGCCCAGCCATTGCGGGGCCGAGGCCGGGAAGGCGCCCAGGCCCATCAGCGTGACGGTGCAGGGCGCGTCGGCCAGGCGCACGCAGGCGGCGAAGTCGGCGCAGGCGGCCTCGCCCGCGTTGACCAGCCCGCCGCCGCCATAGAACAGCGGGCGCTCGGCAGCGGCGATCATCCGCGCCGCCTGGGCGATGCGGGCGGCGTCCATGCTCCGCGGGCGCGCGACCGGCTTGCGGGAGGGCAGCTCACGCTGGGGCATGCAGCGCTGCTGCAGGTCCTTCGGGAAGTCCAGCAGCACCGGGCCGGGCCGGCCGCCGGCGGCGGTGTCGAAGGCACGGCGCACCAGCGCCCGGACCTCGCCGGCATCGCGCACCTGGGCATTCCACTTGGTCACCGGCCGCGAGATGCCCAGCGCGTCGCACTCCTGGAAGGCGTCCGTGCCGATCGAGGGCAGGGCCACCTGGCCAGCGATGCACAGCACCGGGATCGAGTCGGACAGCGCATCGAGCAGGCCGCTGGTCGTGTTGGCCACACCTGGCCCCGAGGTGACGATCACCACGCCGACGCGGCCGGTCGTGCGCGCATAGCCCTGGGCGGCATGGACGGCGGCCTGCTCGTGGCGCACGAGGATGTGGCGGAGGCGCGGCTCGCCGTGGAGCGCGTCGTAGATCGGCAGCACGGCGCCGCCGGGATAGCCGAAGACGGTGTCCACGCCGAGCTCGATCAGGGTGTCCAGCAGCACCTGGGCGCCGGTTCGCTGGGGCGTGGGGGCCAGGTCTTGCCTGGTCGGTTCGAGGAGGGCTTGCATGAGCGCCAGTGTGGGCGCGGTGCCGCGGCAATTGTTCCTTTGTTTGCGCCCGTTTATGCTTGAATCAGAAAATCCTTCTGAAAGAAGATGATGTCAAAGGAAATAACACTTGATCGCTACGACCTGGCCCTGCTTCGCGCCCTGCAGCGCAATGCCCGCGCCAGCCTGCAGGAGCTCAGCGCCGAGGTTGGCCTGAGCAGTTCGCCCTGCTGGACGCGCATCAAGCGGATGGAGGAAGCGGGGGTGATCGAGGGCTACACGATCAAGGTCAATGCCGAGCTGGCGGGCGTGCCGGACCAGCTGATCGTCCAGCTCACGCTGGACTCGCACACCGACGACGCGCTGGAGGCCTTCGGCCGGCGGCTGGAGGCGATCCCGGAGGTGCTGGAGGCCTATCTGGTGTCGGGCGACTACGACTACGTGCTGCGGATCGCGGTCAAGGGCACGCGGGACTACGAGCGGCTGCTGCGCGAGCAGCTCTACAAGATCCCCGGCATCCGGCACAGCAAGTCGAGCTTCGTGCTGCGGCGGCTCAAGAGCGGGAACCTGGCGCTCTGATCGATCAGGCGGCGAGGCTCGCCGGGTCCAGCGCATAGAGCCAGGCCCGCGAACCCATCAGCGCGCCCAGCAGCGCGCGGCGTTCCGCCGGCAGGCGCACCTGCTGCTCCAGCGACAGGAACTCGCAGTCCCAGAAGCTCGCCAGCTGGCAGAGGAAGGCGCAGAAGGCATCGGCATCGGAGCGGGCGTCGATGGTGGCCCAGGCCTCGATGCCTTCCTCGCCCCGGTCCACCAGGTCGATGCGGTTGCCGTCGTGCGTGCCGTAGCTCAGCACGCTGCCGACGGCGGGATGCTTCGGATCGGTGCAGTTGGTATGGGCGGCGTTGCGCCCGAGCAGGCCGCCGATGAAGGGTCGCAGCATGGCCACGGCCTGCCGGTCCAGGGGCTGCCCGACCCAGCCGTGGTTGGTCAGCTGGGGCGGCTTGGACTCCGCGGGGAGCAATGCCAGTTCGAAATGCCAGATCGCCATGATGTTCGGCCTCCACAACAAGGAACGGACCGCATGCGGCGGTGCCATGCCTTGTCGCTGGCAAGGTCCGTACCCCGACGGGCCTCGTTCCGCCAAAAGCAGACGATTCCTACGGCGAGGCGGCCTGGTGGCGTACACGTTCCCGGCGTGCGGGCGCGGGATGAGTCATCAGCTCTGCAATGGCAGCGTGATCACGAAGGCGACCCCGCCGCCCTCGTTGCGCGCCTCGATGCGGCCGTCCATCTTGGCCAGGTAGCTGCGGGCCACGAACAGGCCCTGGCCGCGCCGCGCGCCTTCGGCCGGCGCATCGCTCTCTCCGTACTCGAAGACCCGCTCGAGCCGTTCGTGCGCGATGCCCGGCCCGCGGTTGTGCACCGCCAGCAGCGCATGCCCGTCGAGCCGCTGCAGGGCCAGCACGATCGGCGTGCCGGGCTCGCGATGGCGCTGCGCGTTGTTGAGCAGGTGGGTCAGCACGTCTTCCAGCGCGTACTCGTCCGCGTGCACCCACAGCGGGCCGCCGTCCCAGGGCGCGAGGCGCACGTCGGCGATGCCGGCATGGGCGGCGTTGTCGGCCAGCTGCGCGGCGAAGGCGGCGAGGTCCAGCCGGTCCGGGCTCAGCGGCGCGGCGGCCAGCGCCTCGCTGGGGCTGGCCGTGCCGTAGAGCACCCGCAGCGCCTGCTGCATGCGCAGCAGATAACGCCGGCTTTCATCGGAGGGCTGTTCGTGCAGCGCCAGCAGCGCCTGCAGCGGCGACATGATCTCGTGGCCCACCGCATGCCACATGTCGCGCTCGTGCTCGGCGCGCAGCTGCTCGCGGCGCAGCGCCAGCTTGGCGCGGGCCAGCAGGTCGGCCAGCGTGCCGGCGAGGATGCCCAGCTCGTCGCTGCCGCGCAGGTCCTTCACCTCCAGCTGGTCCAGGTGCTCGTCGATGCGGGTGGGCTGAAGGTTGTAGGAGACGGCGGCGGCGCGGCGCGTCAGCCGCGCGATGCGGCGCATCAGCGAGAGGGCGATCACCAGTCAGGCCAGCGCGATCGCCAGCAGCATGCCGCCGACCAGCCCCGAGACCCGCGCCGCGCCGGCGCTCAGCGCGCGGTCCACGCTGCGCAGGTCGCCGGTCAGCGTGAGTTCGTAGCGGCCCAGCGGTGTTTCCACCGTGTCGACGGCGCGCGGCGGCGTGGCGGCGGCCGGCTGCACCAGCGGCAGTCGGCGGATCAGCCGAGTGAGCCAGGGGGAGGGCAGCTCGTCGGGCTGGGCCTTGCCGTGCAGCTCGGCGATGGGCTTGCCCGCCCGGGTGATCGCCAGCTGCTCGCCGGGCTGCAGCTCGTCCTCCAGCACGGCCAGCGTCAGCGGCGGCTGGCTGGCGGCGGCGCTGTCGAACAGCGTGGCGCCGTCCGGCCCCAGCAGTTCCAGGCGCAGGCGCAGTTGGGCAAGGTCGGCCGGCGGCCAGGCGGCGAGCTTGCGGTCGGACAACTCCTCGGCCAGTTCGGCCACCGGCAGGCGCAGCGAGAAGAAGCTGCGGCGCGGGCAGTCGGAGGCATTGCCGGTGGAGGCAAGACATGACCCCTCGCGCCAGATCCAGCCGCGGAAGTCGCGGTCCGGGCGGGTGTGCTGCTGCAGTGTGTCACCGGCGATGCCCTCGAAGCCGGTCAGCCGGCCGCGCTGCACCCAGCCGCCCGGTTCCATCGCCTCGAAGGGGGCCGTCCAGCGCTGCGTGTGGCCGCGGTAGGCGAGGCTGACGCGCAGCCGGTGCACGCCGGCCAGCTCCAATTGCCCGCGCTCGCGCGCCAGCAGCGTCGGCGCGGCCAGGCTGCCGATGGCATAGACGAAGGCGCCCGCATAGGCATTGGCGCCCACCGCCTGGCACAGGCTGGCGCCACCGGCGTACTGGCGCGCGCAGCCGGACATCTCCACCGCGCTGCGGGTCTTGCTGGGATCATCGAAGTCGATGGCGGAGAAGGGCAGCAGCAGCGGGCCTTCACCGGCCTCGGGGTTCAGCAGCGCGAGCTGGCCGGTCGGGTGGCGCAGCCGCGCGGTGAGCGTGGCCAGCGTCTGGCCGAAGGTCTGCGCATAGCGCTGGTAGGCGCGTTCCTTCTCCTCGCGCAGCAGCGTGACGGCCAGTGTCAGCGTGGCGAGCGCCAGCGCCAGGAAGACGCCGTGGACGACGATGCGGTTGCGCCAGGCCGCGAGGCCCAGCCGCGGCGTGGTCCGGGTCATCGCGTCCAGCGGAAGCCGCGCATCGGCACGTTCTCGATCGAGTCGAACGTCGCATCCGCATCGCGCAGCGCCTCGCGGATCGCCGCCACATGCTTGCGCACGTTGTCCTTGCTGCGCCCGCTCTTGACCACCTCGAACAGCTCTTCGTAGGCCACCACCTCGCCGCGGCGCTGGTAGAGCGTGGCGAGGATGCGCTGGGCCGTCAGCGGCAGGTTGATGCGCTGGCCGCGCCACAGCGGCTGGCGCTGCCACAGCGGGTCCAGCTGCAGCTCGCTGGCCGGCGCCTTCTGGGCGCTCGAGTCCTGCCGTGCGCGGGCGGCGCGCAGCATGTCCAGGAAGGTCTCGATGAACTCGGCCTGCTCGAAGGTGGTCTTCTGCAGGTAGTCCCAGGCGTCCAGCGCCTTCATGATCGAGCGGTAGATGGCGGCCGGCATGGCGGAGACCACCAGCACCGGCGTGCCCGCACGGCGCTTGTTGATCGCGTTGATCAGCGCCACGCCGGCGTGGCGCTCGTGGCCCAGCTCGATGTCCAGCAGCACCAGCGCGTAGTCCTCGCGGGCCAGCGCGGCCTCGGCGGCGTCGCGGTCGAACCACTGGTCGATCTGCAGTTCCGGGCGGGCGGCGCGGATCCAGGCGGCGAGCTGGTCGCTGGTGGGGCGGTCGTCCTCGACGATGGCGATGCGGGTCGGCATGGCCGCGATTATTGGGCACTGCATTTGGCGTTCGCGCGGAAGATTTCTTCCGCACCCCGGAAGCTTGACACCCGCCGCCGGCGTGGCGCGCTCGCGGGCCTGGGCGGAATCATGGCCTCACCTTCACAGGAGAGACCATGAGCCTCATCGACAAGATCCCGGAACCGATCCGACGCCTGCCCTCGCGCAGCGTGCCGCACCTGCCGCGCCTGGCGGTGCTGGCGCTGGCGGCTGCCGCGGTCTACGGCATTGCCACCCATCCGCCGCTGTACACCGTGCCGCGCGGCGAGGTGGCGGTGCGCACCAACCAGTTCACCGGCCGTGCGGTGGTGCTGCATGAAGGCCGGGTGCTGAACGTACCGGGCGTCCACGCGGTGCGCAGCTTGCCGGCGCAGGAGCGGGTCTACCACGCCACCAGCCTCGCCCGGGCCGATGGCAGCGGCGCGCTGCAGTCGCTGGAAGGCCTGTCGCTGGGCCTGGACCTGACGCTGGCCTGGCGCATCGACCCCAGCAAGCTGTCCCAACTGGCCGAGAGCCTGCCCGACGATATCGAGCGCGACCTGATCGCCCCGGCGCTGCAGGCCAGCATCTACCCGGTCGTGTCGCAGCACACGGTGCGCGAGATCTTCTCCAGCAAGCGGGCCGAGATCCAGCAGGCGGTGGCTCAGGGTCTCGCAGCACGCCTGGCCCGCCAGGGCATCGAGCTGCGCAGCCTGCAAGTGGGCCATGTGGACCTGCCCGCCGACTACCGCCGCGGCATGGACGGCCTGCTGGCCGAGGGCCTGGCGGCCGAGAAGATGCAGTTCACGCTGCAGCTGAAGGAGAAACAGGTCAAGCAGACGGAACTGGAGGCCGAGGCCGACAAATCGCGCCGCCAGATCGCCGCCGAGGCTGCCGAGCGCGAGCAGATCATCGCCGCCCGGGCGCAGGAGGAAGCGATGAAGCACATCCTGCCGCTGAAACAGAAGCAGATCGAGCAGCGCTCGCTGGAAGCCTCGGCCGCCAATGCCGAGCGCGTCAAGCTGGCCGAGGGCAATGCCAAGGCGCGCCAGATCGAGGCCGAGGGCGAATCGCTGGCCCGCCAGAAGCTGGCCGATGCCGAGGCCTACCGCCTGGCCACGCTGGGCCGGGCCGACGCGGAGCGCATGGCGCGCGAGGGCGCGATCCTCACGCAGCATCCGCTGCTGGTGCAGAAGACGCTGGCCGACAAGCTCTCGGACAAGGTGCAGGTGATCATCGCGCCGCCCTCGGTCAGCGGCGGCTTCATCGGCTCGGGCCTGCTGGGCTCGAACACGGCCGTCAAGGCCGAGGAGACGCAGCAATGAAGACGGTGGCCTGGGTGATCGGCCTGTCGCTGGCGGCCGCCGCGGTGCAGACCGCCTGCGGCGCCACCGCCAACGCCACCGTGCTGGTGCTGCAGGACGGCGCCCCGCTGCGCGCCGCGGCCCGCGATTCGAGCCCGCAGCAGGCGCAGCTGGCGCGCGGCGAGGCGCTGGAAGTGCGCGGCGAGCGGCTCGACTGGCTGCAGGTCTGGGACTACCGGCGCGAGCGCGGCGGCTACCTGCGCCGTTCACAGGCGCTGGCCGTCGCGGCCGAGCCCGCGGCCCTGCTCGCCCAACTGCGCCTGACGCTGCCGCAGGACGGCGCCGAGGGTCTGGGCGTGGCCCTGGCCGCCGCCTACATCCAGGCCGCCACGCCGGCCCAGCTGGCCGAGCCGCAGGGCGCCGAGGTGCTGGACGCGCTGGGCCGCCTGGGCGAGCGCATCGCCGCCAACAACGGCCCGAAGCGCGCCGCGCTGCTCGACGTGGCGACCCGCTACGGCCTGCGCTTCGACAGCGTCGAGCAGGCCGATGGCGGCGTGCGCCTGTGCTATGACGGCGACGCCTTCCGCCGCGTGCTGAGCCTGCCGGCCGAGGCCTCGGCCAAGGCCCGCGCCGCGCTGGCGCTGACCCGTGCCGATTGCCGCGCGTCCACGCTGACCACCAGCCAGCGCCTGGCCAGCGACGACTGGCGCGCCGAGGTGCTGGAACACGCGCCGCTGGACGGCCTGGCCGGCTACGAGCGCAACCGCCTGTTGCTGCGCCGCGCGACGGTGGCGGCCAGCCGCGCCTTCGCCCGCCGCGATGCGGCGCTGGCCGGCCAGGCGCTGGCCGAGTTCGCCCGCGTGCAGCCGGTGGAGCTGCCGGAGGACGATCTGCCCGAGTGGAACGACGCCGCGATGCGCGTCAACGCGATGCGCTGGCTGGCGCTGCCGGCGCCGAGCGAGCGTCGCATCGGCAGCTTGACGCTGAAGCTGGAGCCGGGCGAGAACCCGGGCGAGCAATGCCTGACCCTCGCCGGCACGACGGCCCGCAAATGCAGCCTCGCCGCCGTGATGCTCGCCTCGGCCAGCCTCAACCGCGAAGGCACGGCCATCGCGCTGGCTGCCCAGCCGCTGGATGGCTGGCGCGAGCTGTGGGTGCTGCGCCGCCAGGGTGGCCAATGGCAGTTCGACGTGCTGCCGCCCGCGCTGGCCGCGCCGGGCCTGGGCTATGTGGAGTTTGCCGGCTGGATCAACGGTGGCCTGCTGGTGGCCAGCGAGTCGCGCGCCGAGGGCCGCTACGCGCCGCGCCGTTTCGCGCAGCTGGACCTGGCGACGCTCGCCCCGCAGCGCCAGTCCGGCGAGCCGATGGCCCTGGGCGCCTTCCAGCGCTGGGCCGACCCGGCCTGGCGGGGCGCCTCGCTCGCATTGCGCTGAAGATTGGCGTTAGCTGGGGCATCATCGCGCGATGCTGCTCCGAACCCGAGTTGCCCTGATGCTGGCGATTGCGCTGGCGATCCCGGCCCATGCCCAGCCCCGGCGCTGGCAGTTCGCCACGGAGCCCTTCGCGCCCTACACCTACGAGCAGGGCGGCCAGGCGGCCGGGCCGATGGTGGAGGTGCTGGTCGAGGTCTGCCAGCGGATGAAGATCCAGTGCCGGATCGACGTGCTGCCCTGGCGGCGCGCCTTGAGTGCGGCGGAACGCGGGCAGATCGATGGCGTGTTCACCGTCGTCGACGTGCCCGAGCGCCGCGCGGCCTTCCATGTCTCGGCGCCGGTGATGGAGGCGCGCTACACCTTCTTCGCGCCCACCACCAGCGGCTTCGCCTTCCAGCGGGCCGAGGACCTGCGCGGCCGCACGATCGGCGTCTACGGCCCTTCCGCCAGCTCCCGCACGCTGCAGGCGCTGGCCGAGGGCACCGATGCCGAGATCAGCGTGGAGGTGGACAACCCGACCGTGCTGCGCAAGCTGCAGGCCGGCCGCTACGGACCGCAGGGCCTGGCCTTTGCGAACGAGATGGTGGCCGAGGCGCTGATCGCCGACCAGTCGATAACCGGCCTGCATGCGGCCGGCGTGGCCACGCGCTTCAACTACAGCTTCGGCCTGTCGCGGCAGCGCGTCCCGGAGGCCGACGCGCGTCGCTTCGACGCGATCCTCGGACAGCTCTGCCGCAGCGGCTGGCTGCAGGAGGTGCTGAGCCGCCATCGCATGCAGGCAGCGGCCTGCCAGTAGCTCCTCGAGCCGCCGCAGCCGCAGATCGCCCCGGCGAAGCCGCAATCCATCGCATGACCTCCGGCAGCGTCATGCGGAACGGGTATCGTGCCGCCCTTTGCGTCTTCCTGTGAACCTGTGTTGCTGGAGTATTTCTTGTTGAAGCGTCATCCGATCGCCGCCGCCTGTGCCCTGCTCGTGGCCGCTGCCGCACCCGCCTTCGCCCAGGACGGGCCGCCCGGCGAGGGCCAGCCCCGTGCCGGCGCCAAGCTGGAGCGGGTGGAGATCAGCTCGCGTCCGGCGACCGACACCGACCTGCGCCGCAAGTCCCCGGTGGCCAAGCAGATCTACGGCCGCGAGGAACTGGACAAGTTCGGCGACACCAACGTGGCCGACGTGCTCAAGCGCCTGCCCGGCGTCAACATGGCCGGGGGCGCGCCGCGCATGCGCGGCCTGGGTTCGGGCTATACGCTGATCCTGATCAACGGCGACCCGGCGCCGCCGGGCTTCGACCTGAGCCAGCTCGACCCGGCCCAGGTGGAGCGCATCGAGATCACCAAGGGCCCGACGGCCGACCAGAGCGCCCAGGCCGTGGCCGGCGCGATCAACATCATCCTGAAGGACGCGCCCAAGGTCACCCAGCGCGACCTGCGCCTGGGCACCAGCTACAGCGCGGTGCGGCCGGGCGCGTCCGGATCGTTCACCTACGGCTCGCGGCAGGGCGGGCTGTCGTACTCGCTGCCGATCTCGGTGTTCGGCTGGCGCGGCCTGAATGAATCGACGACGACCCGCGCGGTGAACGAGGCCGGCAGCGACTGGACGGTCACGCAGGCGCAGGAGCAGGCTTTCTGGGGCGCCGGCTGGAACGCCACGCCGCGGCTGAACTGGAAGATCGACGACGAGCAGTCGCTGAACCTCACGTCCTTCCTGCAGCAGGGGCGCTGGCACTTCAACACCCGCTTTGCCGACCTGGGCGAGACGGGCAGCGGCGCGCTGCCGGACTCCGACACGCGCAACCTCGGCACCTGGCAGATGGTGCGTGCCAACGGCCAGTACACCAACCAGCTCAACGACAGCCAGCGCCTGGAGCTGAAGGCCGGCCTGCAGGACGCCCGCGGCAGCTTCCACAACGACACCTTCGCGACGCCGTTCCGCAACTCCGACGGCGACAACACCGATCGCAACTTCACCCAGGGCGGCAAGTTCAGCCAGATCGTCAACGACCAGCACAGCGTCACCGGCGGCTGGGAGCTGGAATGGCGCCGCCGCGAGGAGACGCGCACCGTGCGCGTCGGCGGCCAGGAGCAGTTGCCGGGTGTGGACGGCGCGCCGTTTGCGGCCGACATCAATCGCCGCGCCTTCTTCGTGCAGGACGAGTGGGAGATCTCGCCGCAGTGGTCGGCCTATGTGGGCCTGCGCACCGAACGCATCCGCACCGAGACCGCCACCGAGGACGGCACCAAGTTCGGCAACACCAGCAGCGTCACCACCCCGCTGCTGCACCTGAACTACAAGATCGACCCCAAGGGCCGCGACCTGATCCGCGCGAGTCTCACGCGCAGCTACAAGGCACCGACGCTGAACCAACTGCTGTCGCGCCCGGCGCTGTCGGGCCTGTACCCGGACCCGACGACGGCCAATACCGACATCTCGCCGGACAACATCGGCAACCCGAACCTCAAGCCCGAGCTGGCCACCGGCCTCGACGTGGCCTACGAGAAGTACCTGCAGGGCGGCGGCATGGTCAGCGTCGGCGGCTTCTATCGCCGCGTATCGAACCTGATCCGCAACGTGGTGTCGCTGGAGCAGCCGGGCGAGGCGATGTACTGGTCGGACGTGGCGCGCTGGGTCAACCGGCCGGTGAATTTTTCCACTGCCACGGCCATGGGCCTGGAGCTGGAGCTGAAGGGCCGTGCCGGCGAGCTGATGCCTTCGCTGTTCGACCCCAAGCTGCCGCTGAACCTGCGGGCGGCGCTGAACGTCTACCACTCGCGCGTGGCCGCCGTGCCGGGCCCGAACAACCGGCTGGATGCGCAGCAGCCCTGGTCGGCCAACCTGGGCTTCGACTACCGCACGACGGCCGTGCCGATGAACCTCGGCGCCAGCTTCGCCTACACGCCGGGCTACCTGACGCAGCAGACGAGCATGCAGGCGAGCGAGCTGTCGCGCACCCGCTCGCTGGACCTGTTCGCCCAGTATTTCCTCAGCAAGACCAGCTCGATCCGCGTCTCGGCCAACAACTTCGCGCCGGTGGACACGCAGACGCTGGCGATGACGGCGGGCGGCTACACCTTCACGGATCGCAAGGCGAGGACGCAGTTCGGGCTGAACTGGGAGACCAAGCTGTAATTAAACTGCAGCGCATGCAAGCACTGCACATCCACGCGGGCCCTCGGGCCCGCGCTCTTTTGGCCGAGCGCGGTTTGCGCCCGGAAGACGTTCGGGTCATCCCCGGCGCGGCGGGCGGGCCGAAGGGCCTGATCCTCAAATCGCTGGATCAGTTCATCTTCGGGCCGTGGCTGGGTTCGACTTCGCACGAAGTCCATCTCGTCGGCGCCTCGATCGGCGCCTGGCGCATGGCCACCGCCTGCCTCGGCGATGCCGAGCGCGAGTTCGAGCGGCTGGCGCATGAATACGTCCACCAGCGCTACGACAGCAAGCCGGGGAAGATGCCCACCGCCGAGGATGTGACCCGCGGCTTCCAGCAGAAGCTCGAGGAGGTGTTCGGCGGGCGCGAGGGCCAGGTCTTGTCCCACCCGCGCTACCGGCTGCATGTGTTCACCTCGCGCGGCCGCCATGTGCTCGGCAGGGAGGGGCGGCTGCGCACGCCGGCCGGCTATTTCGGCGCCTTCGCGGCCAACCTGTTCGCCCGCCGCGCGATGGGCGCCTGGCTGGAGCGGGTGGTCTTCTCCGACCCGCGCGACCCGCTGCCGATGTCGCTGGACGACTACCGCAGCCGGCAGGTAGCACTCACCACACATAACCTGTTAGCTGCAGTGCTGGCGAGCTGCTCGATCCCCTTCTGGCTGAAGGCCGTGCACGACATCCCGGGCGGCCCCAAGGGCGCCTACTGGGACGGCGGCATCACCGACTACCACCTCCACCTGGACTACGCATCGATGATCGGCGACGGACTGGTTCTCTATCCCCACTTCCAGCGCCAGGTGGTGCCGGGCTGGCTCGACAAGGCGCTGAAGGGCCGTCACGGCGCCACGGCCTTCCTCGACAACGTGGTGCTGCTGGCGCCGAACCCGGAGTGGGTGAAGACGCTGCCGCGCGGCAAGCTGCCCGATCGGGAGGACTTCAAGCATTACGGCGATGACACCGAGGCACGGGCGAAGGCCTGGCTGCGGGCGGTGGCGGAGAGCGAGCGGCTGAGCGAGGAGTTCGCCGCGGCCTGTGCGGGCGGCCCGATCGAGGCGCTGCCGCTATGAGGAAGGCACTGCGCTTCATCGTTC
>NZ_LYVQ01000173.1 GCF_001984095.1 Pelomonas sp. KK5
GTTCGACCTGGCGCTGCAGCTCGCCCGCGCCTGGCTCTGCGAGACGCCGCGCGGCGCCGCCGAGCCCGCCTGCGGCCATTGCGCGAGCTGCAAGCTGTTCAACTCCCGCACCCATCCCGACTTCCAGATCCTGCTGCCCGACGCGCTGCGCGAGCCGCTGGGCTGGGGCTCCGACGACGAGACGAGCGAGAAGGCCAGCAAGGCCAAGCCCAGCCGCGAGATCAAGATCGACGCGGTGCGCGCGATGCTGGGCTTCACCCAGGCCACGACCGCGCGCGGCCAGGCCAAGGTGGTCGTCGTCTACCCCGCCGAAGCGCTGAATACCGTGGCTGCCAATGCGCTGCTGAAGACGCTGGAGGAGCCGGCCGGCAAGCTGCGCTTCGTGCTCGCCAGCACCGCGCCCGAGGCGCTGCTGCCGACGATCCGCAGCCGCTGCCAGCCGGTGCCGCTGGGCCTGCCGGCGCGCGAGCCGGCGCTGCAATGGCTGCGCGCCCAGGGTGTCGATGCGCCCGAGGTGCTGCTCGATGCCGCCGGCGGCCGGCCGCAGGAGGCGCGCGACTGGTTCGAGGCCGGCCTGCGCGCCGCCGCCTGGACCGCGCTGCCGCAGCGCGTGGCCCGCGGCGACGCGACGCCGCTGGCCGAGTTCTCGCAGCCCCGCGCGATCGACGCGCTGCAGCGCCTGTGCCACGACCTGCTGCGCCGTGCGCATGGCGCCGCGCCCAGCTACTTCCCGGCCGAATCGCTGCCCTCGCCGAAGCTGGCCGATCCGCTGCACCAGTGGGAAGCCGCGCTGCGCCGCGCCTCGCGCCATGCCGAGCATCCGCTGAACCAGGGCCTGCTGATGGAATCGCTGGTGGCGCAGGGCCAGCAGGCCTTGATCGAGGCTTCGCCGCGTACACTCAAACGATGAGCGAACCGTCCTCCAAGAGCCCGACCGGAAGCCCAACGAACGCCAGTTTCGGCATGCCGTCCACCTTCGGTCCGACGACAACGGCCGCACAGTTGCACGGCCATCCGCCACCGGCGGCCGCCCAGTCGCGCGCCGGGGTGATCCAGCTGATGTTCCGCGAGAAGGGCGCCCTCTATGCCGCCTACATCCCGGCCTTCGGCGACGGCGGCCTGTTCGTGCCGACGCCGCGCGACTACCGGCTCGGCGACGACGTCTACCTGCTGCTTTCGCTGCCCGACGATCCGATGAAGTACCCGGTGGCCGGCAAGGTCGCCTGGATCACGCCGCCCAATGCCTCGGGTGGCCGCACCCAGGGCGTCGGCGTGCGCTTCCCCTCGGACGAGAAGACGCGGCTGATCAAGGCCAAGATCGAGGAAGTGCTGGGCACCAGCATCTCGTCCTCGAAGCCGACCCAGACCCTCTGACGCTTGATGTTCATCGATTCCCACTGCCACCTGAGCTTCCCCGAACTGCAGTCCCAGCTGCCCCAGATCCTCGAGGCGATGAGCGCGGCGCAGGTCGAGCAGGCGATCTGCGTCTGCACGACGATGGAGGAGTTCCCGACCGTGCGCGAGATCGCCGCCGGCCATGCGAACCTGTGGGCTACCGTCGGCGTGCATCCGGACAGCGAGGAGGGCGTGCACGAGCCCACGGTCGATGAGCTGGTGCAGGCGGCGCAGGATCCGAAGGTCGTTGCCATCGGCGAGACCGGCCTGGACTACTACCGGCTGAACGGCCGCACGATCGAGGAGATGGAGTGGCAGCGCGAGCGCTTCCGCACCCACATCCGCGCCGGCCAGGCGACGGGCAAGCCGATCGTGATCCATACCCGCAGCAGCGCCGAGGACACGCTGCGCCTGCTGCGCGAGGAGAACGCCTCGCATGGGGTGTTCCACTGCTTCACCGAGACGGCCGAGGTGGCCTTCGCCGCGGTCGAGATGGGCTTCTATGTGTCCTTCTCCGGCATCCTGACCTTCAAGAACGCGCAGGCGCTGCGCGACGTGGCGCAGCAATTGCCGCTGGAGCGCCTGCTGATCGAGACCGACAGCCCCTATCTCGCGCCGATCCCCTACCGCGGCAAGACCAATTCGCCGGCCTACGTGCCGCATGTGGCCAAGGCGCTGGCCGAGCTGAAGGGTGTATCGGTCGAGGAACTGGCGGCGCGCACCAGCGCCAATTGCCGCGAGCTGTTCAAGCTGAATTGACGATGACGACGATGCAGTGCTTCCGTCCACTCCTGCTTGCCGCCGCCCTGCTGGCCGGCGCCGCGCAGGCCGCGCCGATCGACGACCTGGTCGCCGCCGCTGAGTTCGACAACGCCAGGGAAGTGCGCACGCAGCTGGTCCGCGGCGTGGACCCTAACGCCAAGGATCAGCGGGGCCGGACTGCGATGGGCATGGCCCTGCGCGAGGGTTCGTCGGATGCGTTCAAGGCGCTGCTGGATGATCCCCGCGTCGACGTCAACGCGCCCAACGACAAGGACGAGACGCCGCTGATGCTGGCCGCCATCAAGGGCCGGCTCGACTGGGCGCAGGCGCTGGTCAGGCACGGCGCCAAGGTCAACCGCCTGGGCTGGAGCCCGCTGCACTACGCCTGCAGCGGCCCGGACGGCGGCGTGGCCGCCTGGCTTATCCAGCAGGGCGCCGACATCAATGCCCGCTCGCCCAACGGCAGCACGCCGCTGATGATGGCGGCCCGCTACGGCATGATCGACACGGTGCCGGTGCTGCTGAAGGCCGGGGCCGACACGACGCTGAAGAACGAGCAGGGGCTGACGGCGCTGGACTTCGCCCTGCGGGCCAAGCGCGACGTGTCGGCCAAGCAGATCAGCGCGGCCATGCCGCACTGAGCGGCTGCGTCGTCAGGCCAACGTCCGCCCGCCGTTGACCGCATAGGTCTGGCCGGTCACGAAGCTCGCCGCCGGCGAGGCCAGCCAGCAGACCAGCGCGGCCACGTCGGCCGGCTTGCCCTGGCGGCGCAGCGGCGTGAGCGCCTGGTACTCGGCGAACTCCATCGGGTCCACGTCCGCATGGCGCTCGACCGGGATCCAGCCCGGCGCCACCAGGTTCACGCAGATGCCCTCCGGGCCCAGCTCGTTGGCCCAGGAGCGGGTCAGGCCCAGCATCGCGCCCTTGGCCGAGACGTAATGGCCGAAGCGCGAATTGCCGATGTCCACCACCTCGGAGCCGATGTTGATGACGCGGCCGGTCTGGCGCGCGCGCCAGTCGGGCAGCACCGCCTGCAGCAGTAGCAGGGGCGCCTTGACGAAGAAGTTCAGCTGGTCGAGGTGGTGCTGCCAGGTCTGCTCCTCGATCGGCATCAGCGGCTGCGGGCCGGTGGCGTTGTTGACGATCAAATCGATCGGGCCGATCTCGGCCAGGCCGGCGGCGACGGCGGCCTCGTCGGTGACGTCGAAACGCGCGGCGACCGCCTGTCCGCCGGCAGCGCGGATCTCGGCGACGACGGCCTCCGCGCCGCGCGTGTCGCTGTGGTAGTTGACGGCGACGGCCCAGCCGTCGGCGGCCAGTGCGCGGGCCATCTCCGCGCCGAGGCCGCGCGAGGCGCCGGTGACGAGTGCGATCTTGCGTGTCATTTGAGAGTTATGTCTCCAGGCCGAATTTGCGATTAGAGCGCCGCTGCCGCCGACCGGCAAGTAGGAATCCGTCCGACAGGGGTAATGGTGTGGCGCCGACTGGGCGCAAAGGGCGGGGCGCGTAAATTGCGCTCACGTTCCGCAGATTTTCGGAGTTATGCCATGGACAGCACCAGCTCGACGCCCATCCCCGAGGCCGGCCCGCGCAACCCGTTTGCGATGCTGCTGGACCTGGACCGCGTCGTCCACGACATGGAGCACTCCGAGCGCCTGCAGCGGCTGGAACGGCATGTGGTCCACCCGCTGGACCAGCTCGCCACACGCAGCAAGGTGGCCGACTACGACAAGCTGATCGACGAGGCGCCGGACGAGGCGGCGCCGCCGGAAGACGAAGAGGGCATACAGCCCTCCTGACGAGTCTCCTTCAGAACACCACGCCCTTGCGGAGCAGGAAGTTGCCGTAGGGCAGCGTCTCGCCGGTCAGCACGACCGCCACCGCCTGCCGCGCCTCGGCGTAGTAGGCATGGCGCTCGATGCTGCGGATGGCCGGCACGGGGTCAAGTCTTGCCAGCAGCTGCTCGCGCACGCGCCGCACCGCCTCGGGCTCGGCCTGCGCATCGCCGACGACCTGCATCGTGTTGACCGGCTCGTCGTCGAAAGTGTCCAGCGGTAGCACCGAGAGGATGGCCTGCAGCGTGCGCAGCGAGTCCACGCCGGCCAGGTGGATCAGCGGCTTGTCGCCGGCCACCGAGTACGCAGGGAAGTTCGCGTCGGCGACGGCGATCACGTCGCCATGCCCCATCGCGGCGAGCACCCGCAGCAGCTCGGGCGTCAGCAGCGGGTCGAGGTTCTTCAGCATCGTCGTCAGTCTCCAGCAAGCCGTGAAGCGAGCGCATCGTACCCGGCGGCGCCTGCGATGCGCCGTGCATCGTCGGCCAGCGCCGCGCGCAGCACGCGGCGCAGCGTATCGGGCTGAGGCGTCAACGGGCCGGCGAAGCGCAGCTCGCCGCCGCTGACGATGACGAGGGTCGGGAAGGTCTCGACGTCGATCTCGCCGACCAGCTCGGCCTCGTCCTCGATGTCGATCCAGCGCGTGCGCAGGCCGGGGAACTCGGCCGCCACCTCGCGCAGCACCGGCGCGTAGTCGTCGCACAGCCGGCACCAGCCGGCGCACAGGCAGGCGACGACGGCTTCTTCCCTCACGCTTTCTCCCACCGCCCGGCGATGTTCTTCAGCAGCGTGTTGACG
The DNA here is from genome assembly GCF_001984095.1 of Pelomonas sp. KK5. GTDB lineage: Bacteria > Pseudomonadota > Gammaproteobacteria > Burkholderiales > Burkholderiaceae_C > KK5. The sequence goes on from NZ_LYVQ01000173.1 coordinate 4,791, forward strand.
GCGGCGAGCTGGCGGTTGCGCAGGGCCAGCAGGCTGGTCTCGCTGCTCAGCACGGCGGCCTGGGCGGTGGTGACGTTCAGGTAGCTGACGGTGCCGGCCTTGTACTGGTCCATCACGATCTCCAGGTTGCGCTGGGCGGCCTGCAGCGCCTCCTGCTGCAGCTGGGTCTCGCGACGGGTCTGCTCGGCGACGCTGAGGTTGTCCTCGACCTCCTGAAGCGCCGTCAGCACCGCCTGGCGGTAGGTGGCGGTGGCCTGGTCGGCGCTGGCGCGGGCCTGGGCGCTGGCGAGCTTGCGCTGGCCGCCGTCGAAGATCGCCTCGGTCAGCGAGGGGCCGAGCGACCAGAACAGGTTGGGTGCGCTGACCAGCCGGCTCAGCGTGCTGCTGCGGTAGCCGGCGCTGGCCGACAGCGTCAGGTCCGGGAACCAGGCCGCGTCGGCGATGCCGATCTGCGCGTAGGCGGCGGCCACGCGCGCCTGAGCGGCCGCGATGTCGGGCCGGCGCTGCAGCAGCGTGGCGGGCAGCAGCTCGGGCACCGTGGGCGCCTCGGGCAGCGCATGGGTGGTGGCCAGGCTCAGCTCCGAGGGCGGGATGCCCAGCAGCACGGCGATCGCATGCTCCATCTGCGCGCGGGTGGCATCGGCCTCGAGCTGCTGCGCCTGGGCGGACTTCAGCGCGGTCTGGGCCTGCAGCACGTCGGGCAGCGCGGCCACGCCGCCCTGGTAGCGCACCTGCGTGAGGTCCAGCGAGCGCTGGTAGGCCGCCACGCTGCGCTCGTACAGGGCGGCCTGGGCCTCGGCGGCGCGCATCGAGAAATAGGTCTGCACCAGCAGTGCCTGGGCCGAGATGCGCGCGGCGGCCAGGTCGAACACGCTGGCCTGCAGCGTGGCGCGGGCGCCGGTGGTGGCCAGCGAGAGGCGGCCCCAGAGGTCCAGCTCCCAGCTCGCGTTGGCGCCGAGGCTGTAGCTGTTCTGCGGCTTGCCGGAACTGCTGACGACGCTGCCGTTCGTGGTGCCCGAGGGGCTGGCGCTGCGCGTGCCGCTGGCGCTGACGGACAGCGTGGGGAACAGCGCCTCGCGGCTGGCCTCGACGGCGGCGCGCGCGCTGCGCACCTGGGCCACGGCGGACTTCAGGTTCTCGTTGCCGATGACCAGCTTGTCCTGCAGCTCGTTGAGCACCGGATCGCCGAACATCGTCCACCAGGCGTCGGGCGCCGCGGCGCTGGCGCGGCCGCCGTGCTGCCACAGGCCCGTTTCCTTGAAGCTGGCGGCCGGTGTGACCGGCGCGGGCGGCTCGACCTTGGTGACGGCGCAGGCGCTCAGCAGCAGCGACAGTGCGCTGAGACTCAGGGTTAGGTTCTTGCGGTTCATCATCATCAGGAAGCGGGAAGGGCTTGTGGCGGCGTGCGGTGGGCCGCGGCCTTTTTCTTGTTGCGGCGGCGCTCCGAGCGCAGCCGGTCCATCAGCACGAAGACCACTGGCGTCGTGTACAGCGTCAGCAGCTGCGACAGGATCAGGCCGCCCACGATCGCGATGCCCAGCGGCTGGCGCAGCTCGGCGCCGTCGCCGCTGCCCAGGGCCAGCGGCACCGCGCCGAAAATGGCGGCCATCGTCGTCATCAGGATCGGGCGCACCCGCAGGTTGGCGGCGCGGTAGATCGCCGCGCCGGCGCTGACGCCGTGGCGCTCGCGCGAGATGGCGAAGTCGATCATCATGATCGCGTTCTTCTTGACGATGCCGATCAGCAGGATCACGCCGATCAGCGCAATGATCGAGAACTCGGTGTTGAACAGCATCAGCGCGAGCAGCGCGCCGACGCCGGCCGAGGGCAAGGTCGAGAGGATGGTGATCGGGTGCACCAGGCTCTCGTAGAGCATGCCCAGCACCAGGTAGATCGTGACGATGGCGGCCAGGATCAGCACCGGCTGCGAGGACAGCGACTGCTGGAACGCATTGGCCGTGCCCGCGAACACGCCGCGCACCGAGACCGGCACGCCCAGCTCGCTCATCGCGCCGTTGATCGCGTCGGTGGCGCGCGAGAGCGAGACGCCTTCGGGCAGGTTGAAGCTGATCGTCGAGGCCGGCGTGCCGCCCTGGTGGTTGACCGACAGCGGCGTGTTGGTCGTCTCCACCTTGGCGAAGGCCGCCAGCGGCACCTGCGTGCCACCCGGGCCCAGCACGTACAGGCCCTTCAGCGACTCGGGACCGGTGAGGTACTGCGGCGCCAGTTCCATCACGACGCGGTACTGGTTCAGCGGGTTGTAGATCACGCCGACCTGGCGCTGGCCGTAGGCGTTGTTCAGCGTGGTGTCGATGGTGCTGATGTTGACGCCCAGCCGCGCGGCGGCGTCGCGGTCGATGATCAGCGAGGTCTGCACGCCCTTGTCCTGCTGGTCGGTGTTGACGTCGGTCAGTTCGTCCAGGTTGGACAGCGCGTTGCGCACGCGAGGTTCCCAGGTGCGCAAGTCGTTCAGGTCGTCGGCCTGCAGCGTGAACTGGTACTGCGCATTGGCCTGGCGGCCGCCGATGCGGATGTCCTGCACCGGCACCAGGAAGAGGTTGGCGCCGGCCTCGTGGCCCAGCTTGTCGCGCAGCCGGTTGACGACCGCGTCGGCCGAGACCTTGCGTTCCTCCAGCGGCTTCAGCGTCACGTAGAAGTTGGCCGAATTGCGCTGCCCGCCGCCGGTGAAGCCGTTGACGTTGTCCACCGCCGGGTCCTGCTTGATGATGGACATGAACTTGTCCACCCGGGCCCGCATCATCTGGTAGGAGCTGCCCTGGTCGGCCTGGGCGCCGCCGACGATGACGCCGGTGTCCTGCTGCGGGAAGAAGGTCTTCGGGATCACCGCGTACAGGTGCACGTTCAGCGCGATCACGCCGACGAGGATCACCAGGGCCACCGGCTGGTGGCGCAGCGTCCAGATCAGCGACTGGCGGTAGCCGCGCAGGATCAGGCGCGGCAGGGCGTCGAACCAGCGCATCAGCTTCGACTTCGGCGCGTGGGGTTTCCGACCCTTGAGCAGCGTCGCCGCCATCATCGGCGTGGTCGTCAGCGAGACCACCATGGACACCATGATCGCCGCCGACAGCACCACCGCGAACTCGCGGAACAGCCGCCCCACCACGCCGCCCATCATCAGGATCGGGATGAACACTGCGATCAGCGAGAGGCTGATCGAGACGACGGTGAAGCCGATCTCGCGGGCGCCCTTGAGCGCCGCGTCCAGCGGGGTCAGGCCTTGCTCGATGTAGCGGGTGATGTTCTCCAGCACCACGATCGCGTCGTCGACGACGAAGCCGGTGGCCACCGTCAGCGCCATCGCCGAGAGGTTGTCCAGCGAATAGCCGCACAGGTACATCACGCCGAAGGTGCCGGCCAGGCTCACCGGCACCGCGATGGCCGGCAGCAGCGTGGCCCGCCAGGAGCGCAGGAACAGCAGCACGACCAGGATCACCAGGCCCACCGCGATCGCCATCGCCCGCTCGACCTCGCGCAGCGAGGCGCGGATCGTCGGCGTGCGGTCGCTGACCACCTGCATCTGGATCGCCGCCGGGATCTGCGCCTGCAGCCGCGGCAGGATCTCGCGCACCCGCTCGACCGTCTCGATGATGTTGGCCCCTGGCTCCTTCTGCAGGAACATCAGGATGGCGGCCTTGCCGTTGGTGGCGCCGTAGTTGCGGGTGTCCTGCACCGAGTCGATCACGTCGGCCACGTCGCGCAGGCGCACGGCGGCGCCGTCGCGGTAGCTGAGCACCACCGGCGCGTATTCGGCCGCGGTGCGCGCCTGGTCGTTGGCGCCGATCTGCCAGTAGCGCGAGCCTTCCTCCAGCATGCCCTTGGGGCGGTTGGCGTTGGTGTTGGTGATGGCGGTGCGCACCGCGTCGAGCGCGATGCCCTTGGCGGCCAGCTTGTCCGGGTTCATCTCCACGCGGACGGCCGGCAGCGCGCCGCCGCCGACGTTGACCTGGCCGATGCCCTTGACCTGCGCCAGGCGCTGGGCGAGCACGGTGGACGCGGCGTCGTACATCTGGCCGCGGCTGAGCGTGTCGGAGGTCAGCGCCAGGATCATGATCGGCGCGTCGGCCGGGTTGACCTTGCGGTAGGTCGGGTTGCTGGGCATGCCGGTGGGCAGCAGCGTGCGGGCGGCGTTGATGGCGGCCTGCACGTCCCGGGCCGCGCCGTCGATGTCGCGGCTGAGGTCGAACTGCAGCGTGATGTTGCTGGAGCCGAGCGAGGAGCGCGAGGTGATCTCGTTGACGCCGGCGATCGAGCCTAAAGCCCGCTCCAGCGGCGTGGCGACGGTGGCGGCCATCGTGTCCGGCGAGGCGCCGGGCAGCGAGGCGGAGACCGAGATCGTCGGGAAGTCCACCTGCGGCAGCGGGGCGATCGGCAGCAACTGGAAGGCGAGGATGCCGGCGAGGGCGACGCCGAGGGTGATCAGCGTGGTGGCGACCGGCCTGGCGATGAAGGGCGCGCTGATGTTCATGGCCGGCCCCTCGGTGAAGGCTTCGACAGGCTCAGCCCGAACGGATACTGCCGTTCGCCCTGAGCTTGTCGAAGGGCCTGGCCGGAGGGCTTCGACAGGCTCAGCCCGAACGGGGTGGCTTGACGAGTCGTCCTCATGCCGCCCCCTCCGCCGCCTCACGCGCCGCCGCCTTGCGCTCGCGCCGCTCGCGCAGCCGGTTCGCCCAGTTGGCGAAGCCCAGGTAGATCACCGGCGTCGTGAACAGCGTCAGCAGCTGGCTGACGATCAGGCCGCCGACCATCGTCACGCCCAGCGGATGCCGCATCTCGTGGCCGGCGCCGGTGCCCAGCATCAGTGGCAGCGCGCCCAGCAGCGCGGCCATCGTCGTCATCAGGATCGGGCGGAAGCGCAGCAGCGCGGCCTGGTGGATCGCCTCGCGCGGCGGCTTGCCCTCGTCGCGCTCCGCATCGAGCGCGAAGTCGATCATCATGATCGCGTTCTTCTTGACGATGCCGATCAGCAGCACGATGCCGATGATCGCCACGATGCCGAGATCGAGGCCGGCCACCAGCAGCGCCAGCAGCGCGCCCACGCCGGCCGAGGGCAGGGTGGACAGGATGGTCACCGGATGGATGTAGCTCTCGTAGAGCACGCCCAGCACGATGTACATGGTCACCACCGCCGCCAGGATCAGCATCAGCGTGCTCGACAGCGAGTTCTGGAAGGCCTCGGCCGCGCCCTGGAAGCTGGTCTCCACGCTGACCGGCATGTCCAGCTTCTTCTCCTCCGCGCGGATCGCATCGACCGCATCGCCCAGCGAATGGCCGCCGGCGAGGTTGAAGGAGATCGTCGCCGCCGGGAACTGCGCCACGTGGTTGATCGCCAGCGCCGCCGGCTGCTCGACGATGCGGGCCACGGCGCTGATCGGCACCTGCACGGTGGTCGTGACCCCGTTCACCACGCTGCTACCCGGCACATAGAGCTTCTCCAGCGCACGCGGGCCGTCGCGGAATTCGGGCGCCGCTTCGAGCACCACGCGGTACTGGCTGCTCTGGGTGTAGATCGTCGAGATCAGGCGCTGGCCGTAGGCGTTATAGAGCGCGGTGTCGATCGCGGCGATGGTGACGCCCAGGCGCCCGGCCGCTTCGCGGTCGATCTGCAGGTAGGCCTGCAGGCCCTCGTTGGTGAGGTCGCTGGCCACGTCGGCCAGCTGCGGCAGCGCGCGCAGGCGCTCGATCAGCGCGCCGGTGGCGCTGGCGAGGTCGTTCGAGTCCGGCGAGCTGAGCAGGAACTGGTACTGGGTCTTGGACACGCGGTCCTCGATCGTCAGGTCCTGCACCGGCTGCATGTAGGCGGTGATGCCGGGGATGCGCGAGGTGGCGTCGTTGAGGCGCCGGATGATCTCGCTGGCCGAGGCGTGGCGGTCCGCGAAGGGCTTCAGCGTCAGCTGCATGCGCCCGGTGTTGAGCGTCGCGTTGGCGCCGTCCACGCCGATGAAGGAGGCCAGGTGGTCGACGTCCGGATCCTTCAGGATCGCCTCGGCCAGCTTCTGCTGGCGATCGCTCATCGCCTCGAAGGAGACGTCCTGCGTGGCCTCGGTGATCACCTGGACCAGGCCCGTGTCCTGCACCGGGAAGAAGCCCTTGGGCACGACCAGGTAGAGCACGCCGGTCAGCACCAGCGTGCCGATGAAGACCAGCATGGTGAGGAAGGAATGGTCCAGCACCCAGTCCAGCGCACGGCCGTAGCGCTCGATCAGGCCGTCGAAGGTCCTGGTGGCCCAGGCGCCCAGCTTCGTGTGCTTCTGATCCTTCTCGGGCTTCAGCAGGCGGGCGCTCATCATCGGCGTCAGCGTCAGCGAGACGACGGCCGAGATCAGGATCGAGACCGCCAGCGTGATCGCGAACTCGTGGAACAGCCGGCCCACCACGTCGCCCATGAAGAGCAGGGGGATCAGCACGGCGATCAGGCTCACCGTCAGCGAGATGATCGTGAAGCCGATCTGCTTGCTGCCCTTCAGCGCGGCTTCCATCGGCGAATCGCCTTCCTCGACGAAGCGGGCGATGTTCTCGATCATCACGATCGCATCGTCGACGACGAAGCCGGTCGAGATGGTCAGCGCCATCAGCGTGAGGTTGTTGATCGAGAAGCCGGCCAGGTACATCACGCCGAAGGTGCCCACCAGCGAGAGCGGCACGGCCACGCTGGGGATCACCGTCGCGCTGCCGCTGTGCAGGAAGACGAAGATCACCGCGACGACCAGAGCGATCGACAGCAGCAGCTCGAACTCGGTGTCCTCGACCGAGGCGCGGATCGTCGTCGTGCGGTCGGCGATCACCTGCACGTCGACGGACGCCGGCAGCGTGGCCTGCAGCTTGGGCAGCAGGGCCTTCACCCGGTCCACCGTCTCGATCACGTTGGCGCCGGGCTGGCGCTGCACGTTGAGGATCACGCCGGGCGTCTTGTCGGCCCAGGCGGCGAGGCGCAGGTTCTCGGCGTCGTCGACGATGGTGGCGACGTCCTTGAGGCGCAGCGGGTTGCCGTTCTTCCAGGCGATGACCAGGTTGTTGTATTCGGCGGCGGACTTGAGCTGGTCGTTGGCGTCGATCGTCGAGGCGCGTTGCGCGCCGTCGAAGCTGCCCTTGGCCTGGTTGACGTTGGCACTGGCGATGGCGGTGCGCACATCGTCCAGCGACAGGCCCAGAGAGGCCAGCACCTGCGGGTTGGCCTGGATGCGCACGGCCGGGCGGCGGCCGCCGGCGATGCTCACGAGGCCCACGCCGTCCACCTGCGAGAGCTTGGGCGCGAGGCGGTTCTCCACCAGGTCATGGACTTTGATCACCGGCAGCGAGGGCGAGGTGACGGCGACGGTCAGCACTGGCGCGTCGGCCGGGTTGACCTTGCTGTAGACCGGCGGCATCGGCAGGTCCGACGGCAGCAGGTTGGAGCCGGCGTTGATCGCGGCCTGCACCTCCTGCTCGGCCACGTCCAGCGACAGGCCCAGCGAGAAGCGCAGCGTGATGACCGAGGCGCCGCCGGAGCTGCTGCTGGTCATCTGCGAGAGGCCGGGCATCTGGCCGAACTGGCGCTCCAGCGGGGCGGTCACGGTGGTGGAGATCACGTCCGGGCTGGCGCCGGGGTAGAGCGCCGTGACCTGGATCGTCGGGTAGTCCACCTCGGGCAGGGCGGAGAGCGGCAGCAGCCGGTAGGCCATCAGGCCAGCCAGCAGGATGGCCAGCATCAGCAGCGAGGTGGCGACCGGTCGTTCGATGAACGGGCGGGACGGGTTCAGGGCCATCGTCTTCGCGAACTCAGTTGCCGTTGCCGGTGTTGCCGCTGGCGGCGCGCTCGGCGCGGCGCTTCTCGATCCAGGCCTGGCGTTCCTCGGGGCTCATCTTCATGACCTTGTCCTGCACGTCGGGCGGCAGGCGGTCGAGCCAGCGCGGGCGGTCCTCGGCGCCTGCGCCGCTGGCAGACGAGGCCGGCGCCGAGGCGCCATGGGCCGCGCCCGAAGCGGCGCCATCGGGCCGCTTGCCGCGGCGGCCGCCCGGCGTGGCTGCCCCGGCGCGCTTGCTTGGATCAGCGGCGATGATCTCCACCTTGGCGCCTTCGCGCAGGCGGTCCACGCCGTCGATGACGACCTTCTCGCCGGCCTCGACCTTGCCGTCGATCGCGGTCCAGTCGCCGTCCACCGCGCCGGGCTTCACGACCCGTGCAGATACCGAGTTATCTGCATTGACCACGTAGACGTAGAAGCCCTGGGCGCCGCGCAGCACGGCGGCGGAGGGAACGGAGAGCTGGTCCTTCAGCACGTCCAGCTGCAGCCGGGCGCCGACCGACTGGTTCGGGAACAGCGCGTCGTCCTCGTTCGGGAACACGGCCTTGAGCTTGACGGTGTCGGTGGTGGTGTCGATCGAGTTGTCCAGCGTGGCGACGCGGCCGACGGCGAGGCGGTTGGCGCCGGTGCGGTCCCAGGCTTCGACGCGCAAGGCTTCGTTGCCGCGCAGCTTGGCGGTGATCTGCGGCAGCAGCGTCGAGGGCACGGCGAAGACCATCGCGATCGGATGGGTCTGGGTGATGGTGACGATGCCGTTGGCGTCGCTGGGCGAGACGACGTTGCCCAGGTCCACCTGCTTCAGGCCCACGCGGCCGGCGATCGGCGCGGTGACGCGGGCATAGGAGACCTGCAGCCGGGCGCTGTCCACCGCAGCCTGGTCGACCTTGATCGTGCCTTCCAGCTGGCGCAGCGTGGCTTCCTGGGTGTCGAGCTGCTGCTTGGGGATCGCGTCCTTGGCGGCCAGGTCGCGGTAGCGCGCCAGGTCCACGCGGGCGTTCTCGAGGCTCGCCTTGTCACGCGCCAGCGCGCCCTCGGCCTGGCCCAGCGCGGCCTGGAAGGCGCGCGGGTCGATCTGCGCCAGCACCTGGCCGGCCTTGACCTGCTGGCCTTCCTTGAACTGGATCTGCTGCAGCACGCCGCTGACCTGGGCATGGACGACGGCCGTGTTGGAGGCCGTGATCGTGCCGATGGCGCTGGTGCTGACGCGGATGTCCTGCTGGCGCGCGGTGTCGATGGACACCGGCTGCGTGCGGTTGGGGCCCGCGCCGCCGAAGCGGCGGCTGCCGCCGCCAGCGCCGCCAGCGCCGCCGGCTGCGCTGGCCGCGGAGCCGGGAGCGCCGGGGGCGCCGCTGGCGGGCCGGGTCTTCCACCAGATGGCGACGCCGCCGGCGATCACCGCTGCGACCAGCAGCCAAGGCCAGACCTTGCCCTGTTGTCGGC
>NZ_LYVQ01000174.1 GCF_001984095.1 Pelomonas sp. KK5
CTGCGATAGGGCACGCTGCGCTGGCGCCTGCGCAGCGTGCCCTATCGCAGCAGCAGCTGGATCGCGCGGGCCGAAGGCGAGGGCCACCTGCAGGCCGTCACGCTAGCAGACGGGCAGCGGACCGAATGCGACGAACTGGGTGTCGGCTTCGGCCTCCTGCCCAGCACCGAGCTGGCCGCGGCGCTGGGCTGCCGGATCGATGCCGAGAGCGGCGCGATCGCGGTCGACATCGCACAGCAGACCTCGCAGCCTCACATCCTGGCCGCTGGCGAATGCTGCGGCATCGGCGGCGCGGACAAGGCGCTGATCGAGGGCGAGATCGCCGCGCTGCAGATCCTGGGCGAGGACATCCGCCCGCTTGCCGCCCGCCATCGGAGGCAGCTCGCTTTCGCCGCACGCCTGCACGACACCTTCACACCCCGTCCCGAGCTGCTGCGACTGGCCGACCCGGGCACGATGATCTGCCGATGCGAGGACGTCAGCCTGGGCCGCCTGCGCGCCGAACACGGCTGGCGCGAGGCCAAGCTGCAGACCCGCTGCGGCATGGGCGCCTGCCAGGGCCGCATCTGCAAGCCGATCGCGCACGAGCTGCTCGGCTGGCACGCCGAGGAAACCACCCCGCGCGAGCCCCTGCAGCCAGCGCCGCTGCGCGCCTTCGTGTCGCTCAGGCCGGCTGCTGAAGAGACGCCACCGGCGCCGCCCTGAGCTGCCGACGCAGCCGCAGGACCTGCGCCGTCGCGCCGATCAGGAACAGCAGGAACAGCCCGGCCGCCGCCTGCTGCAGCTCCGGCGCCTCGGGGCTCGCGAGCAGCGGCGCGCCCAGCGGCAGCCGCGTCGTCGTCTCGGTGATCGCGGGGATCCAGTGGAACAGGAAGCTGAGCGAATAACTGACTACCTCGACGTACGGTGCCAGCTTCCCGAACCAGCTGCGCCGGCCGGCGCCCCAGGCGATGCCGAGCACGATCAGCGTGATGATGCCCAGCGCATGCGGCTTGCCGAAGCCGCCGTGGGCGAAGATGAAGAAGCCGGTGAGGCAGGTCAGCACGGTGGTCCAGAAATAGACCTGGCCGATGCGGTTGCCGGTGACGATCTGCCGGTCGCGGATCAGCGCGATGGCGCCGGCCGCCACCGCGACCAGGCTGATGGCCGTGTGCACCACGCCGAGAGAAGAGAGTCCGAGCATGCGGGTTCCTCCTGCGGATTGACCGGGGAGGCCGCTTCGCCGATGCTGGCCGGATGCACCTGCCCCTACGGACCTGCGCCGCCGTCGCCCTCTCCCTGCTGCTGAGTTTCGCCCTGACTCATGTTCACGCGCAAGCATTGAAAATCGGCTCCAAGCGCTTCACCGAGTCCTACATCCTGGCCGAGCTGCTGGCGCAGACGGCACGCCAGGCGGGCGCCGCCGCCGAAGTCAGGCAGGGACTCGGGAACACGGCCATCGTCCATGCGGCGCTGCGCAGCGGCAGCATCGACCTCTACCCCGAGTACCTGGGCACGATCGACCGAGAGATCCTGGGCAACACCCGGCCCCACTCGCTGGCCGAGATCCGCGCGCAGCTGCAGCCGCTGGGCCTGGGTGTGGACATCCCGCTGGGCTTCAACGACGGCTATGCGCTGGCGATGCGCGGCGAGACCGCCAAACGCCTGGGCATTCGCCGGCTCGCCGATCTGGCCGCCCATCCGGCGCTGCGCCTGGGCCTGAGCAACGAGTTCATCGGCCGCGCCGACGGCTGGCCGGGCCTGGCCGCCCGCTACAGCCTGCCGCAGAAGCCCAGCGGCCTCGACCACGGCCTGGCCTACGACGCGCTGGCGGCCGGCCAGATCGACGTGATCGACATCTACACGACCGACGCCAAGATCGCCCAGTTGGGACTCACCGTGCTGGCCGACGATGACGCTTACTTTCCGCGTTATGACGCGGTGGTGCTGTACCGGCTCGACGTGCCGCAGCGCTTCCCGGCCGCCTGGGCCGCGCTGCGCAAGCTCGAACGCAGCATCGACGAGCCGGCGATGATCGCGATGAACGCGCGCGCCGAGCTGCAGGGTGTCGGCTTCGAGCAGATCGCGCGGGACCGCCTCGCCGGGGCCGCCACCATGGCGGGCGGTGGCGGCGCGATGGACAAGCTGCTGGGCCCCGACCTGGCGCGGCTGACCGCCCAGCACCTGGGCCTGGTGCTGGCCGCGGTCTGCGCGGCGGTGCTGATTGGCGTGCCGCTGGCGGTGCTGGCCGCGCCCCGCCCCGGCCCGCGGGCGCTGCTGCTGGGCGCGGCGAGCCTGCTGCAGACGGTGCCCTCGATCGCGCTGCTGGCGGTGCTGATCTCGCTGACCAATCGCATCGGCGCGGTGCCGGCGCTGGTCGCGCTGACGCTCTACGCGCTGCTGCCGATCATGCGCAACTGCTGCACCGGGCTGGCCGAGGTGCCGGCGGGCCTGAAGGACGCCGCCACGGCGCTGGGCCTGACGCCGGTGCAGCGCCTGGTCCACATCGAGCTGCCACTGGCCATGCCGACGCTGGTCGCGGGCATCCGCACCGCCACCAGCATCACCGTCGGCACCGCGACCATCGCCGCCTTCATCGGTGCCGGCGGCTATGGCGAGCGCATCGTCACCGGGCTGGCGCTGAACGACCGCGGGCTGATGCTCGCGGGCGCCCTGCCCTCGGCCGCGCTGGCGCTGGCCTTCGAGGGCCTGTTCGGCCTGCTGGCCTGGTGGCTGTTCAGGTCGCGCGCAGCAGTTCCAGCGCGATGACCACCTGCGCGCCGAAGGCCACCGTGAAGGCCAGCGTCGGCGCCCAGGGGATCGCGAAGACGCAGCCCACCGCATGGGCCAGGCGCGCCCAGAAGTAGATCTGGCAGGCGGCGAGCATCTGCGGCCCGCCGACGCCGGCCAGCTGCGCCACCACCACCAGCGTGGCGAAGATCGCGAGATTCTCCACCGCGTTCATGTGCGCGCGCATCAGGCGCTGCGACCAGGCGGAAGGCGGCTTGGGGTCGGTCGGGTAGCCGGCCGCATCGAGCATGCCGCGCGCCTTCAGCCGGTCGACGACGTAGGGCATCCACATCACGCCGGTCAGGCAGGTGACCCAGGTCAGGTAGCTCAGCTCGGGTTTCATGCCGCTTGTCTCCCTCCGTTTTCCCGCGCCGATTCTGGCCGGCTTTGCCCCTGCTTGTCGATTCGCGCGGGCACCGTTCGTCGTCCGGATGCAAGAATCGTTTTCAACCTTCCGGGAGACCCGCGATGAAGTTCATTGTTTTCGTCAAAGCCACGGCCGACAGCGAAGCCGGCCTGATGCCCAGCACCGAGCTGCTCTCGGCCATGGGCGCCTACAACGAGGAGCTGGTGGCGGCCGGCATCATGAAGGGCGGCGAAGGGCTCAAGCCCAGCAGCCAGGCCGTGCGCGTGCGCTTCTCCGGCAAGGAGCGCAGCGTCGTCGACGGCCCCTTCGCCGAGACCAAGGAGCTGGTGGCCGGCTACTGGATCTGGGAGGCGGACTCGATGCAGGCCGCCATCGACTGGGTCAAGCGCTGCCCCAACCCGATGCCCGGCGACAGCGACATCGAGATCCGCCCGGTCTACACGATGGAGGACTTCGGCGAGGCCTTCACGCCCGAGCTGCGCGAGCGCGAGGCGGCGCTGGAGAAACAGCTGGCCGCCCCCGCCGCCGCGCCTGCGGTGCCGCCCGTGAGAGGCGGCCTGCCCTACCTCACGATCCGCGATGCGAACGCCGCGATCGAGTTCTACAAGAAGGTCTTCGGCGCCGAGCTGCTGCTACGCCTCGATGACCCGCAGGGCCAGCCGATGCATGCCGAGCTGAAGGTCGGCCCGGCCCATTTCATGCTCACCGAGGAACGCCCGCAGTTCGGCGCCTTGAGCCCGCTGGCGGTGGGCGGTTCCTCCACCAGCGTCACGCTCTACTTCCCCGACGTGGACCCGGTCTTCGCCGGCGCGCTGGCCGCCGGCGCCCAGCAGCTGATGCCGCTGATGGACCAGTTCTGGGGCGACCGCTCCGGCGCGATCACCGACCCCTTCGGCCACAAGTGGATGCTGGCCACGCACAAGGAAGACCCGAGCGTCGAGCAGCTGCACGAGCGGCTCGCGAAGATGATGGCTTCGATGCCGAAGCCTTGATCAGGCCTTGAGCTGCTCCCGCGCGGCCTCGGTGATGGCCAGCACCGCGGGATGCGTCAGCCGCCGCTCGACCGAGATCGCGTAGAACTCCTCGACCAGCTCGGTCGTGCGGCCCAGCACCTTGACGCCGAACTGCTCGCAGGTCTCGGCCTCCAGCACCGTCGGCGCCATGAACACGCCGCGGCCCTCGCGGCCGAAGGCGGTCAGCAATGCCGCGTCGTCGAACTCGCCCAGCAGCCGCGGCCGCACGCCCTTCTCCGCCAGCCACAGGTCCAGGCGCTGGCGCATCGCGGAAGCCGCGCCCTGGATCAGCATCGGCGCGCCGTCCAGGCATTTCGGGAAACGGCCCTTCAGGTCCAGCGAGGGCGCGGCAAAGAAGCTCATCGCGGTGCGCCCCAGCGCATGGCTGAAGGCCTTGACGCTGAGCTTGCGCGCCATCGGCTCGTCGGCGATGACGAGATCCAGCCGGTGCACCGACAGCTGGGCCAGCAGGTCCTGCAGCTTGCCCTCGTGGCAGATCAGCCGCACCGCGCCATCCAGCGCCGGCTCCAGCAGCCGGTAGGCGATGGACTTGGGCACCTGGTCGGCGATGCCCACCCGCAGGTCCAGCACCGCCTCGCCAGCCCGCGAGCGGCCGATCGCCGCCTCCAGCTCCGCGCCCAGCGTGAAGATCTGCTCGGCGTAGCCCAGCGCCTGCCGGCCGTCGTCGGTCAGCTCCAGCCGCCGGCCGCTCTTGCGGAACAGCGCGCAGCCCAGGCGCTCCTCCAGCAGCTTGATCTGCGTAGACACGGTCTGCGGCGTCGTGTGCAGCTGCTCGGCCGCGCGCACGACGCCGCCAGCCTTGGCGGTGGCCCAGAAATAGCGCAGGTGGTTGAAGTTCATAGTTCCGTTTTACCTGACTATTCGTTCTGAACAAGAGAATTTACGCGAAGTGTCGACACCGTAAGAATTCGACGTTATGGAATTTCTCTTCGACCCCAACCTGTGGATCGCGTTCGCGATGCTGACCGCGCTGGAGATCGTCCTCGGCGTGGACAACATCATCTTCATCTCGATCCTCGTCGGCCGGCTGCCGCCCGCGCAGCGCGACCTGGCCCGCCGCCTGGGCCTGGGCTTCGCGATGCTGTCGCGGCTGGCGCTGCTGTTCTCGCTCTCGTGGGTGATGGGCCTGACCGCCGACCTGTTCCACGTGGCCGGACAGGGCATCAGCGGGCGCGACCTGGTGCTGCTGCTGGGCGGCCTGTTCCTGCTCTACAAGGCGACGCACGAGATCTACACCGAGGTCGAGGCCCCGGCCGACGGCGAGGCCGGCGGTGCCGACGCCGCCAAGAAGGCCGGCGCCGCGCTGCTGTCCATCGTGGCGCAGATCGCCGTGATCGACATCGTGTTCTCGCTGGACTCGGTGATCACCGCCGTCGGCATGGTGGACCACCTCGGCGTGATGGTGGCCGCCGTGATCGCCGCTGTCGGCGTGATGCTGTTCGCCGCCAAGCCGATCGGCGATTTCGTCGACAAGCACCCCTCCGTCAAGGTGCTGGCCCTGGCCTTCCTCGTGATGGTGGGCATGGCGCTGACGGCCGAGGCCTTCGACGTCCACATTCCCAAGGGCTATCTGTATGCCGCGATGGCCTTCTCGCTGGGCGTCGAGGCGCTCAACATCCGCGCGCGCGGCAAGCGCGTCGCCGTTTCCTCTTTGCAAGTGAAGGAGTCATGACCATGAACTCGAACGTCCAGAACTATCAGAACCCCCATTACGGCTTCGTCGAAGCCGATCCCGCGGTACGCAACCGCACGCTGCGCAACACCTACTGGCTGCTGGCGCTGTCCATGGTGCCGACAGTGCTGGGCGCCGGCATCGGCGTGGCCAGCGGCTTCGCGCAGATGATGTCGCCGATCGTCAGCCTGGTGGTCTTCATGGCCGGCGCCTTCGGCTTCATGTTCGCGATCGAGAAGACGAAGAACTCCGCCGCCGGCGTGCCGGTGCTGCTGGGCTTCACCTTCTTCATGGGCCTGATGCTGTCGCGCCTGATCGGCGTGGTGCTGGGCTTCTCCAACGGCGCCGGGCTGATCATGACCGCCTTCGCCGGCACCGGCGCGATCTTCCTGGGCATGGCCTCGCTGTCCACCATCATCAAGCGCGACCTGAGCACGATGGGCAAGTGGCTGTTCATCGGCGCGATCATGCTGATGGTGGCCGGCATCGCGAACATCTTCCTGCAGTCCAGCGCGCTGATGATCACGCTGTCGGTGATGGCCATCGGCATCTTCTCGGCCTTCATCCTGCATGACCTGAAGCGTGTGCAGGACGGCTACGAGACGAACTACATCACCGCCACGCTGGGCGTCTACCTGAGCCTGTACAACGTGTTCCAGTCGCTGCTGTCGCTGCTGGGCATCTTCGGCGGTTCGCGCGACGAGTAAGCAAGAAGGCTCAGGCGGCCTTCTTGCCCAGATAGGTCTCGATCACTCGGGGGTCCTTCGCCAACTCGGCGGCGGGACCCTCGAGTCCTATTTCTCCGGTCTCCAGCACATAGCCGTAGTCGGCCACTTCGAGCGCCGCGCGGGCGTTCTGCTCGATCAGCAGGATGCTGACGCCCTGGTCCCGCAGCGTCGACACGATGCGGAAGATCTCCTTGACGATCAGCGGGGCGAGGCCGAGGGACGGCTCGTCCAGCATCAGCAGCTTCGGCTGCGCCATCAGTGCGCGGCCCACCGCAAGCATCTGCCGTTCGCCGCCGGAGAGCGTGCCCGAGAGCTGCTCGCGCCGCTCCTTCAGCCGCGGGAACAGCGCGTAGACCTTCTCCAGGCCCTCGCGCCAGTCGCGCTTGCCGAGCTTCATCGGCCGGAAACCGCCCAGCACGAGGTTGTCCTCCACGCTCATCGTGGTGAACAACTCGCGCTTCTCGGGCACCAGGGCCATGCCCTGCATCACGCGTTCCTCCAGGCTCAGCGAGGAGATGTCCGCGCCGCCTAGCAAGACCTGGCCCCGGCTCGGCAGCACGCCCATCAGCGCGTTCAGCGTCGTGCTCTTGCCCGCCCCATTGGGGCCGATCACGGTGACCACGCTACCCTCGGCCAGGCGCAGGTTGAGGCCGGTCAGCACCTCGGCGCGGCCATAGCCGGCGTGCAGGTCGGAGACTTTCAGCAGGTCCGTCATCATCAGTGTTCCGTCCCGAGGTAGGCCGCCATCACGGCCGGGCTGGCCTGGACTTCCTCCGGCGTGCCCTCGATCAGCTTGGTGCCGAACTCCATCACGACGATGCGGTCGGTCAGGCCCATCACGAACTCCATGTCGTGCTCGACCAGCAGGATGCTGATGCCCTCGCGCTTGAGCTGGCGCAGCACCTCGGCCAGCGCCTGCTTCTCCTTCAGGCGCAGGCCGGCGGCGGGTTCGTCCAGCAGCAGCAGGGCCGGGTCGCTGCACAGCGCCCGGGCGATCTCCATCAGGCGCTGCGGGCCCAGGGCCAGGTTGCCGGCGAGCTCGTGCATCTGCGCGGCCATGCCGATGCGTTCGAGCTGCGCCTGGGCCTCGGCGAACAGGCGCTGCTCCTCGGACCGGTCCAGCCGCAGCATCGCGCGGGTCGTGCCGCTGGCGCCGCGCAGGTAGCTGCCGAGGGCGACGTTCTCCAGCACCGTCATGTCGGCAATCATCTTCACGTGCTGGAAGGTGCGCGACATGCCGCGCCGGGCGATCTCGCGCGAGGGCCGGCCGCTGACCGTCTCGCCACGGAAGTTCACCGCGCCGCCGGTCAGTGCCAGCACGCCGGAGACGAGGTTGAAGGTGGTCGACTTGCCCGCGCCGTTGGGGCCGATCAGGCCGACGATCTCGCCGGCCTTGATCTGGAAGGACACGTCGTTGACGGCCACCAGCCCGCCGAATTCCTTGCGCACGGCCTGCACGTCCAGCAGCAGTTCGCCCGCCTGGGGCTTGGCGCCGTGGGGCAGGCGCTCGGCCGTGCTGCGGGCGCGCGGCGCGGCCGGGAAGCGGCTCGCCACATAGGGCCACAACCCCTTGGGCGCGTACTTGATGATCAGCACCAGCACGATGCCCAGCACGATGATCTCGTAGTTGCCGCTGCCGCCCAGCAGCACCGGCAGCAGTTCCTTCAGCTGGTCCTCGATCAGCTTGAACACCGCCGCGCCGACGAAGGCGCCACCCACGGTGCCCACGCCGCCGACCACCGCCATGAACAGGTACTCGATGCCCATCTTCAGGCCGAAGGGGCTCGGGTTGACCGTACGCTGCACATGGGCGAACAGCCAGCCGGAGATGCAGGCCAGCAGCGCCGCGACGACGAAGATGATGACCTTGTAGCGGAAGGTCGAGACGCCCATTGCCTCGGCCATCGTCGTCGCGCCGTTGAGCGCGCGGATCGCGCGACCCGGGCGTGAATCGAGCAGGTTGCGGACGGCGAGCGCCGCCAGCACCGCGATAGCCCAGATCAGCACATAGATTGCGCGGCCTTCACGCAGGTCAATGCCGAAGAGGGCCAGCGGCGGCACGCCCAGCAGCCCGTCGTACTTGCCGAGGAACTCCATGTTCGCCATCGTGAAGTTCAGGCTCAGCGCCCAGCAGATGGTGGCCAGCGGCAGGTAGTGGCCGGACATGCGCAGCGTCAGCAGCGCCAGCACCAGCGCGACGACACCCGTCACCACCAGGCCCGCCAGCAGGCCCAGCCAGGGCGAGAGGCCGTAGCGGGTCGTCAGCAGCGCCGTCGCGTAGGCGCCCAGGCCCACGAAGGCTGCCTGGCCGAATGACGTGAGCCCACCGACGCCGGTCAGCAGCACCAGGCCCAGCGCCACCAGCGAGAACATGCCGATGTAGTTCAGCTGGGTGATCCAGAACTCCGGCACCGGCAGCGCCGGCAGCGCGAACAGCAGCACGAGGCCGATGGCCAGGAGGATGCGCTTGTTGTTCATCTCAATGCTCCTCCGAGTGCGGGTCGCGCCATGAGCGCCACAAGAGCACCGGCAGGATGAAGGTGAACACGATCACTTCCTTGAACGAGCTGGCCCAGAACGAGCTGAACGATTCGAGCAGGCCGACGATCAGCGCACCCACCGCCGCGCCGGGATAGCTCGCCAGGCCCGCGAACACCGCCGCGACGAAGCCCTTCAGCCCGATCAGGAAGCCGCTGTCGTAGAAGATCGTCGTGGTGGGGCTGATCAGCACGCCGGACAGCGCGCCGATGAAGGCCGCCATCGTGAACGAGAGCTTGCCGGCTGCGGTGCTGGAGATGCCCATCAGCCGGGCGCCGAGGCGGTTCACCGCGGTGGCGCGCAGCGCCTTGCCGTACAGGCTCTTCTCGAAGAACAGCCACAGGCCGACGATCAGCGCCGCCGAGGCCAGCAGGATGATGATGGTCTGGCCCGAGAACAGCAGCGGGCCCACCGTGAAGCTGGCGTCCCAGAAGCTCGGGTTGCGCGAGCCCTCGGCGCCGAAGAAGACCAGGCCCAGCCCGGTCAGCGCGAAGTGCACGCCCACCGAGATGATCAGCAGCACCAGCACCGAGGCGTCGGCCAGCGACTGGTAGGCCAGCCGGTACAGCAGCGGCCCCATCGCGGCCACCACGACCAGCGTGAGGATCACCTGCGCGAGCAGCGGCAGGCCTAGAGGCGCCGCCCACAGCGCGACCAGACCGATCACGACCGGCGTCGCCGCCGCGAGCAGCACCCGCTTGAACAGCCGCGCCGCCGGCTGCCTCTCGCGCAGGCCCTGCACCATGTCGAGCACGGCGACCAGCACCGCCATCACCAGCAGGAAGTGGATCGTCTTCGGCACATGGCCCTGCTGCAGGTTCGCCAGCGTCAGCGCGGCGAAGGCGACGAACTCGCCCTGCGGGATGAAGATGATGCGGGTCACCGCGAAGACCAGCACGAGGGTCAGCGCCAGCAGCGCGTAGATCGCGCCATTGGTCGCGCCGTCGAGCATCAGGATGCTGGCGATCGAAAAATCCATCGGGGTGTCTCTCTCCGTCGGCTTTGTAGGTTTGCGGGCGACTCTACACTGCCGCATGCCCGGTCTTGCCCCTCTTCTCGCCATCGATGGCGCCCGCGCCACCCTCACGCTGCGGCGCCCGCGCCTGGCCAATCGCCTCGAGATTTCCGATCTCCAGACGCTGCGCGAGCAGCTCGACGAGGTCAACCGCAACGAGGCCGTGCGCGTGCTGGTGCTGGCCGCCGAGGGCAGGCACTTCTGCAGCGGCTTCAACATCGGCGCGGTGCCGGGCGTCGATGCCGGCGCGCTGTTCGAGCAGCTGGCCGACGCCTGGGAGGCCGCGCGGCCGGTGACCATCGCCGCGATCCACGGCGGCGTCTACGGCGGCGCCACCGACCTGGCCCTGGCCTGCGACTTCCGCCTGGGCACGCCCGGCTGCGAGATGTTCGTG
Source organism: Pelomonas sp. KK5 (assembly GCF_001984095.1). GTDB lineage: Bacteria > Pseudomonadota > Gammaproteobacteria > Burkholderiales > Burkholderiaceae_C > KK5. The sequence goes on from NZ_LYVQ01000174.1 coordinate 10,518, forward strand.
CCGGCCGCGAGGCTGGGCCTGCATTTCTATGGCGGCGGACTTCAGCGTTATGTGTCCCGCCTGGGCCTGGCCTGGGCCAAGCGCGTGTTGCTGGCCGGCGAGACGCTGGATGCCGCGGCCATGCTGCAGAGCGGCTTCCTCGACCGGCTGCTGCCCGATGGCGCCGCGCTGGACGAGGCGGTGGCGCAGCTGCGCGAGCAGTTGCTGGACATGGCCCCGCTGGCCTTGCTCGGCATGAAGAAGCACCTGAATGCCATCGCCCGCGGCGCGCTGGACCCCGCGGCACTGCAGGCGGACCTGGCGATCTCGCGCGATTCGGCCGACCTCGCCGAGGGCGTCGCGGCCTGGGGCGAGCGTCGCGCGCCGCGCTTTATCGGGCGTTGAAATTCACCTCTTCGGCCCGATCTGCAGGGCCTGGGACTTTGCCTAGGACGGGTTCCCCCGGATATGAGCGAAAATACCAGGGCTCGCTCATGGCCTGGCCTTCGTCAGAGGAAACCGATTGCCCAGGCGAGCCTTCTTGTCGAACCCCTAAAGATCAGGACCAGCGTGGCCAAGGAAAGTACCAAGACGACCATCGAGGCAGATGGTCTGCGCTATCGCTCGAAAGCGCCCGGTTCGCCGTTCGCGGCAACCTCTTCCTTCGGCGCGGCAACCATGTCGTGCTTCCTGTGCGGCAAACACCGTCCGCGCGCAATGCTCAAGTCGAAGAAGCTGCTGGGCAAGTCCCAGCCTGTCTGCTCGCCCAGCTGCAAGGAGCTGGAGGAGCAGTTGAGCAACAAGGGCTGATTCAACACCAGCCCCATGATCTGGCCGTTCAGGCCAGGTTGAAGCAGCGCCCGCATACCGCCCGGTAGCGGGCGTTGCCGCCTATTTCCACCTGTGCGCCCTCGCGCACGCGCCGGTTCTGCGCATCCACGCGCATATTCATCGTCGCCTTGCGGCCGCAGTCGCAGATGGTGCGCATCTCGTCCAGCTCGTCGGCCAGGCCCAGCAGCGCGGCCGAGCCGGGAAACAGCTCGCCGCGAAAATCCGTGCGCAGGCCGTAGCAGATCGACGGCATGTCGTGCACATGGGCCATCCGGTGCAGCGCCCAGACCTGCGGCGCGGTGAGGAACTGCGCCTCGTCCACCAGCACGCAGGCGACGGCCCGATCGGTCGTCCCGGCCTTCAGCAGCGCCTCGAAATCGGTGCCCCCATCGAACACCTCCGCCTCGCGATGCGGCCCCAGCCGCGAGGTGATCTGCCCACGCCCGTAGCGGTCATCCACCAGGGCCGTGAACAGCCGCACGCGGTGGCCGCGCTCCTCGTAGTTGTGGGCGGCCTGCAGCAAGGCGGTCGATTTGCCGGCGTTCATCGCCGCGTAACGGAAGAAAAGCTTGGCCATGAGCGATTGTCGCCAGGGATTTCCCGTCGCTGAACGTAGACACCCAAGGGGAAGCGAGTAGTCGCTATGTCATCCGCGCGGCCTACGATGGATCAGAGGGAAGTAGTTTCAGCAGATCAGGCCCGATGCGCCCACCCAGCGCGGCAGGTGCCTCGAACCGGTCACACCCAGCCATGAGCAAAGACACCTTCACCGCCGTCAGCAACGACGGCCTGCGCTACGAGTCCAAGGTGGGCGGATCGCCCTTCCTCGGCAGTGGCCACACCCGCTCCTGCTTCAAGTGCGGCAAGCACCGCGCCCCCGCCAGCCTGCAGTCGCTGCGCATCCTCGGGCGCACCGAGGTGGTCTGCAAACCCTCCTGCAGCAGCAGCGCCAAGACCGGCGGCTGACGCTCCTCCTCCCTGATCGTCCTCAGTCCGCGAACTCGGCGGACGGGAACAGCACACTCGCCCGCAGCCCCTGGCCTTGCGGGCCGTCATCCAGGCTCAGCCGCGCCTGCATCAGTTCGGCATAGCGCTCGACGATGGACAGGCCCAGCCCGGCGCCGACGCCCAGGCGCTGGTGCGCCGAGCCCTGGGCCCAGCGCAGGCGCAAGGCCGTCCGCTGGTTCGGGGCGATGCCCGGGCCGTTGTCGGTGACCGACAGCCGTACTCCCGCGCCCTCGCGGGCCAGATCCACGCTCAGCATCGGCTTGCCGCTGGCAGGCCGGCCATAGCGCAGCGCGTTGTCCAGCAGATTGGCCAGCAGCCCTTCCAGCAGGGCCGGGTCGGCCAGCACCCAGATCCGCGCCTCCAGCCCGCTGGCGCCCAGCTCCACGCCGGCCTTGTCGGCCCGCGCCAGGAACTGCAGCACCAGCTCGCGTGCCAGCCGCCCCAGGTCCAGCGGCTGCAGCACGCGGCTGTTCTGCGCCTCGTCGGCCAGTGCCAGCGCCAGCAGCTGGTCGACCAGCCGGCTGGCCCGCTGCTGGCCCTGCAGCACCGCCTGCAGCTGCTCGCGCCAGCGCTGCGGGTCGTCCTGCGCCAGGCCGTATTCGGCTGCGGCGCGCATGCCGGCCAGCGGCGTGCGCAACTCGTGGGCCACGGTGCCGGCGAACTCGCGCTGCGCGCGCACGCCCTCGTCGATGCGGGCCAGCAGGCGATTGATCGCTGCCGCCAGGCCGTCGACCTCGCGGGTGGACGGCGAAGTGCCGGGCGACAGCGGCGTCAGGTCCGCCGCATCGCGCTGCTCGACGCTGGCCTGCAGCGACTGCACCGGCGCCAGGTCGCCGCGGATGCGACGCTGCAGCCACACGGCCAGGCCGAACAGCAGCACCAGCTGCGGCAGCGCCGCGTAGGCGATCAACTGGTTCAACAGCGCGGTGCGGCTGCCGGTGGTCAGCGCCACGATGACGCGCATCGGCGCCGGCGCGCTGCGCGCGAGCACCACGCCGCGCAGCTCCAGCGCGCCCAGATGCAGGGTCTCGAAGCGCACCTCGGTGCCGTCGTCCGGCGAGGCGGTGGCCAGGCCTGGCTGGCCGGCGAGCTGGCGGCCATCGGGCAGCTGGATCGCGTAGTACTCGGTCTCCTGCTGGTCGTACAACGCGGTGCGCAGTTCGGCGCTGGACATGTTCAGCACCGGCTGGCCGTTGCGCAGCTCGATGCGCGAGGCCAGCACGTGGGCGTCGCCGAGCATCGCCCGGTCGAAGGCCCGCTGCGTGAACAGGTGGGCCACCGTCACCACCACCAGGGTGCCGAGCAGCCAGGTCAGCAGCAGCGGCCCCAGCACATTGCGCAGCAGGCGCGAGCGCAGCGAAGGCAGCGAGGGCGGCGGCATGCTGCCGCCTGCCGGAAGGTTCAAGCCTGCGGCTCCAGCACGTAACCGAGGCCGCGCAGCGTGCGGATGCCGGCGCCGCTGCCGGCCAGCTTCTTGCGCAGCCGCGAGATGAAGGCCTCCAGCGCATTGGCGCCGAGCGCTTCGTCGAAGTCCGACAGCTTGTTGGACAGGCTGCTCTTGCTGACCACCCGCCCCGGCGGCGACAGCAGCTCCCACAGCACCTCGAACTCGCGCGCCGGCAGGTCCAGCGGCTGGTCGCCGATATAGGC
>NZ_LYVQ01000175.1 GCF_001984095.1 Pelomonas sp. KK5
TCCCTAAGGACCTGATGCTGGGCAATCCGCTGGAGACGCGGCGCACGCCGAAGGACAGCACGGGCTCGCGCGGCGCGGCGATCGCCGACGACGTCGCGTTCGCGGCCGGCGCGGTGGCCGGCGCGATCATCCTCGTCGGCTCCGGCGGCACGGCGGCGCCGCTGGTCGCCGGCGCCGCGGCGGCCTATGCCGGCGGCCGCGGCATCCAGAAGCTCGCCGACCTCAGCGACAAGGGGCACAGCCTCACCGACGTGCATGACGATGCCGTCCGCGGCGCCTACATCGACGTGGCCTCGAACGCCTTCGCCGTCGCCTCCATGGGCGCGAGCAAGTTCGTCGCTGCGACGACCGCCGAAGGGGCCAAGATCAGCCGCGCCGGCGCCACCCTCATTGCCGGCCTGACCTGGGCCGGCAACGTGACCGACATGGTCGGCATCGCCAACCAGATCGACGCGCTGGCCTCGCGGTGGGACAGCATGGACGAGACCGAACGGGCCAAGAGCCTGGCCTCGCTGGGTTTCGCGGTCGGCATGAAGGCGGCGCAGGTCAAGCAGGGCGGCGGCGTGCGCGAGCAGTTCGACTACACGCGCATCCGCAACCAGATCGAGCACGGCACGCCCTTCAACGTCGAGCCCGCCAAGGCCGGCCAGCTCAAGGCCGGCGAGAAGATCGCCGTCATCAACGACAAGGGCAGGATGACCATCGTCTACGAGGGCACCTACCCGACCAAGGAGATGCTGGCGCTGCACTCCGACGCCGCCGTCAGCATGGAGGCCACCTACACGCTCAAGGAGAAGCTCAAGCGGATGATGGGCAATGCCGACGCCGACAAGCCGCCGCCGGGCTCGGTGGCCTGGGAGGCCACGGAGGAGCTGAAGAAGATCCGGGCCGAGCTGGAGCTCGTCGAGCAGAAGGCGCGCACCGCCAGCGAGGCCGAAAAGGCCCAGCTTTATGCCCGGCAGATCGAGCTGAACGAGGCGATCCTGAAGGAGAACGCCAAGCTGGACTTCTTCGACCAGCAGGGCAAGGGCTATGTCGCTTCGCCGGGTGCGGGCCGCGACCAGGCGGCGAAGATGGGCTGGGAGAAGGTCGAACTGCCCAAGGGCTACGAGTGGGTGGCCGGCGACATCGAGCCGCACATCGCCGCCGAGGGCAAGCCGCGCATGTACTGGAACGAGAAGAGCAAGAAGTTCATCCCCGAGAAGGAGCGCGCGCGGCTCGAGAAGGTCGCCGCCAAGGCCGACCAGGGCTGGTTCGAGAAGGCCTTCGACACCAAGCTCGACAAGGGTGCCAAGCCGCTGAAGCCGGGCGACCTGGAGCCCGATGAGGCGATCAACGCCGTCAAGGGTGGCATGCCCAAGACCGAGAAGGCCGGCAAGAACGCCGCCGACAACGCGCAGGCGCTGGCCGACGCGATGGGGCTGGAGTCCGAGCAGATGGACCACCTGGTCGACATGATGGGCAAGAAGCTGTCGAAGAATTTCGGCAAGGCCTGGAGCGAAGCGGTGAAGAACGCGCCGGTGGCCAAGGAAGCGCTGGAGAAGATCCGCATCCGCGAGAAGCTGGCGCTGGTCGAGGAGGCGAAGGGCAACACCAAGAAGGCGCAGCAGTACCGCGAGGAAGCCTCAAAGCTCGGCAAGGAAGCCTACGACCCGGTGCGCGGCGAGTTCTGGAAGGCGGTCTACGCCAACAAGGACATGCGGGGGCAGATCGAGGCCGCCGGGCTCACCTTCGAGGAGGGCAAGGCGCCCTTCCTGCGCGTGCCCGACCCGGCCAAGCCCGGCAAGTTCATCGAGATGCAGGTGACGCTGGAGCATGCCGAACGCAAGACCGACGTGCCGAGCCGGGCACAGGATCCCGACAACCTGCTGTTCTCGTTCCGCTACGAGAACACGGTGATTCTCGAACACGTCCGCCGCATCGTCCGCAAGCAGATGGGGACGAATCCCGGCGAGCCGCATCCGATGAACTGAGGAGCGGGCACGGCTAGCCGGGCATGCCCGTGGTCTGCGCGAGCGCGCGCATCAGCAGGGCATGCATGCGCTCGCCGAAGATCGGCCGAACCCGGTTCAGCTCGGCCTCCCTGATGCGCCGGTGAGGCTCGAACAGGGCCTGACCGGACTGGTACTCCGCCATGGCCTCGATGTCCTGGCGCGGCGGCGTCGGACCGTTGCCGTACCTGTCTTCATAGGCCTTGCGGAACGTGGCCTCGATCGTCTTCAGAAGCTCCAGGCTCTGCGCCCATGCCTCGTCCGTGTAGGTATTGCGGACCGCCATCGCGACTTCCGCATGCAGCTGGCCGTGGATCGCGTCGACGACGGCGCCGTCCAGCACCTGGACCGGCCAGGCCAGGCGCCCCGCGAGATCGAGCAGATGGCGCGCGTGCTGATGCGCTGCCTCGTCGCCGAGCGCCTGGTGCAAGGTGGTCGCGGCCGCGCGTGCGCGCTCCCAATCGGCCGAGGCAGGAGAAGCGACGTCCTCGGCCGCCCTCAGATGAAGCACCGCGACCGCGGCAACCGTGGCATGCGCATCCTCCGACAGTTCGCCCCCGGTGTGAGCGCCGTGATGCAGCAGATCCAGCAGGAAGAGATGGGTGAAGCGGGACGGCAGGCGCTGGAGGTCCGCGCCAGGAGGGATCGCGCGCCACCATTCAAGCGGGCGCTGGCCACGCGCCGGCGTGCTCCGCGCTTCGCCGTGCTCGATCAGCAGCGCATGGACGGCTTCCTGGATCCGCCCTACGGCTTCGGGAATGCCCAGGTCCTCCTCAAGGGCTTCCTGCCTGCTCACCTGCGCGACGACCCGGTCTCGCACGGCGGCATCGCCGTGGAATGCGCTGAAGCTGCGACCTTGCGCACCGGGCTCGTTGACAGGCTGCGCCGCATGGCGGTTCAGCAACTCGCCGAAGAAGGCCTTGTGATGGCTGCCGACGACGCGTTCGACGGCCACGCCGTCCTTGAACAGCATCAGCGTGGGCAGCCCGCGGACACCCAGGCGGCGAGTCAGGTTCTTGTTGTCGTCCGCGTCGACCTTGAGGAACTTGACCTGGCCGGCGTAGGTCCGCGCCAGATCAGTGAAGATCGGAGCCAGCGCCTTGCACGGCCCGCACCAGCTGGCATGAAAGTCGATGAAGACGGGGATCGGCGAGTGCTCGACTTCTGCGGTGAAGTCGGCTTCGTTCAAGTCGGCCACGGTTGGCGCTGTGCTGTTGGTCGTCATGCGTTCTGCATCCACGGTTGATGAGGAAGGGGAGCGTCGTCCGCCGCTGCAGGTCTCGCGCTCGCGAGCAGCAGACGGTGGTCATGGAAGGCGTCCAGCGTGCTGCGATGCGCCACGCTGACGAGTGCCGCCAGTGGCAGCCGCTTGAGCAGCAACTGGTAGAGGTGTCGCTCGGTGTCAAGATCGAGCGCACTGGTCGATTCGTCGAGGAACAGGAAGGCGGGCCTGGCGAGCAGCACCCGCGCAAAGGCGAGGCGCTGCTGCTCCCCCGGCGAGAGCTGCAGGCTCCAGCGTTCGCGCTCATGCAGCCGATCGACCCACTGAGGAAGCCGCACATCGATCAGCGCCTGCCGGCAGGCCTCGTCGCCATAGGCTTCCGGCCGCTGGGGATAGGCCAGTGCGGCCTTCAGCGTGCCCCAGGGCAGGTAGTCCTTCTGCGGCACGAACATGACGCCCTGCGCCGGCATGCCGATCGTGCCGCGGCCATGCGGCCACAGGCCGGCGAGCGCGCGCAGCAGCGTGCTCTTGCCGACGCCGGAGGGCCCGCGCAGCAGCCAGCGCTCCCCGGGCCGCAACTGCAGCTCCGCGATGCCGGTCAGGGCCGTACCGTCGGGCAGGCACAGCGCCAGGCGCTGCACCGTGACGGCCGCGGCCCCGCTTCGCAACACCCGGATCTCCGCGCGCGGATCCGCCCGGCTCGCTGGCTCGGCGATTGCGCCGTCCATCTCGCCGAGCCGCTTCACCGCCGCCATCCACTGAACGACCTCACCCCAGACCATCGACGGCCAGTTCAGCCGCGTCACGGTCGAGCCGAAGGCCGCACTGAGCATCGTCATCGCGCCCACGGTCATCGCGCCGTCCAGCACCTTGGGCGCCATCAGCAGGTAGCCGCAGTACATCGGCAGCATCGTGAATCCGAGGGTCGCCACCTGCAGCCGCACCTGGAAGAAGGCCAGCCGCCACCAGTTGCGGCGGATCTGCTCGAAGCGCCCCGTGGCGCGTTCGTACTCCGCTTCGCCGCCACGCCACAGGGCCACCTGCTCCGCATGCTCGCGTGCCTGGATCAGGCCGAAGCGGAAGTCCGCCTCGACGCGCTGCTGCCGCATCGTCAGGTTCACCAGCGGCTTGCCGATCCAGCGCGACAGCACCGTGCCGACGCAGGCGAACACCAGGGCCATCCAGAACAGATAGCCCGGGATCGCCAGCGCCCGCCCGCCCAGCGTGAAGCCGAAGGCGCCGCCCTGCTCCCACAGCAGCGTCGCGTAGGTGCCGACACCCAGCAGCATCACGTAGAAGCCGGAGCCCAGGGCCAGGGTCTTGTCGACGAACAGCTTCAGGTCCTCGGCAATGCGCTGGTCGGGGTTGTCGAGCGCATGTTCCCGCTCGATCCGGTAGAGAACTTCCCCGTCGAGCCAGCGCGGCAACCAGCCATCGACCAGGCTGCTGCGGGCCTCCATCGCCACGCGATCGTTCAGGTACAGGTTCGCCGCGATGAGCAGCGCGTGAACGAGCGCGACCAGCAGCAGCTTCCAGAGGGTGTGCTGGAAGCGTGCGCCGTCGTGCCCGGCCAGCGCGTCGATCAAGGCGCCGGTATAGCCGAGCGCGGTGACGGACAGCCAGATCTCCGTGGCAATCGAGACGGCCCAGACCAGGATCTTCGCCATCACGCTCGATCGCACCAGCGCTCGCAGCAGGCTCGGCAACAGCCGCGCGGCCATATTCATGTCGAGGCTCCGAGCGGCACGACCTGCGCCGGCCGCGTTGCCGACAGATTCAGGCCATGCGTATGAAAGGACTCCAGCGACGGCCGGTGGGCCACGCTCACCAGGGCCGCGAGCGGCAGCCGGTCCAGCAGCAGGCGATACAGATGGGCCTCGGTGCGTTCATCAAGCGCGCTGGTCGACTCGTCGAGGAACAGGAAGGCCGGCCGGGCGAGCAAGGCGCGCGCAAAGGCGAGGCGCTGCTGCTCGCCCAGCGACAGGCGCATGCTCCAGCGATCGACATCGTCGAGGTGGTCGGCCAGCTGAGGCAGGCAGCATTCGACCAATGCCCGCCGGCAGGCATCGTCCGGATAGTCCTGCGCGGACCGCGGATAGGCGAGCACGGCCTTCAGCCGGTCCCACGGCAGATAGCTCTTCTGCGGCATGAACATCACCCGGCCGGCCGGCGGCACCTCGATGCGCCCGACGCCGTGCGGCCACAGGCCCGCGATCGCCCGCAGCAAGGTGCTCTTGCCCAGGCCCGAGGGCCCGCGCAGCAACCAGCGCTGGCCGGCGGCGATGCGCAGGTCACCGACGGTCAGCAGCGGCTGCCCGTCCGGCAGGCTGAGTTGAAGGTCATGAAGGCTCAAGCCCTTCGCCTCGTCCAGCGCGATGCCGCTCGTCGACGGTTGCGCCATCGCGCGCTTCATCTCGTCCAGGCGGCGCAGGACGGCGAGCCATTCGACGATCTGCTTCCACGCGCCGGCGAGCCAGTTCAGGCTGCCCAGCGCCTGGCCGAACAGCGAGCTCAGCGTGACCAGTTCGCCGATCGTCATCGCACCGGACAGCACACGCGGCCCGAGAACGAAGTACATCAGCAGGCCGGACACCAGGCCGGCGGCGGTGCTGAAGACATTGAACCCGGCCTGGAAGGCGATCAGCCGATACCAGTTGCCCCGCACGAGCTGGAAGCACTGGCGCAGACGTTCGACCTCCATCGCGCCGCCACGATGGAAGGCGATCTGCTCCGCATGCTCGCGCACCTGCACGAGGCCGAAGCGGAAGTCGGCCTCGACATGCTGCTGCCGCACGTTCAGGCCGATCTGCGGCCGGGCGATCAGCCGGGTCAGCAGCAGGTCCAGCACCGAGTACAGCACCGCGATCCAGAACAGATGGCCCGCGATCGAGCCCGCATGCCCGGCCACCTGGTACGCCAGCGCACCGCCGCGCTGCCACAGCTGCGCAGACAGAAGCCACACGCCCGCCAACGCGCTCACGCCGCCCAGCAGCAGCGCGAGCGTCTTGTCGACGATCAGGTTCAGGTCTTCGGCGATGCGCTGGTCGGGGTTGTCGATCAGGCGCTCGCGCTCGAGCCGGTAGACCTCGCCGCCATCCAGCCAGCGCCGCAGCCAGGGTTTCGTCAAGGCGGTGCGCGCCCGCATCTTCAGCAGGAGGTTGATGTACATGCCGGTGCCGGAGGCGAGCAGCAGGACGGTGACGACACCGAACAGCATCGGCACGACCTCGCGGAAGGCCGCCGCATCGCGCTGGACGAGCGCGTCCATCATCCGGCCGGTCCACTGCGCGAGCTGGATGCCGAACCACTGCTGCGCGCCGAGCAGCCCTCCATACAGCGGGAGCATCGCGAGCATCGACGCACGCTGCGGCGAGGCCAGGAGGCAGGAGGCCAGCTCGAACACGACATGCCCGCGGCTCGCGCGAGCCTGCATCAGTAGCTCCCCCGCAGCGTCAGCGTCAGGTTGCGCGGTGCACCGTAGAAGTTGCCGCCCACGGTGGAGGCCACGGTCTGGTAGTAGCGCCGGTCGAACAGGTTGTTGAGATTCAGGGCCAGCGCCCAGTCGTCGTTGACGCGGTAGCCGGCCCGCAGCGTCGCCACCGCGTAGAAGCCCTGGGCCGCGCGGAAGGCCACGGGATCGGCCGTGCAGGCGCCGGAGGCAGGATCGAAGGCCGGGCAGGCCGTGCCTTCGCTGAAGTTCAGCGACTGGGCCGTGACGCCGCCGCCGAAATCCCAGCGCTGCCCCGCGCCCGGAAGGCGATAGTTGGTCCACAGCTTCAGCAGGTGCTTGGGCGTGACCGTGCTCAGCGCAGTGCCTTCTCCCAGGCGATTGATGTTGAAGGTGTAGCCGGCGATCAGGTCCCAGCCGGTGGCCACGCGCCCGGCCAGTTCCAGCTCGAAGCCCTTGCTGCGTTCGGTGGCCGGGTAGTAGCAGCAATGGTCGATCGAGCTCGGCGCGTTCGGGTCCGTCTGCGGTGCATTGATCTGCCGGATGTCGAACAGCGCCACCGAGGCCGTGAGCCGACCGCTGCCCGGCGACCATTTCAGGCCGATCTCCTTGTTGGTCCCCTTCTCCGCGCCGATGAAGTTGCCGCTGGCGTCCAGCAGGCGCGCGTTGGCCGTCGTCGTTCCGGCATAGCTGGCATAGAGCGTGTAGTCGGCGGCCAGCTTGTAGGTCGCGCCCACGAAGGGCGTGATCACCCCGTCGCTGCCGATGGACCGCAGCGAGTCCGCGACCTGCATGCCGCCGAAGCTGATGATCGTCTCCGAGTCCTGGTGATACGAGGTCCTGCGCGCGCCCACGCTGAGCGCCAGGGCCTCCGTCGGGCGCAGCTTGACGGCGGCGAACACGCCCGTGGTGCGCGCCCGGGTCGGACCGGACACCTGGTAGAGCGACAGGGTCGGCGCCGCATAGGCCGACGGGTCGAAGTGCGCCAGGTCGATCGGCGCGCCGATCAGCTGCATGAAGTTGATGTCGGCCGGCGCCGTGTAGCGCGACTGGTCGAAGCCGAACACCACTTCCTGCTTGCGTCCCGCCCAGTCGATGGCGCCGGTGACGGTCAGGTCGACCGCAGCCTGCGTGCCGCTGCCCACATTGCCCGTCATCACCTGCGGCAGGTCGATCGTCCGGGTCACCGGATTGATCGCGCTGCTGGCCAGCACCTGGCTGCCCGTCTGGTCCTGCATGACGCGCGAGGCGCCCGCCTTCAGCTTCCATGTCTCGCTGAAGGCGTGCTCGACGCGCGCAAACCATTCCTTGTTGGTAAAGCTGTTCCTGGCCCAGGGAAAGGTGAGCGCCGTCGAACGCCGAAGCTGAGGATCACTGCCATCCTGATTGAGCGGCAGGCCGGCCTGGAATGCCACGAAGTCCGGCCGCTTCTCCACCACGGCGCCGAGCGTCAGCAGCGTGCCGGGCAGCAGGTCGTATTCGCCCACCGCATAGAGCTTGTGGAACCGGCTCCTGGCGGTGTCGTAGAAGTAGTGCTGGCCCTCCTCCACCGCCAGGACGCGTCCGCGCAGATGGCCCTCGGCGCCGAAGCTGTCATTGAGATCGGCCTCCAGGCGGTAGTGATTCCAGGACCCGATCGAGGCCGTGAAATTGGCGAAGGCATCCGGCAAGGCGCGCTTGTGCGTCAGGTTGATCGAGCCCCCGGGCTGGCCGATGCCGCCGAACAGCGCATCGGCCCCGCGCAGGATCTCGACGCTGTCGTACTGCGACAGGTCGCTGGCCGAGATCTGCCCGGTCACGGACCCCAGCAGCTGGGCGCCGCCACCATCGACGTGAACGGTATTGACATCGAATCCGCGCACCGAGAAGCGGCTGGCCTCGGCGCCCGACTTCTGCACCGTGATCCCGGTGGACCAGTTCAGCGCGTCGGCCAGGTCGTTGGCGTTCTGCTGCTGCAGCGTCTGCTGGGTGATGACGGTGACGGACTGCGGCACGTCCTTCAGGGCCGTCGGCAGGCGGGTGACCGAGAAGCCTTGCGCCTTGCCGAAGATCTCCACGCGCTCGAGGCTCGCGGGCTCGGCGGCCGTGCGCTCATCATGTGTCGGGTTCGGCTGTGCTTCGGACGCAGGCGCCGCCTCGATCACATAGGAGCCGCCGGCCGTGCGGCGCGACACCAGCCCGCTGCCGGCCAGCAGGCGCTGCAGCGCCTCGTCCCAGGTGTACCTTGCGGCGGGCAGCGCGGGCGCACGATGACCGGCAAGGACCGCAGGATCGAACACGATGGTGATGTGCGCTTCCCGACCGAGGACACGCAGGGAATCCGCGAGCGCCTGTTCGGGGAGATTCAGATCGAAGCGGGCGGCCGGCCTTGTCTGCGCCTGTGGCGCGGCCCCGGAAACTGACTTGGGCTCCTGGGCCGCGGCCGCAAGGGCCAGCAGAGTCAGCAGGGGCCCGATGACAACGGCAATGCCGCTGCTTCCTGTTCTCGTCGCGAGTCGCACGAAGTCTCCTCAGTGAAGGTCCGATATGGCTTGTGTTGTCCCTGCTTGCTAAGACGAATCAGCCCTGCGATCCGGACAGGAAAACTTTGGCGCTAACGCGATGCCGCAGCGCCATGCGCCGACGACACGGCCTCGATCCAGAAGGAGCCGCCCCTGGTTTCGCGAACGCGCAGACCACTGCCGCGCAGCAAGGTCTCCAAGGCCTCGCGCGCCGAATAGCTTCCCGTCAGCGCCGACGCGCGCTTGCCCGCCATGTTCGCCGGATCGAAGGCCACGGTGACATGGGCCCTGCTCGCCACCGCCCAGAGCGACTGGTCGAGCGCCTGCGCAGGCAGGTTGAACTCGAACAGCACCTGCGCCTTCAAGGACAGGGGCATCAGGAAGGCGGCGAGCAGCAGGAACCGTACGCGCCGGCGGATGCCGTTCACCGCGGCACCGCCAGAGATCTTCCTCGGCATCAGCGCGGCGAGTGGTCGGCAGCCAGGATCACGCCGCCGCCCGGCGCCGGCACGACCTCGAGCTTGTGCAGCCTGGCGATCACGTTGGCGAACTCGACCGGATCGCGGGTCGCGAACACGCCGGAGACCCGCAGTGCAGCCACCTCCGGATCCCGGATCTCGACCTGCGTCCTGCCGTAGCGATTGATCTCGGCCACGGCATCGGCCAGCGTCGCGTTGTCGAACATCGCCTCGCTGCGGCGCCAGGCCGTGACTTCCTCGACCGGCGGACGGTCGAGCGTGCGGGGCGTCGTGGCGCCGCGCAGCAGCAGGCGTTCTCCCGGCTCCAGCAGGACCGGAGGCGCGCCGCTGCTGGCCGACGTGACCTGCACCCGGCCCTCGATCAGCAGCACGTCCGTGCGCTGGAGGTCGTTGCGCACGACGAAGGTGGTGCCGAGCGCCCGCACGCGCTCGTCGCCGGATTCGACGATGAAGGGCCGCTGCGGATTCTTCGCCACCTCGAACATGGCCTCGCCGTGATCGAGATGGATCCGCCGCAGGTCCTTGGCGTAGTGCACGGACAGGCGCGTATTCGTGTTCAGCGTGATCCGCGTACCGTCATCCAGCAGCACGCTTTGCTGTCCGCCGATCGCCGTCTCGTAGACCGGATCCCTGAGCGACGGCAGCATCACCGTCACGCCCACGGCAAGGAAGGCGGCCATGGCAAGGCCCGCCAGCATCGCCCGCAGCGGCGGATGGCGACGCGACTGCTGCTGTCGCGAGGCCGCGGCGCGCGCCGCGCGCGCCGCCGCCGGCACCAGTTCCCAGGTGTCGGTGACCCGCTCGAAGGCGCGCGCATGCGCCGGGTCTTCCGCCAGCCAGTCGCGGAAGGCCGCCTCGTAGCCGGGCCGGCGGGCCTCGTCCTGCAGGCGCACAAGCCAGGCCGAGGCTTCGGCCAGGTCCAGCTGTTCAGAAATGTCCGCGCGTGTGGTCATTCAATATCCGTCCATCCACTGCGTTAGGAACACCATCGCCCTCGTGACCCGCTTCTCCACTGCCGCCAGGCTCATCCCCTCACGCTCGGCGATCTGGGGGAAGGTCATCCCGTCCAGCCGCTGCGCCAGCAGGCAGCGGCGGGTGATCGGGTCCAGCCGCTCCAGGCCCGCATCGGCCCGGCGAAGGCGCTCCTGCGCACGCAATTGCTCCTCGGGCCTCGGCGCGGTGTCCACGATCGACTCCAGGTCGAAGTCACCCACCTCCGAGGCGTAGGCGCGGCGCCGGCCCTGATCGCGGCTGATGTTCAAGGCGGTCGTCACCAGGAAGGCCTCCCGCGACTGCAACTCGTGCGCGCGGGTGTAGGACTCCAGGCGGGCGAAAGCCTCCTGCACGATGTCGTCCGCGTCCTGAGCGGCGACGCCATGCCCGAGGATGACTCCCCGCACTTTCCGCCAGATCTTCAACAAGTCGCTCATAGGCCCCGCACCGCACTTTCATGCAAGACGGTTCAGCGCGCGAATCCGGACATCTATTTTTTCTTGCGGCGGCGAGACCTCAGCCGCCGGGCAGTTCGTAGCGCATGACCAGCGCCGCCGGCAGCGGCGGATAGTTCATGCGCAGCCTGAAGCCGATGAACTCGTCCGAGGACCAGCCCATGCGCGTCATCACGAGCTCCATCAGCTCCGCATGGCGCGGCACCTCCAGCGTCAAGGGCGCTGGCGACGGGACGCCGAGTTCGATCAGCGGCTCGTGCAGCGGCAGCCGGCTGCGCTCGGCATCGGGCTCGTGGACCTCGATCTGGCTGGAGAGCGTGACGCTGGGCGGCATCATCTCGGCCATCGAGCGGTGCACGAACAGGTCGAAGATCGCCACCTCGCTCGGCACGTTCAGGTAGCACATGAAGCGCGAGAACTGGTCGGCCTCGCTGCGCACATGCGGCATGTGGCGCAGCACCTTGCCGAACAGGCAGGAGATCTGGCCCGCATTGCCCACCGGTCCCGGCGCCAGCGAGACCGTCGTCCGGTCGCCCTCCTCCCGCAGCGTGAACTCGGGCATCGGGTCGGGGCAGAAGTCGATCAGCAGCGGCACGCTGGCCGAGGCTCGGGGATCCAGCGCCTCGGCCGGGACCGACATCTGGTCGCCGCTGTCGTGCCGGCTCATCTGGCGCGACATCACCCACGACAGGTTCTCCCGCAGCCGCCGGAAGCCGATCCAGGCCTTGATGTTGACCAGGTCCACATGGCTCGCCTCGCTGCCGGCCTGCGCCGAGGGGCTGACGAACCAGGACACATAGTTGACCCTGGACTGCGCGCCCCAGATCGAGCTGGCGCCGAGGAAGAACTGCTTGCGCAGGTTCTCCTGCTGCTGGCGGGCCTGCTCCATCGGCGACTGGCCGCTGCCCATGATGTCGAAGACCGCCCGGTCGCCGCAGTGGGTCTCGATCAGTTGGTCGAAGGCGTCGGCGGCCCGTCGCACCTGCGCCAGCACCGACGCCTCGACACCCAGCTGCTCTGCCTTCTTCAGGATGATGCCCAGGCCCTCGTTGCCGGGCAGGTGCTGGAGCGCCATGTACGGGTCGTGGATCTGGATGACCTTGGCCACTTTCCACGACAGCTGGCGGTTCACGCCCCACTGGCGGGCCAGGGCCTGGGCGTCGGTCGGGTCCAGGCCGGCGGCCAGCATCAGGGAAGACAGGGCACCGCGGAGGTGGCGCGCGACGAGGTCGAGATCGGTCGAAAAGTGAGGAGCGGCGGGCACGGGTTCGGCGGCGGGAAACTTTGACGCGAGGATAACTGAGCGGGCTCCACGGGACTTCGATGTTAGGGATGATCCCACCAAAAATCTCACTGAAAACATTTGCAGTGTTGAATTAGGGGTTGTAATCTGCCGCCATCCCTGTTGTTGAGGGCCCAATTTTCTCTTTCGCAACTGCTCGAAACCGGAGATTCAGATGGGTACTTCCTTCTCCCCGCCCCTGGCGCGACTGCTGGCCGCCGCAGCCCTCGTTGGGCTCGCTGCCGGCGCAAGCCCGGCCAGCGCCACCGACTTCACGACCTACTGGAAGGAGGCCAGGTTCGACGCCGCCGTCCCGGACGCGTCGACCTACACCTTCCCCACCGGCGACGGCAACGCCGAGGCGCGGCCCTACCTCCTCGGCCCGCTGGGCTTCAGCACCTACCAGCACTTCACGCATCCCTACCTGGAGGACGACGGCGCCTACGGTGCCGGTGTGACCTACCTGTCGATGCGCGGCATCCCCGGCGTCAATGCGGCGATGGACACGCAGGTCGACGGCATCTACGCGCTCGGCTTCGACCTCGGCACCTATGACGGCGCGGACACGATCACGGTGACGATCAACTTCGGCGCGATCACCGTCGGCAGCTTCGACACGATCGGCGGCGCCGGCACCTCGACCTTCTTCGGCATCGTCACCTCCGACCCGATCCAGCAGATCACCTTCACCGCCAAGAACGGCACCGAGATCGACATCCTGGACTTCAAGGCCGGGGCGGTGTCCGCCGTGCCGGAACCGGCCTCGCTGTCCTTCGCCCTCGCGGGCCTGGGCATGCTGGGCGTCGCGGTGCGCCGCCGCAAGGCGGCCCAGGTCTGAGCGCGATGCCGACCCCTGCGCGGGCGGTGGAGATGCGCTCGCGAGAGGAGGCCGAGGGCTACCTGGTCTGCCTGGTCCGGCACGGGGCGATGCAGGTCCAGGGCAGCTTCGGCGAACGCTCGATCCAGGCCGGCCAGGGCCTGATCGCGGCGCTGTCGGAGCTCAGCCATACCCGGCTGGCCGCGGGCGCGCAGCTCATCGAGTTCGTCCTTCCGCAGGGCCTGATGCGGGACCTTGCCGCGCAGTGCCCGCGGTTCGAACCGCTGATCGGCTCGCAACTGGCCGGGCGCCTGCGCGCCCTGGCCGGCGAGGCCGGCAGCGCTGCTGATCCCCGCTGGCTGGAGGAGGCCGCGTCGGCCGTGATGCAGCAGCAGCCGCTGCGCACCACCACCGGCCCGCGCGCGCCAGGGCGGGCCACGCCGGCCTCGATCAGGCGCGCGCTGGACTTCATGGCCGCGAACCTGCCGGTCGCCATCGGACTGCAGGATGTGGCGCAGGCCGCCGGGCTCAGCATCAGCAGTCTCGGCCGCGCCTTCAAGCGCCAGTTCGGCAAGAGCCCGATGGCCCTGCTGCGCGAGTTGCGCCTGGACCGCCTGCACGACGAGCTCAGGCGCGGCGACGGCCCGGAACGCATCCGCGACCTGGCCCTGCGTTGGCGCTTCCGCAGCGCCAGCCAGTTCAGCCAGGCCTACCGGCGCCGCTTCGGCGAGAAGCCGAGCGAGACCGCGGCGCGCGTGCGCAGCC
>NZ_LYVQ01000176.1 GCF_001984095.1 Pelomonas sp. KK5
CCGCGCGCACCGGGGCGATCCGCTGCAGCGTGCCGGCGGCCAGGGCGGTGGCGGCGTCCAGCGCCTCCTCGGCGCCCGGGTCGCCGCGGCGGATGCGCAGCCGCGCGAGCGCCAGCAGCGCCATCAGCCGGCTGATCGCCGAGCTTGCGGGCCGGTCGACCACGCTGGCGGCCCGCATGCCGGCCTCGTCCCACAGGCCCGACTGCAGGCAGCACAGCGCCAGCCAGGCCTGGGCGTAGTGGGCGGCGGCGTCCAGTTCCCGCTCGGCCGCGAAGTCGGCGCCGCGGCGCAGCCAGGCCATGCCGTCGGCATAACGCATCAGTTCGCCGGCGGCGGAGCCGAGGTTCATCAGGGCCTGCGCGGCGATCGGGGCATGGCCCTCGGCCAGGGCCAGGTCCAGCACCTCCTGCATCTGGCGGCAGCCGGCGTCGTAGTCCAGGAACATCAGCGCCGTGCCCAGCGTGCTCAGCGAGGCCAGCTGGCGCAGCCGGTCGCCCCCGGCCAGCGCGAGCGAACGGCGCGCCCAGTCGACGGCGGCCTCGCACTCGCGGTTGAGCATGCGCAGCGCCGCCTCGGTGCCGTAGACGGCGGCGGTGGCGCCTGACGGGCTGCCTCCGTGCTGCTGCACCAGCGCGATGGCGCGTGCGCTCGCCGCATCGGCTTCGGCATTGCGGCTCATGTGCACGTACATCATGGCCAGCCGCGAGAGGTTGAGCGCGCGGATTCCTTGGGGCTGGCCGTCGAGCAGGGCATCGAGCCGCTCGCGCGCGGCGATGGCCTCGTCGATCGCGTCGATGCGCTGACCCAGGTCGGCGAAGGCCTCGAGCCAGCGGGGCAGCATGGCCGGCTCGGCATGGGCCAGCGCCGCGCGGTAGTGGCGCGCCGCCTCGCGCAGCGAGCCTCGGGCCAACGCGGCTTCGGCGGCCAGCGGGACATGGCGCCGGATCTCGGCGGCATCGTCGGCACCGAGGGCGTGGTGCGCCAGCCGGGCCGGTGCGACGCCGCCGTGCGCCGCGAGGGCCTGCAGCAGCCGCGCATGCAGGGCCTGCGGCCCGGCCAGCGTGGCCTCGATCGCCGTGCGCGCCAGCTCGTGGCGGAAGGCGAGCGCCTCGGGCCCGTCGGTGCGCAGCAGGCCCGAGTCCAGCGTCTCGGCCAGTGCGTCCAGGTCCGGCAGCACGGCGGCCAGCAGCCAGCGCTCGATGCGGCCCGGCACCAGCGCCGCGGCGCCCAGCAGCTGCCGGGCCCCGGCGCCGAGGCGGGCGAAGCGGGCCAGCACGAGATCCTGCACGCTGCGCGGCAGCTCGGTGGTGCCGTGGCGCAGCAGCTCGGTCACGAAGAAGGGGTTGCCCTGCGTGGTGGCGTGCAGCGCCGCGGGATCGCGCAGCGCGCGGCGCGCCAGCAGGGCGACGCCCGCGGGCGTGAGCGGCGCCAGCTCGATGCGCTCCGCCTGCGGCAGCTCGCCGAGCAGCCGGCGCAGCGGATGGGTGGCGCCGAGCTCGTCGTCGCGGTAGCTGACGATCAGCAGGGCACGGGTGCCGGCGATGCGGCGGCCGAGGAACTTGAGCAGGTCCAGCGTGGCCTCGTCGGCCCAGTGGGCGTCCTCGACGACGAAGAGCAGCGGCGCCGCGCGCAGCCCGGCCAGCACCGCATCGAACAGCGCGGGCCGCGGGCCGTCCAGCAGCGCGGCGAAGGCGGGAGCGGCATCGCGCGCCACATCCAGCAGCGGCGCCAGCGGCAGCGGTGTCTGCAGCGCATCGCAGCCGCCCCACCAGACCGGGCCGGCGGCTTGCCCGTCCGGCTGGCGCAGCATCTGCAGCAGCAGGCTGGTCTTGCCGATGCCGGCCTCGCCGGCCAGCAGGGCCACGCGGCCTTGCCCGGCCGCGGCCTCGCGTCGCAAGGCCTGCAGGCGGGCCAGCGGGATGTCGCGCTCGACGAGCTCGTGCATGGATGAGGCCTCCGCGGGCGGGTCCAGGTCCGGTCAGTTTACGTATCGATAATCCCGCGATGCACCTTTCACGTTTCCTTGCCGTGCTCCTTTGCGGCGCTGCCGCGCTGGCCCATGCCGGTCCCGACGAGGCGCTGCTGGCGGCGGCCCAGCGCGAGCAGCCGCTGCTGGTGGCCAGCCTCGAGCAGTTCTGCAATATCGAGAGCGACAGCCGCAACGAGGCCGGCCTGGCGCGGATGGCGGAGCTGCTGGCGGCGCGCCTGCGCGCGCTGGGCGGGGAGGTCGAGCTGCTGCCGCTGGGCGAGGTCTACCGGATGGAGGACACGCCCGAGCGCCCCGGCCGCAGCGTGCGCGCCGTCTTCCGCGGCACCGGCACGAAGAAGCTGCTGCTGATCGCGCACATGGACACCGTCTACCCGAAGGGCACGCTGGCGCGGCAGCCCTTCAAGCAGCAGGACGACCGCATCTACGGCCTCGCCGTGGCCGACGACAAGCAGGGCCTGGCCGTGGTGCTGCATGTGCTGGCGATGCTGAAGTCAGTCGACTATCGCCGTTATGGCGAGATCACCGTGCTCTTCAACGCCGACGAGGAGATCTCCTCGCCCGGCTCGCGCGAGGAACTGATGCGCCTGGCCGCGCAGGCCGACGCGGTGATGTCCTTCGAGGGCTCGGGCGCTTCCAATGACAAGCTCTCGCTGGCCACCGCCGGCATCGCCTCCGCGACGATGACCGTCTACGGCCGCGCCGAGCATGCCGGCGGCGCCCCGCAGGACGGCGTCAACGCGCTCTACGAGATGGCCCACCAGGTGCTGCAGATGCGCGACCTGACCGACCCGGCGATCGGCCTGCGCCTGAACTGGACCATGGCCAAGGCCGGCGTGGTGCGCAATATGGTCCCGCCGCTGGCCACGGCCGAGGCCGACATCCGCTCGCTGCGCCTGCGCGACTACCTCTCACTGGAGAAGACGATGCAGGAGCGCATCCAGTTCCACCTGCTGCCCGAGGCGCAGGTGACGCTGAAGTTCGAGCGCCGCCGCCCGCCGCTGGAAGCCACCGAGGCCTCGCGGGCGCTGGGCGCACGGGCCAAGGAACTTTACGTGGAGGAACTGGGCCTGCTGCTGAACGTGGACGACCAGGCGGAGGGCGGCGGCACCGATGCGGGCTTCGCCTCGGTGAAGGCGAAGGGGCCGGTGATCGAACGCTTCGGCCTGCGCGGCGCGGGGGCGCACGGCAGCGACAACGAGTACGTGCTGGCCAGCTCGATCGTGCCGCGGCTGTACCTCGCTGCAAGGGTGATCCAGCTGGTCTCCGGCACTCCGTAGAAACCCAGGGTTACGGAAGTCAGGCCCGATGGGCACTGGTGTATCGTCGCGCCTTCGCAAAATCTCCCGTGCTGGACCCGTCCTCATGAAGCGCTTCGCCCTGGCTGCCCTGACCCTTGCTCTCGGACCTGTTCTGAGTCAATCCGCCCATGCCGCCGAAGGCATGTGGATGCCCAAGCAACTGCCCCAGCTGGCCAGGCCGCTGAAGGCCACGGGCCTCACGCTGGACCCGGCGAAGCTGGCCAGCCTGACCGAATACCCGATGTCGGCCGTGGTCTCGCTGGGCGGCTGCTCGGCCTCCTTCGTGTCGCCGCAGGGCCTGGTCGTGACCAACCATCACTGCGTCTACGGCAGCCTGCAGTACAACTCGAAGCCCGAGCGCGACCTGATGAAGAACGGCTTCCTGTCCAACTCGCTGGCCGAGGAGCTGCCCGCGGCGCCAGGCACGCGCGTGCTGGTGACGGTCGAGGCCAGCGACGTGAGCGCGCAGGTCATCGACGCCGCCGCCGCGAAGCTGCAGGGCAAGGCCCGCATCGACGCGATGGAGAAGAACGAGAAGGCGCTGGTGGCGGCCTGCGAGGCCGAGCCCGGCTACCGTTGCAATGTCAACAGCTTCTTCGGCGGTCTGCAGTACCAGCTGATCAAGCAGATGGAAGTGCGCGACGTGCGCCTGGTCTATGCGCCGGCCGGCGGTATCGGCAACTTCGGCGGCGAGACCGACAACTGGATGTGGCCGCGCCACACCGGCGACTTCGGCTACTTCCGCGCCTATGTCGGCCGCGACGGCAAGCCCGCCGACTACAGCCCCGACAACAAGCCCTACCAGCCCAAAAGCTTCCTGAAGATCGCCTCCACGCCGCTGAAGGACCAGGACTTCGTGATGGTGGCCGGCTACCCCGGCCGCACCAACCGCCTGCGCCTGCCTTCGGAGGCCGACTTCAACCTCGGCTTCCTGCAGCCCGCCATCATCAAGGCCTACGGCGAGGAGCTGGAAGCCATCGCCGCCGCCACCGACAAGCGCCCCGACGCCGCCATCGTGATGGCCAACCGCGTCAAGGGCCTGAACAACACGCTGAAGAACTACCAGGGCCAGGACGCCAGCTACCAGGGCAGCGACATCCTCGCGCGCAAGCAGCAGGACTTCGCCGCGATGAAGAAGTGGGTGATGGCCGATGCCAAGCGCCGCGCGCTCTACGCCGCCGACATCGAGCAGGTCGAGCAGCTGCTGGCCCAGCAGCAGGCCACCGCGCGCAGCGAGTTCCTGCTGCGCTTCACCTCGCCGGCGCTGCTGAACTCCGCCCGCACGCTGGTGCAGCTGGGCCATGAGCGCGCCAAGCCCGACGCCGAGCGCAAGAGCGGCTACCAGGAGCGCGACATGCTGCGCCTGCGCCAGGGCCTGCAGGCGCTGGACCGCCGCTATGACGAGACGACCGACAAGGCCGTCGTCGCCCACTTCCTGGGGCAATACCTGACCCTGCCGGCCGAGCAGCTCAACGGCGCCTTCCTGAAGGCGCTGGGCGTGGCGCCCGGCATGGATGCCGCGGCGATCAAGGCGCGCCTTGACGCGCTCTACGCCGGCAGCCAGCTGAAGAGCATGGCCGAGCGCCTGCAGTGGCTGGCTCGCCCGCTGCAGGGCCTGGAAGCCAGCAACGACAGCTTCGTCGGCGCCGCCGTGGCGCTGTATGCCGACGACGAGCGCCGCGAGACCCGCGACAAGGAACTCGCCGGCCGCCTGCAGCAGGCCTATGCCAACACGATGGCCGCGCAGATCGCCTTCAAGGCCAGCCAGGGCCAGATCGCCTATGCCGACGCCAACAGCACGCTGCGCGTCTCCTTCGGCAAGGTCACCGGCCGCACGCCGGGCCGCGACGGCGAAGCCTGGCAAGCCTTCTCGACGCTGCGCGGCATCGCCGCCAAGGCCACCGGCGAGGGCGAGTTCGACGCGCCCGCGACCGAGCTGGCGGCGATCAGGAAGCGCGACTTCGGCGGCTACCAGGTGGCTTCGCTGGAATCGGTGCCGGTCAACTTCCTGGCCACGCTGGACACCACCGGCGGCAACTCCGGCTCGCCGGTGCTCAATGGCAAGGCCGAACTGGTGGGCCTGCTGTTCGACGGCACGCTGGACGGCGTGATCGCCAGCTGGGACTACAACGACCGCATGAACCGCAGCATCTGCCTGGATGCGCGCTACATGCTGTGGACGATGAAGGTGGTGGACAAGGCCGACCGCCTGCTGAAGGAAATGGACATCAAGTGATGGACCGCCGCGCCTTCGTCTCGCTTGGCGCGGCACTGCTGGCGTCGGGCTGCGCGCCCGGCCTGCGCCGCATCGAGCTGGGCCAGGAACTGCAGGCGCTGGTCGACGACCCGCTGACGCCGCTGTCGGGCCTGTCGGTGCTGGTGCAGCGCCAGGGCCGGGTGCTCTACGAGGCGCAGTTCGGCCGCCGCTGGATCGCGCCCGCGGCGTCGGGGAAGAAGGATCTGCCGATCGACGCGGACACGATCTTTCGCGTCGCCTCGATCAGCAAGCTGGTGCTGGGCCTGGGCGTGATGCGGCTGGTCGACGCCGGCCGGCTCGACCTCGAGGCGGACATCGGCATCGCCCGCAACCCGAACTTCCCGGACGCGGCCATCAGCACCCGCATGCTGCTGAGCCATACCAGCTCGCTGACCGATGCAGGCGAGCTCTACGTCCCGGCCGGCCAGACGATGGCGGCCTTCCTGGCGCGCCCGGACTGCTGGGCGAAGACGAAGCCGGGCAGCTACTTCCAGTACAGCAACCTCGCCTACGGGCTGCTGGCCGCCGTCATCGAGCGCGCCTCGGGCCAGCGCTTCGACGTGTACATGCAGCAGCAGGTGCTGGGTCCGCTGGCGATGCAGGGCGGCTACGACGCGGCCCAGCTGGCGCCCGAGCAGCTCGCCCAGGTGGCCACGCTGTACCGCAAGCAGGATCCCGCCACCGAGCGCTGGAACGCCGCCGGCCCCTGGATCGCCCAGGCCGACGACTTCCGCGCCGAACCGCCCAAGCCGATGGAGGGCCTGGCCGGCTACCCGTTGGGCAGCAACGGCTCGCTGTTCGGTCCGCAGGGCCGGCTGCGCACGCGGGTGCGAGACCTGGGCACCGTGGCCGCGATGCTCGCCAGGGGCGGCGCTTTGGCCGACGGCAGCCGCTTCCTCAGCGAAGCGAGCGTCAGCGCCATGACCACCGAACTCTGGCGCTTCGACGAAGCGGCGAAGAACGGTGACAACCTGGGTGGCGAGTTCCAGGCCTGGGGCCTGGGCCTGCAGCACTACATCGACCGCAGCGCGCCGCACTGGGGCGACCGGCTCGTGGCCGAGGGCGGCCTGCAGGCCTGGGGCCATCTGGGCTTCAGCTACGGGCTGCAGGCCGGGCTGATGTTCGACCCGGCGAGCCAGGCCAGCATCGTCTATGTGATCGGCGGCCACGCGGCCGAGCCGGGCACGAACCGCGGCCGCTATTCGAGCTACCCGGCCTGGGAAGAACAGGTGCACCAGCGGCTGTGGACGGCCGCGCTGGAGAAGCAGGCATGAAGACGATGATGAAGCGCCTCGCGATGGTGGCCGCGGCCCTGCTGCTGGCGGCCTGTGCGCAGGTCGGGCCCTCGCAGCCACCGCTGGCCTGGCAGCAGCGCACGCCGGGCCTGGCCTATCTGCAGTTCTCGCCGCTGAAGGACAGCGTCGTGCACGTGCTGCGGGTGGACCTGCGCTCGCCGGGCATCCAGGTGCTGCTGTCGGCCCAGGCCGAGCGTGGCGAGCCGATGAGCGAGATGCAGACGGCGATCGACTCGCTGGCCGGCGTCAACGCGTCCTTCTTCACGAAGGACTACACCCCGGTCGGCTGGACCCTCAGCAACGGCGAGACCTGGCTCGCGCGCCTGGAGACCGAGACCAGCCCGCTGCTGGTCTGCGACGTGGTGCCGAGCTGCGAGATCCGGTTGCACGGCCCCTTCGCCCATCCGGAGCCGCGCTGGCGCACCGCGGTGGCCGGCAAGCCCTGGCTGGTCGACGAGGGCCGCGCACGCACGCCGGCCGACGACGCCGCCTGCAGCAACGCCGGCTTCTGCGCCAAGCCCCATCCGCGCACGGCGGTGGGCCTCGACGCCGAGGGCCGTTTCATGTTCCTTGTCGTCGCCGAAGGCCGCCGGCCGCCGGTGGCGGGCCTGACGCTGGCCGAGCTGGCCGGCGTGATGCAGCAGCAGCTGGGCGTCCGCACGGCGCTGAACCTGGACGGCGGCGGCAGCAGCACGCTGTGGCTGGACGGCAAGGGCATCAACGCCCGCCCGCTGAACGAGCCGGCGATGCGGGCCGTCGCCAACGCGCTGCTGGTCCGCCAGCAGATGCCGCTGAAGTAACTCGTTAGCGCGACGCTTGACCCTGACGCTACGTCAGGGTTCATCATCGCGCTCCATGGCAAACGAATACACCGTCGGCGAGCTCGCCAGGCGCAGCGGCATCACCGTCCGCGCGCTGCACCATTACGAGAAGCTGGGCCTCTTGCGCCCCAGCGGCCGCAGCGAGGGCAACAACTACCGCCGCTACGGCGATGCCGACGTGCAGACCCTGCACCGCATCCTCGCCTACCAGCAGATGGGCCTGGCGCTGAAGGACATCGCCCCGCTGCTGGGATCCGAGGCGCCGCCGCTGGCCGAGCTGCTGGCCCGGCAGATCACCCAGGCCGAGGCCGAACTGGGCCGGCAGCAGAAGCTGCTCGCGATGCTGCGCCGCGTGCACGCGCGCGCCAGCGCCGGCGGCCCCGAGCTGACCGACCACCTGCTGGCCCTGATGACCGCCCGGCGCAGCTATGAGCGCTGGTTCAGCGAAGAGGAACTGGAGCAGGTGCGCCAGGCCCAGGAGGCCTTGGGCGAGGCCGGGATCGCGCGCTTCCGCGCCGCCTATCAGGCCCTGCTTGACGCCATGCGCAAGCTGGCCGGCCAGGGCGCCGACCCGGCCGGCCCGGCCGTGCGCCCGGTGGCGCTGCAATGGATCGAGCTGACCCGCGGCATGCCCGACAGCGAGGAGATGCGCCGCAAGGGCCGCGCGATGTTCGCCGCCGAGCCCGAACTGCTGAAGGGGTCCGGCTTCACGCTGGAACTGCTGGACTTCCTGGACAAGGCCGTCGAGGCCGCCCGCAAGGAGACTCAGGCATGACTGCAACGACGATGGCATCCGGCGCCGCAGCCGGCCGCGGCGTCCTCTGGGCCGACCGCAACTTCCGCCTGCTGCTGGCCGGCGGCACCGTCTCGCTGCTGGGCGACCAGTTCACGCTGACGGCGCTGCCCTGGCTGGTGCTGCAGCTCACCGGCGACCCGCTGGCGCTGGGCGTGGTGCTGGCGCTGCTGGCGGTGCCGCGGGCGGTCTTCATCCTGATCGGCGGCGCGCTGGTGGACCGCCATTCGCCGCGCACGGTGCTGGTCGCGTCCAAGGCGGTGCAGGGCGGGCTGCTGGCCCTGCTGGCGCTGGCGCTGCAGGGCGGCTGGCTGACGCTGCCGCTGGTGAACGCCTTCGCGCTGCTGATGGGCCTGGCCACCGCCTTCAGCCACCCGGCAGGCAGCGCACTGCTGCCGCGCTGCCTGCCGCCGGCGCTGGTGCGGCCGGCCAACGGCCTGCTGATGAGCGCCGGCCAGCTGATGATGCTGCTCGGGCCCTTGCTGGCCGGCGGCATGGTGGCGGCGCTGCATCACGGCGGAGCCGCACTGCCGGATGCGCATGGGCTCGCGCTGGCCTTCGGTGTCGACGGCGCGAGCTTCGCCTTCTCGGCGGCGACGGTGCTGGCGCTGAAGGGCGTGCTGGTCCCTGCGCAGGCCGGCCCTGCGCGCGGCGGCCTGCTGGCCGACGTGGCCGAGGCGGCGCGCGCCTTCTGGGCCGATGTGCCGCTGCGCGCGGTGTGCCTGTATTTCGCGGCGGTGGCCTGCTTCGCGGGCGGGCCGGTCTCGGTGGCGCTGCCGGTGCTGGCCCAGCATCTGCCGGGCGGGAGCGCGGCCTCGCTGGGCCTGCTGCTGGCGGCCAACGGCGCGGGCGTGCTGGCGGGCATGGCGCTGTCCGGCATGCGTCCGGATTGGAGGTTAGGCACGCTGGGCCGCACCATGCTGGCCATCGACGCGCTGGCCGGCCTGGCCTTCGCCGCGCTGGGCCTGGTGCACGAGACCTGGCAGGCGGTGGCGCTGCTCGCGCCGCTGGGCCTGCTGCTGGGCTTCGTGCGGGTGGCGGTGTTCAGCTGGATGCAGAAGCGGGTGCCGCCGGCGATGCTGGGCCGCACGATGAGCCTGTTCCTGTTCATCATCATGGGCCTGACGCCGCTGGCCACCGCGGCCGCCGGCGCGGCGCTGCGGGTGCTGAGCCCGGCCGCGCTGTTCGCGGCGGGCGGGGCGGCGCTGATCGTCGTGGTGATCGCAGGCGCCGTGCTGACGCCGATCCGCGACGTGGACGATCAGGCCGGGTAGGTGCCCGGCAGCAGGATGCTCTTGTCGACGTCCGCGATCCTGGTGCGGCCGCAGAAGGCCATCGTGATGTCCAGCTCCTTGTGGATGATCTCCAGCGCCCTGGTGACGCCGGCCTCGCCCATGGCGCCCAGGCCGTAGAGCATCGAGCGGCCGATGTAGGTGCCGCGCGCGCCGAGGGCATAGGCCTTCAGCACGTCCTGGCCGGAGCGGATGCCGCCGTCCATGTGGACCTCGATGCGCGAACCGACCGCGTCGACGATCGCCGGCAGTGCGCGGATGCTGGACTCGGCGCCGTCGAGCTGGCGGCCGCCGTGGTTGCTGACGATCAGCGCGTCGGCGCCGGAGGCGGCGGCGAGCTTCGCGTCCTCCACGTCGATGATGCCCTTGATGATCAGCTTGCCGCCCCAGCGCTTCTTGATCCACTCGACGTCGGCCCAGCTGAGCTGCGGGTCGAACTGCTTGGAGGTCCACTCGGACAGCGAGCCCATGTTCTCGACGCCGCTGACATGGCCGACGATGTTGCCGAACTGGCGCCGCCTGGTACCCAGCATGCCCAGGCACCAGCGCGGCTTGGTGGCCAGGTTGATGAGGTTGGCCAGCGTGGGCTTGGGCGGGGCGGAGAGGCCGTTCCTGATGTCCTTGTGGCGCTGGCCGAGGATCTGCAGGTCCAGCGTCAGCACCAGCGCGCCGCATTTCGCGGCCTTGGCGCGGTCGATCAGGCGCTCGATGAAGCCGCGGTCGCGCATCACGTAGAGCTGGAACCAGAAGGGCGCCTTGGTGTGCGCCGCGATGTCCTCGATCGAGCAGATGCTCATCGTCGACAGCGTGAACGGGATGCCGAACTTCTCGGCCGCCCTGGCCGCAAGGATCTCGCCGTCGGCGTGCTGCATGCCGGTGAGGCCGGTCGGCGCGATGGCCACCGGCATCGCCACGTCCACGCCGATCATCTGCGTGGCGGTGCTGCGGCCCTCCATGTTGACGGCGACCCGCTGGCGCAGCTTGATCGGCTGGAAGTCGGTTTCGTTGGCGCGGTAGGTGGACTCGGTCCAGCTGCCGGAGTCGGCGTAGTCGTAGAACATGCGCGGCACGCGCTTCTGGGCCAGGACGCGCAGGTCTTCGATGCAGGTGATGGGAGCGGGCATGGGCGGGTGTGGCGAATGGATCCGCGGATGCTAGCGGCGCGGCGGCGGCGTGGGTCGGAATTGTGTTCAGCCGCCGGCTGAAGATTCTTCACGCGCCATCGCCATCGCCGTCGTCATCGTCATCGAGCAGCAGGCGGCGGCAGTGGGCGCGCAGCCAGGCCTCGAAGTGCGCGGCACCGGCGCTGTCCGCGGCATGGCGGACCAGGCCGTAGTGCTTGGCCGCGGGCACCGAGATCCGCGGGAACAGCCGGCGCAGCGCGCCGCTGCGCAGCAGCGGGCCGGCCAGGCTGGGCCGGGCCAGCGCCACGCCGTGGCCGCAGGCGGCGGCCTCCAGCGTCAGGCCCAGGTCAACATAACGGTTTCCCTCGACGGGCTCCTGCGCCTCACCCAGGCCGGCGGCGCGCAGCCAGGGCAGCCAGGGTTCGAGCGGCGTGCGCAGCAGCGGCGCATGGGCGAGCAGGTCGTCCGGCGTGGCCAGCGGGGGCAGGCGGGCGAGCAGCGAGGGCGCGGCCATCGGCGTCACGCGGTCGTGCATCAAGACCTGACCCTCCCTGTCGTCGAAGCGGCCGTTGCGGATCTCGACGTCGGCCGCCGGTGCGCTCTCGTCGAAGTACGGCGTGCTGAGCACCAGCTCCAGTTCCAGCTCGGGCCGCAGCGCATTGAAGGCGGGCAGGGCGGGCACGAGGATCTGGCGCGCGAAGGTCGGGGGCGAGCAGATGCGCAGGCGCTCGCGGCGCTGCTGCTCGCGCCGGTGCAGCGGCATCGCCGCAAGCAGGCCCAGCGCCTGGCGCACCTGCTCCAGGTATTCCTTGCCGGCGGCGGTCAGGACCAGCGGGTTGCGCGTGAACAGCGGCGTGCCCAGCAGGTCCTCCAGCGCGCTGAGGCGCTTGCTGACGGCGCTGGCGCTGACGTGCAGCTCCTCGGCGGCTCGCTCCAGCTGGCCCAGCCGCGCGGTGGCCTCGAAGGCGAGCAGTCCGTCGATCGAGGGGAAGCGCAGCGTGTCCATCGCGGCACTGTAGCGCCCGTCCAATGAGAAACGCCCGGCGGCGCCGGGCGTTTCCTGATGAAGCCGAAGCGGGAAGATCAGCTGCGGCGGCGGCGGCCGGCCATGCCGGCGCCCAGCAGCGCCACGCCCACCAGCGCGATGCTGGCCGGTTCCGGCACGCTGACGATGATGGCCGAGCGGGCTACTTCCTGGCCGTCGCTGTAGGCGACCAGCGCGAAGCTGTACTCGCCGGGCATGCCCGGGTCGAAGTTCAGGTAGTCGGGCGCGTTGACGGCGCCGCCGTCGACCGTCAGGAAATTCATGCCCAGGTTCCAGGAGTCCTGGTACGGGTTGGACGGCAGCTGGCGGCCGGAGATGGTGATGACGCCCATCGCCGAGTCGTCGGTGTCGGCGCCCGGATCCATGTCGTAGAACAGCTTGTAGGTGTAGGCCGAGGCCCTGGGGCCGCCGACATAGAAGTCGAAGTTCCAGAGCGCGTAGTTGGTGTCGCCGCCGGGCGGGGGCGTGAAGGCGCCGTTGGTGGCGTAGAAGACGCCGGCGCCGTTGTTGGTCAGCGCGGGGCTGCTGAAGCGCGGCGTGGCGATCATGCCGAGCGTGACGTCGGTGGCGCCGCTCGTCGGATTGATCACATAGCTGATGGCCGACGGATCGTTCGGGATGCCGGAGCCGCCATAGGTGGCGCCGTCGAGCTTGCCGAAGGTGTCGTAGCTCGGGGTGATCGGGGTGGCGAAGGCGCTTGTGGCAGCCAGCAGCAGGCCCAGTGTGGTGATCGTCTTGGTCATGTCTCGGATCCTCGGGTTAGGTACTACATCAGCCGGCGGTCAGTAAGCAAACACGGTGCCAATCCCGAAGTGTTGGGGGGCTTCCTATAAAAATCAATGATTTACCACTGATTTGGGGCGGTTTGCGCACGATCTCGCAGGACCGGAAGATGCCTTGTAAAGCCGATCGACACTTTTGATAGGGTTCAGAAAAGCTCGAGGTTCTCGGGCGCCGGCGTGGGCTCGCCCGCCGCGGCGGAGCGCCGCGTCGACGACGACGCGGCCTGCCGTTCGCCGGCATGCGAGAGCTTGCCGATGCGCACGCCCAGCAGGCGCAGCCGCTTGTCCAGCGGCACCCGCTTCAGGCATTGGCCGGCGGCATGGCGCAGCGAGGCGAAGTCGTCGATCGGGGCGTCGAGGGTCAGGTCTCGCGTGACCGTGACGAAGCCCTCGAAGCGCAGCTTGATGCCCACGGTGCGGCCAACGTAGCCCTTGCGCTGCAGGTCGCCGGCGAGTTGCTCGCACAGCCGGGTGAAGATGGCGCTGAGCTGGGCGCGGTCGTGCACCGCATGCAGGTCGTGCTCGAAGGTGGTCTCGCGGCTGATCGAGACGGGCTCGCTGTAGGTGACGACCGGCCGGTCGTCGCGCCCATTGGAGGCCTCGTGCAGCCAGTGGCCGTAGCTCTGGCCGAAGTGCTCGAGCAGTTGCGCGAGCGGCGTGGCGGCGAGCTGGCCGATGGTCTCGATGCCCAGCGCCTGCAGCCGGGCGCCGGCCTTCGGGCCGATGCCGTTGATCTTGCGCACCGCCAGCGGCCAGATGCGCGTCTGCAGCTCGGCGGCGGTGAGCAGGGTGATGCCGTCGGGCTTGTCCAGCTCGGAGGCGATCTTGGAGAGCAGCTTGTTCGGCGTGATGCCGATCGAGCAGGTGAGGCCGGTGGCCTTCAGCACCGAGTTCTTGATCTCCCGCGCCACCGAGCGCACGCCGCCCAGCGGGTCGTGGCCTACCGGCTCGCGGATGCCGGGCACGTCGGACAGGTCGATGTAGATCTCGTCCACGCCGCGGTCCTCGATCACCGGCGCCACCTCGGCCACGGCCGCCTTGAACAGCCGCGAGTAGCGGCGGTAGGCGTCGAAGTCGGTGGGCAGCAGGATGGCGTCGGGCGCGCGCAGCGCGGCCTTCATCAGGCCCATGGCCGAGAACACGCCCAGGTCGCGGGCGGCGTAGGTGGAGGTGGTGACGACGCCGCGGCCGGTGTAGTCGCGCAGCCGGAAGTAGCGGCGGGTGCCG
>NZ_LYVQ01000177.1 GCF_001984095.1 Pelomonas sp. KK5
TCAGCGGCGGCGCGGCAGTTGCTCGATGCAGCCGAGGCCCTGACGCAGGCGCTGGTCGATGCCGGCGCCCGTCCGCCGC
This sequence comes from Pelomonas sp. KK5, assembly GCF_001984095.1. Classification (GTDB taxonomy): domain Bacteria; phylum Pseudomonadota; class Gammaproteobacteria; order Burkholderiales; family Burkholderiaceae_C; genus KK5. The sequence goes on from NZ_LYVQ01000177.1 coordinate 80, forward strand.
TGCGGGTGCTGAACCTCTGCGGCCGCCAGCGCCTGCTGAGCCAGCGGCTGGCGATGGGCGCGCTGCTGCCCGGCGCAATGCCCGCCGCAAGCCTGGCTCGCGACGAGGCCGACTTCAGCGCCGCTCTCGACGAACTGGACGCCGCGCCGCTGTCCGACAGCCCGACGCGAGTGCTGCTCGGGGAGGTCCGCGCCGAGTGGCTGCGCCTGCTCCATGCGTTGAGGCACGGCGGCAACGCATCGGCCGCACGATCATTGGCCCGGGCCAGCGAGCAGTTGCTGGTGCAACTGGATGCGCTGACGCTCAGGTATCAGCAGAGCCTTCAGACCTTGCTGGGCTGAGCCGAACGCCAGGCCTCCACCTCGGCCGCATGCCCGGCCAGGAAGTCCCGCAGGTGGGCGAAGCGCCGACGGGTCTGCCGGTCGAACACCTGCTGGACGATCGGTTGCAGGAGCGGCGCAAGCATGCGCGGGAAGACCTCGAAGCTGTAGGTGTAGAGCAGCATCGAATGCCCATGGCCTTCGGGGCGGTGCCGCATGGAGGCCGCCCAGGAGGCGAAAGGAAACGACCGCCCCACCATCCGCGCGGCAGCTACTCGGGGCCGCTCGTAGGAAATGAAGACCGTGCTCATCGACAGTGCCGCCAGAAAGCCAGCGCCACGGTTGCTTGTCTCCCGGCCGACCTCGGGATGCTCACCCCCACCCCGAAGCTGAGGATGCGGTGCCAGCGTGTCCCAGCGATGCCGCCAGCAATGCTGATGAAAGGCGTCGAACACGGTTTCGCATGACGCAGGCATCGGGAACTCGAAACGGCCGTGCACTCGGGTCATGGCTCGCCGTCGGTCCGGCCGAGCCTTACTCTGGTCTCCAATGCGCTCCCCCTCGCTTTCATCCCGGTCCATTATGTTCGGCAGCCAAGCTGGGCATCAGGTTGAATTGACGTTTACGTAAACGTCAACCGCCGTTTAGAATTCCAGCTCCCACAAGGAGACATGCCGCCATGACCGATCTGTCCGCCGAGCACAAGGCGCTCGCCGAGTACCGCCCGACCCACAAGGTCCGCTTCGTCACTGCCGCTTCCCTGTTCGACGGCCACGATGCCGCGATCAACATCATGCGGCGCATCCTGCAGAGCATGGGCGCCGAGGTGATCCACCTGGGCCACAACCGCTCGGTCGACGAGGTCGTCATCGCGGCGCTGCAGGAAGACGCGCAGGGCATCGCGATCTCGTCCTACCAGGGCGGCCACGTCGAATACTTCAAGTACATGGTCGAGCTGCTGAAGGCGCGCGGCGGCGAGCGCATCCAGGTCTTCGGCGGCGGCGGCGGCGTGATCGTGCCGGCGGAGATCCGCGATCTGGCCGAGCACGGCGTGCGCATCTTCAGCCCCGAGGACGGTCAGCGCATGGGCCTGCAAGGCATGATCGGCGAGATGGTGATGAAGGCGGACCAGGACTTCTCGGTCCACGCGCCCTCCTCGCTCGCCGCCATCCAGGGCCACGACGAAGCCGCCTGGCGCGCGCTGGCCCAATTGATCACCGCGCTGGAAGCCGGCAAGGCCGATGCGGCCCTCGTCGCCTCGCTGCACGAGCAGGCCCAGGCCGTGAAGACCCCCGTCGTCGGCATCACCGGCACCGGCGGCGCCGGCAAGTCCAGCCTCACCGACGAGCTGATCCGCCGCATCCGGCTGGACCAGGGCGATGCGCTGAGGGTGGCCGTTATCTCGATCGACCCGTCGCGCCGCAAGAGCGGCGGCGCCCTGCTGGGCGACCGCATCCGCATGAACGCGATCAGCCCGTGGCAGAACGGCTCGCGCGTCTTCATGCGCTCGCTCGCCACCCGCGACTTCGGTTCGGAAATCTCCAAGGCCCTGCCCGACGTGATCGCCGCCGCCAAGGTGGCCGGCTTCGACCTCGTCATCGTCGAGACCTCCGGCATCGGCCAGGGCGACGCGGCGATCGTGCCGCTGGTGGACGTGCCGATGTACGTGATGACGCCCGAGTTCGGCGCCGCCAGCCAGCTCGAGAAGATCGACATGCTGGACTTCGCCGAGTTCGTCGCGATCAACAAGTTCGACCGCAAGGGCTCGCTGGACGCGCTGCGCGACGTCGCCAAGCAGGTGCAGCGCAACAAGGAAGCCTTCACGCAGCGGCCCGAGGCGATGCCGGTGTTCGGCACGATGGCCAGCCGCTTCAACGACGACGGCGTCACCGCGCTCTATCAAGCCCTGAAGCCGCGCCTGGAGCAGCTGGGCCTGACGTTCGCCGAGGGCAAGCTGCCCCTCGTGAACACCCGCCACAGCACCCACCAGACCCCGATCGTCCCGGCCGCCCGCGTGCGCTACCTGGCCGAGATCTCCGACAGCGTGCGCGGCTACAAGCAGCGCGCCCGCCAGCAGGCCACGCTGGCCCGCGAGATCCAGCAGCTGCGTGCAAGCGCCCGCATGCTGGAAGCCGATAACCCCGGCAAGAACGGCGCGCTGACGGCGCTCGGCGAACTGGCCTCCATCCGCGAAGCGAAGCAGGACCGGGACGCCGCTCATCTGCTCGCGCAGTGGCCCGCGATGCAGCAGGCCTACGCCGGCGACGAGTACGTGGTGAAGATCCGTGACAAGGAGATCCGCACCTCGCTGGTTTCCACCAGCCTCTCGGGCTCCAAGATCCGCAAGGTCGTGCTGCCGGGCTACGAGTGCCATGGCGAGCTGCTGAAGTGGCTGATGCTGGACAACGTGCCGGGCTCCTTCCCCTACACGGCCGGCGTGTTCGCCTTCAAGCGCGAGGGCGAGGACCCGACGCGGATGTTCGCCGGCGAGGGCGACGCCTTCCGCACCAACCGCCGCTTCAAGCTGGTCAGCGAAGGCATGCCGGCCAAGCGCCTGTCCACCGCCTTCGACTCGGTCACGCTCTACGGCAACGACCCGGACCTGCGGCCGGACATCTACGGCAAGGTCGGCAACTCGGGCGTCAGCATCGCCACGCTGGACGACATGAAGGTGCTGTACGACGGCTTCGACCTGTGCAACCCGAGCACCTCGGTGTCGATGACGATCAACGGCCCGGCCCCCTCGATCCTGGCGATGTTCATGAACACCGCCATCGACCAGAACCTGGCCAAGTTCGAGACCGACAACGGCCGCAAGCCCACCGCCACCGAGGCCGCCAAGATCCGCGAATGGGTGCTGGCCAATGTGCGCGGCACGGTGCAGGCCGACATCCTGAAGGAAGACCAGGGCCAGAACACCTGCATCTTCTCCACCGAGTTCTCGCTGAAGGTGATGGGCGACGTGGCCGAGTTCTTCGTCCACAACAACGTCCGCAATTTCTACTCCGTCTCGATCAGCGGCTACCACATCGCCGAGGCGGGCGCGAACCCGATCTCGCAGCTCGCGCTGACGCTGTCCAACGGCTTCACCTTCGTGGAGGCGTATCTCGCGCGCGGCATGCACATCGACGACTTCGCGCCCAACCTGTCGTTCTTCTTCTCGAACGGCATGGACCCGGAGTACACGGTGATGGGCCGCGTGGCGCGCCGCATCTGGGCGGTGGCGATGCGCGACAAGTACGGCGCCAACGAGCGCTCGCAGAAGCTCAAGTACCACATCCAGACCTCGGGCCGCTCGCTGCACGCCCAGGAGATCGCCTTCAACGACATCCGCACCACGCTGCAGGCGCTGATCGCGATCTACGACAACTGCAACTCGCTGCACACCAACGCCTACGACGAGGCGATCACGACGCCCACCGAGGAATCGGTGCGCCGCGCGATGGCGATCCAGCTGATCATCAACCGCGAGTGGGGCCTGGCGAAGAACGAGAACCCGAACCAGGGCGCCTTCGTGATCGAGGAGCTGACGGAACTGGTCGAGGAAGCGGTGCTGGCCGAGTTCGAGAAGATCGCCGAACGCGGCGGCGTGCTCGGCGCCATGGAGACCGGCTACCAGCGCAGCAAGATCCAGGAAGAGAGCATGCACTACGAGATGCTCAAGCACACCGGCGAGTACCCGATCATCGGCGTCAACACCTTCCGCAACCCGCATGGCGAGACGGTGCCGGAGCACATCGAGCTGGCCCGTTCGACCGACGAGGAGAAGCAGTCGCAGCTCACCCGCCTGGCCGATTTCCATGCCCGTAATTCAGGCGTCAGCGGCGCCATGCTGGAGCGGCTGCAGCAGGCCGTCATCGACAACAAGAACGTGTTCGAGGTGCTGATGGACGCGGTGCGCGTCTGCTCGCTGGGGCAGATCACCAGCGCGCTGTTCGCGGTGGGCGGGCAGTACCGCAGGAGCATGTAGGAATAACATTGCAAATTGAGCGTGTGACGCTCAAAATGCAATGATGATTGAACGACTGGCCCGGCGCGAACTGCGCCGCCGGATGGGCTACTTCCCCGGCGTCGTCCTGCTTGGCCCGCGCCAGGTGGGCAAAAGCACGCTGGCACGGGCGTTCGCGGCCGAACAGCCCGGTGCCATCGTGCTGGACCTGGAGCGGCAGGCCGACCGGGTGCAGCTGAGCGAGCCCGAGTTGTTCCTCTCGCGCCATCGCGACAGGCTCGTCGTGCTGGACGAGGTGCAGCTGATGCCCGAGCTGTTCAGCCACCTGCGGCCCGAGATCGACGCGGAGCGCCGCCCCGGTCGCTTCCTGCTGCTGGGCTCCGCCAGCGGCACGCTGCTGCGGCAAGGCAGCGAATCGCTGGCCGGCCGCGTGAGCTACCTGGAACTGTCGCCGCTGCTGGCCGCCGAGGCCGCCCCGGACCTGCTGGCGCTGCAGTCGCTATGGCTGCGCGGCGGCTTTCCGCTGAGCCATCTGGCGCCGGACGAGGCGCTGTCCTACCAGTGGCGGCAGGACTTCATCGACAGCTTCCTGTATCGCGATCTGCCGCAGATGGGTGTCGGCGTGCCCGCCGCCACGCTACATCGCTTCTGGCGCATGCAGGCCCACCTGCAGGGCCAGCTGTTCAATGCCTCGCAACTGGCCGTTTCACTCGGCGGCATGGCCCACACGACGGTCGCCCGCTATCTGGACACGCTCGTCGATGCGATGGTCCTGCGCCGGCTGGAGCCCGTGCTGCCAAACCTCGGCAAGCGGCTCGTCAAGTCGCCCAAGGTCTATGTGCGCGACAGCGGCCTCCTGCACGCGCTGCTGGGCATCGCCGACCTCGACGCGCTGCAGGGCCATCCGATCGCCGGCAACTCCTGGGAGGGCTTCGTCATCGAGCAGCTTGCCGCCGCGCTCCCTGCCGGCGCGGAACTTGGCTTCTACCGCACCGCAGCGGGCGCAGAACTGGACGCGGTCGTGACCCTCGGTCAGCGGCGCCTGGGCTTCGAGATCAAGTTCTCGACCGCACCGAAGGTCAGCCGCGGCTTCTGGTCCGCAGCCGAGGATTTGCAGCTGGACCGGGCCTACGTGCTGGCGCCGGTGGAGCGGGCCTACCCCTTGTCAGCCGCGGCGGAGGTGCAGCCGATCTCGGCGATCCCGGCGCTGCTAGCCTGACGACACCGTCGCCTGCGACAGCGTCGTCGGCCAGCTCAGCTCCACCCGGTTGCGCCCCCGCTGCTTGGCGCCGTAGAGCGCCTCGTCGGCGCGGGCGTACAGCGCGTCGGCCGTGCCGCTTTCGCGCAGCTGCGCGGCGCCGATGGTCACCGTCAGCGACTGGCCCAGCGCCACCGCCGCGCGCACCTGCTCCAGCAGCAGCAGCGCGCCGCGCTCGTCGGTGTGCGGCAGGATCAGCGCGAACTCGTCGCCGCCGACGCGGCCGAACACGTCGGACGAACGCAGCCGCTCGCGCACCGTCTTCGCGAAGCTGCGCAGCGCGGCATCGCCGGCCTGGTGGCCGCGGCTGTCGTTGAGCGCCTTGAAGTGGTCCAGGTCCATCAGCGCGAAGACCAGCGCCGTGTCCTCGCGCTTGGCGCGCTCGATGTTGTGGGCCAGCAGGCTGTCGATGGCGTTGCGGTTCAGGCAGCCGGTCAGGCCGTCGGTCAGCGCCAGCTCCTCCAGCCGCACAGCCACCCGCTCGAAGCAGGCCAGCACGAAGCAGAAACCCGCCGCCAGCAGGCTCGCGAAGGACAGGCCGAAGGTCAGCGCCTGGCCCAGCCCGGGGTGCACGTCCAGCAGTTCGCTGAAGCCGGCCGGGTCAAGCACCGACCAGATCGAGCGCGCCGCCATCGAGACGAAGGCCACCGTCAGCATCAGCGCCACCGGCAGCAGCGTGCCGCGCAGGCGCCGCCCCATCGCATAGAGCGGCCACAGCCCGGGCAGCAGCAACAGGGCCAGCAGGCCGCAGAACAGCGTCGTCCGCTGCGCCGTGCTCAGGTCCAGCCCCAGCGCGAACACCGCCATCACGGCGCCGCCGAAAGCCCATTCGATGCGGCTCAGCCCGCGCCCGCGCAGATGCCGCCGCAAGCCCTCCGCATAGAGCAGCTCACCGAGCGCGACCAGGCCGTTGCCCAGCAGCACTGAGACCCACAGCGGCCCCCAGGCCCGCGAGGCCAGCGCCACCAGCCCCGCCAGCAGCGCCCAGCAGCCATAGGACCACACCCTGAGCCCCGACTGGCGCAGCATCACATGCCGGGCGACAAGCAGCTGCAGCCACAGCAGGCTGAAGCCCATCACCAGGGACAGCACCAGGGTCTGGATGTCGATCTTCAAGAGAACCGCTCCCCCGGAACCCAGTGTAGGGCCCGGGCTGCTTCACGGCTTCCACACGGCGAGGAAGACTTTCAGCTTGGTCCAGGCGCCGAGGCGCTCGTCCGACACCGCGTCGAGGAAGTCCGACAGGCGCTTGGACTTGGCAATCGTGTACACGGTCAGCAGGGCCGTCAGCACCAGGGTCAGCATGAAGATCCAGACGCGCCGTTCCATCGGCGCATCGGCCTCGGCCAGCAGGTTCATGCCCAGGAAGCCGGTGGTGATCGTGCCGATCATGCTGAAGATGGTCACCACCGTCAGGCGCACCACCGTGTTGGCCTGGCGGCGCAGGCTGTCGGCCTCCAGGTAGTTGGCCAGGTCGCCGATGCGCTGCTTGACCTCGGCATACAGCGGGTCGAGGTCCAGGTGCTGGGTGCATAACGCGTAAAGCGAGCGGGCCTGCGCCTGCTCGGAAATCGTGTGGAACCAGTAGCGGTGGGTGAAGCGCAGGAAGCCCTCGAAGCCGGCGCGGATCGCCCGCTTGAAGCGCTTGACGCTCTCCGGGTCGCCGATGTCCAGCCGGCGCAGCGCCTCCACCAGCCGGTCCGAGCAGGCCAGCAGCGCGGCGCGCTGGAAATGCGCGATCAGGAAGATCAGGAAATGCTGGTGGCGGAACTGCGCCAGCACGCCGCGGTCGCGGCAGCGGAAGAACTCGGCATCGGCCCGGCCGATCACCGCCAGCACCTTGCCGGAGACCAGGTAGCGGGTCTGCGGGGCGCGGCCGGCGTCGTGCCAGAAGAGATCCCAGCAGTGCTTCTGTTCGAAGCCGGCGAAGCTGTCCTCGGCCAGGGGCAGCCCCTGCTCGCCTGGCGCCGCGGCCAGGCCCAGGCGGATGAAGTCGGCGCGGTTCAATGCGCGCGGCTCGTCGACGGCCACATAGGCCATCAGCGGCATGCGGTAGGACTCGATCTGGCGGTAGCGCATCGCCTTCGGGTCGCCCTCGGCATGCTCGTCCAGCAGCGGCTCCAGCATGAAGGCCCAGTGCGCCGCCACCCGCGGCGCGCGATGGCGGTGCACGTGCTGGATGAAGACCTCGCGGTCGGCGCCGTCGGAGGCCACCAGCACGCGGCCCTCGGCATCCAGCCACTCGGCATGGCGCAGCACATGCAGCGGGTTGCCCTCGGCGTCCCAGCCGCCCGGGTAGGCGCGGCCGAAGCGGTAGAGCAGCTGCAGCGCCTCGTCGAAGGGCAGTTCGTCGGCGGCCAGCTCGATGTTGAGGATCGCCAGGTCCACGTCGTCGAAGAAGTACAGGTCCACATGGATGACCTCGAGCTCGCGCGGCGCCGCGTTCTCGTGGGTCTGCACACGCAGGCGCTTCACGTCCGAGCGGCGCAGCACCTTCATGCAGGAGTCGTAGCCCCCGGCGCTGCGCCCCTCGCCGTAGAGGAAGCGCTGCACATAGGGCTTGAAGGTGACGAACTCCTGGTAGTGCCGCTCGTGGAACTGGTCGGAGGCGCCGGTGTATTCGTCCTCCTGCATGCGCCAGGGCGGGCCGAGGCGTTCCCAGGGGCGGCGCGGCGCCAGCTCGGCGCCGGCCGCCGGCAGCAGCCGCAGGGGCCACAGCAAGACCTGGTGCATGCGGCGCACGACCGGCGCGGTGGAGAGCGCGGCCGCAGCGGCGACGGCAGGATCTGCAGCATTCATCGAGGACGCTCCATCGATCGAAGGGCGCCGCCAGTGTACGCAGCCGCCGCGGCGGCCGTCACGGCGGGCCCGTCTGAGGCGGGGCTGAAGCCATGTTGCGCTGCAGTAAATCCGATGTCCACACCCTTCCCGCGCCTGCCTGCGTTGATGTAAAACCAAGCCATCACAGCCCAGTGCGGATCGGAGTCCACCATGTCCAGCCTTGCGCCCAGCCATCAGGAAGACCTCACCCGGCTCCCGCCGGATGCCATGCTGCTCGACGTGCGTTCCTACGCCGAATACATGAGCGGCCACATCACCGATGCGCACAGCCTGCCGCTGTCGCAGCTCGAGAAGGATGTCGTGCACAAGGTGCCCGACCGCGGCTCGGCGGTGATCCTCTACTGTTCCTCCGGCGCGCGTTCCGAGCAGGCGCTGGGCGTGATGCTGCACATGGGCTACAGCAATGTGCACAACGGCGGCCCGGCCGCGCCGCTGGCCCAGCACCTCGGCCGGCCGATCCGCAAGGGGCTGTAGCCTAGGCGACTGCGGCGGCTGCGCCGCGGACTTAGCCTGTGGCCATCACAACGCCACAGGAGACAGGCCCGATGAGCAGCAGCCCGACCTACGACCTCTTTTCGCTGGAGGGCCGCGTGGCCCTGGTCACCGGCGGTTCGCGCGGCATCGGCCGCATGATCGCCACCGGCCTGCTGAAGGCCGGCTGCCAGCGCGTCTACATCTCGGCCCGCAAGGCCGAGGCCTGCGACGCCACCGCCGCGGCGCTGCGCGAACAGGGCTTCGACTGCGTCTCGCTGCCGGCCGACGTCTCGACCGTTGAAGGCGCGCAACACCTGGCCCGCGCGATCGCCGAGCGCGAGGGCCGGCTGGACATCCTCGTCAACAACGCCGGCGCCGCCTGGGGTGCGCCCTTCGACGAGTTCCCCGAGAGCGGCTGGGACAAGGTGGTCGACCTGAACCTGAAGGCGCCCTTCTTCCTCACCCAGGCGCTGCACGGCCCGCTGATGCGCGCCGCCGAACTGCGCCCGGCCAAGGTGATCAACATCGCGTCCATCGACGGCATCTCGGTCAACCCGCTGGAGACCTACTCCTACGCCGCCAGCAAGGCCGGGCTGATCCACATGACGAAGCGCATGGCGCTGCGGCTGATCGAGAACAACATCGTGGTCAACGCGATCGCGCCGGGGGCCTTCGCCTCGGAGATGAACCGCGTGGCGCGGGACCATGCGGACGAGGTCGCGGCCCGCGTGCCGGCGGGCCGTGTGGGTGTCGACGAGGACATGGCCGGCGCGGCGATCTACCTGGCCTCGCGGGCCGGCGACTACGTGGTGGGCACGACGCTCGTCGTCGACGGCGGCGTCACCCACTCGCGCGGCTGATCGCGGTCAGTTCCAGCGGCCGAGGGCGCCGCCGGCGCTGAAGCGCCCGGCGCCGAGCAGCATCACGGCGAGCGCACTGCCCAGGTACATCGCCTGCAGCTCGATCGCCCAGCCGCCCTGCTCGTTGAGCTGGGCGAGCTGCGGCACATGGGCCAGCGAGATCGCGACGATCATGTTCACGGCGACGACCAGGCCGGCCAGCCGGGTCCACACGCCCGCGATCATCATCAACGGCGCCGCCACCTCGCCCACGTAGACGAGGTAGGCCATCTCGCCCGGCACGCCGTGCTCGGTCAGCATGCCGGCCACCGGGCCAACGCCGGTCTTCAGCTTGGCGATGCCGTGCAGCAGGATCAGCGCGCCCAGCAGCACGCGCAGCAGCAGCTTGCCGCCGCTGGCCATATGGGCGAGCGCCTCGAATTCGCGCGGGTGGACCGTGGCGGCGCGCCGGTGCAGATGTCGCTCATGTGCCTCCTCGGCACGCAGGGTTCGGCTGTTCATGATGGGGCTCACTCCTTTGGCCCGATCTTGAAACGGCGCCAGCGCCCCCCGCGTAGGACGTCGCCGCGCGCCGGTGTCGGGCGCTACTTGCCCGCATCACTTCGCCGCCACAGCCTCCACCTGGATGCGCAGCCCGACGTCCATCCGGAAGCCGTAGTCCTTGCCCACGTCCAGGCCGAACTCGTCGCGCCGGAAGCTGCCGCTGGCATCCGCGCCGCAGAGTTCGCGCTTGAGCATCGGGTGCGGAATGCACTTGAGCGAATGGATCGCCAGCGTCAGCGGGCGCGTGACGCCGTGCAGGTTCAGCTCGCCGACCAGGCGGGTCGGCACGCCGCCGCTGCCCAGGCCCTCGAAGCGACCGGTATAGCGCGCCCTGGGGAACTTGCCCGTGTCGAAGAAGTGCTCGCCGCGGCCCCAGTCGTTGAGCGCGTCCTGGCCGAAGTCGATGCTGTCGAGATCGATGGCGATGTCCACCGAGCCGGCGCCGGTGGCCTTGTCGTAGACCACGCTGCCGCTGCTGCGGTTCATCTTGCCGCGCCAGACCGAGATGCCCATGTGGTCGGCCTCGAAGCTCGGGAAGGTGTGGGACGGGTCGATCTCGTAGCTTGTCGGTGCGGCGAAGCCCGACGCCGCGGTGAACAGGGCGAGGCAGCACATCATCGTCTTCTTCATGTTGGGACTCCTTGGCTTCGGAACGGGTTTGCACGATCATCCATGCCCCGACGACGAACCAGCCCGCCAGGTTTCGACATGCCCACCACCGACCCGCGCATCGACGCCTACATCGCCAAGGCCGCGCCCTTCGCCCAGCCCATCCTCGAGAAGCTGCGCGAGCAGGTCCACAAGGCCTGCCCCGAGGTGGTCGAGACGATCAAGTGGAGCATGCCCAGCTTCACGCTGGACGGGAAGATCCTGGCCCATATGGCCGCCTTCAAGGCCCACTGCGCCTTCGGCTTCTGGCAGCGCGAGGCGGCCGGCGAGGCGGGCGAGGACAAGCGCAGCGAGGCGATGGGCCAGTTCGGCCGCATCGAGGCCATGGCCGACCTGCCCGGCGCCCGCGAGCTGCAAGCCATGATCAAGCACGCCGCCGAGCTGATCCGCAGCGGTGCCCCGGCGGCCCGCGAGAAGAAGCCGCCCAAGCCGCCCGCGGTGGCGCCGGCGGACCTGCTGGCCGCCCTGTCGGCCCACCCCGCCGCGCAGAAGACCTTCGACGCCTTCCCGCCCAGCAAGCAGCGCGACTACATCGAATGGATCACCGAGGCCAAGCAGGCCGCCACGCGCGAGAAGCGCCTGGCCCAGGCCGTCGAATGGATGGCCGAGGGCAAGTCGCGCAACTGGAAGTACGAGAACTGCTGAGCGGATTCACGCCCCCGACTCGCGGGGGGCGGGCCCCGTTTGCGCATCCATTCCTGCGCAGGGCCATCCGGTTCTGCGCGACTTCGCTGGCACTAGGGGTCGACCCACGGCGTCCGAACCCGCGTTCTTCCTAGACTTTTTTCACGACGGTGAAGAAGTGTGATCCACGCACTGCAGGAACCGGTCGTGCACCTCGTCTACAAGAAGGAAGACCATGACCCGACTCTCCCGCATCGCACTGCTGGTGGCCCTGGCCGTGCCGGCCCTGGCCGGCGCCGTGACTGCCCCGCAATACACGATCACCGACCTCGGCGTGGTGAACGCCGGCCAGACCTACAGCCAGACCTTCGGCGTCTCGTCCAACGGCGCCTACGTCGTCGGCCGCAACCTGACCGCCGACGGCGTCTTCGGCGCCTGGCCCACCTTCATCTACAACGCCTCCACCGGCATGCAGGGCCAGGCCGGGCTGGCCGGCCACGACTACGGCTGGGGCTACGGCGTCAACAACAGCGGCGTCGCGGTGGGCGTGCAGGCCACCAGCACCAGCGGCGCCGGCGCGCTGCCGACGATGTGGGTCAACGGCAGCGCCACGCAGCTGAAGCTGCCCACCGGCCAGACCGTGGGCCGCGCCTATGACATCAACAACAACGGCATCGCCGTCGGCTCGGTCGGCTCGGACGTCAACGAGGTCGGCGTCATCTACAACACGGTGAGCGGCAAGACCACCCAGATCAGCGCCCTTACCGCCGAGGGCTCGTACATGCAGACGGCCTACGGCATCAGCGACAACGGGCTCGTCGTCGGTGTGGGAGTGGACGGCGGCAACCACAACGTCGCGCTGCTCTACAACATGAACAACGGCGCGATGACCCAGCTGGCCATGCCGGCCTACGGCGGCGCGGCCAACAGCACGCTGGCCTTCAACATCAGCCCGGACGGCAAGTACGTCGTCGGCAGCAGCGGCTGGGGCACGCAGCCCTACGTCTGGTCCGCCGACACCGGCGCCGTCGTCGCCTCGCTGCCCGCCATCAGCAGCACCGGGAGCCTCTACGGCGTCAACACTTCGGGCTGGGCGGTGGGCAATTCCGGCGGGGTCTACTCGAATCCCTTCCTGGTCGCCAACGGCAGCACCTACCTGATCAGCGACCTGATCAGCAACGAGGACGGCTGGAACTTCATGACGACGACCAGCGCCTCCGCGCGCGGCATCGCGGACAACGGCACCATCGTCGGCACCGCCAAGTACAACGGCATCGAGCACGCCTACATGCTGACCCTCACCGCCGCCGTGCCGGAGCCGAGCAGCTATGCGCTGATGCTGGCGGGCATCGGGGCGGTGGGAATGGTGGCGCGCCGGCGCCGCGTGCGGGACTGACGAGGCCGACGCGCGGGCTCAGCGGCGCGCCAGTTCCGCGTCCGGGAGGGCGCGGAACTTCTTGCGCAGCGGCCTGAACTGCGCCACCAGCGGCGCCAGCATCACCGGCACCGGCCACTCCATCGCCGCCAGCTCGCGGGTGGCCTTGCCGCCCTTGCCGCGCCACCGGCCCCACCAGCTCAGCTCGACGCCAACCAGCCAGGCGCGCGCCTCGGAATCGGCCCGGACGATGCGGCGGGCCAGGTAGACGCGCTTGACGGGGGCCGGCATGCCGGCCCGCATGCGCCGGCCCAGCGCGGCGATCACCTCGGCATCGAGTCCGTGGGCCACCAGCTGCTCCTGGCCGGTGATCCGATCCATCTCCGCCGTGCGGGCGGCTTCCAGCTCGGCGCGCTGCTGCCAGCGCCGCGCCCAGGCCTCGGCGGCGGCGTCGTTGCGCCGGGCCAGGAAGGGATGGGCGTGGGAGCAGGCGGGCACGGTCAGCTCGACATCGAGGGCGATGGCCCGTTCGAGCAGGGGCAGGCCCGTGGCGTCGTCGGCGGCCAGCCGCGCGGCGCCCTCGAAGAACAGCGGCGCCGCGTCGTCCGGATGGTCAGCCCTGAAGGCAGCGATGTCCTCGACCAGCGCCGCGTCCGGCGCCAGCTGCAGCCACAGGCGCCAGCGCTCGTAGCGTTCCGCCTCGCTGCGTTCCGGCTGGGCGTGCAGCGCGTCGAGGCGCTCGCGCTGCCGCTTCAGCTCGAGGCTGCGC
>NZ_LYVQ01000178.1 GCF_001984095.1 Pelomonas sp. KK5
GGCCGGCCACATAGTCGCCGGCGACGGCGATGCGCTCGTCGATGCGCAGGGGCGGGCGCGCGAGCGCCGGCGTGCAGGCGAAGGTGGCGCGCTTCTCGGCCAGCACGCGGCGCACGCGAAGATCGGCCAGGCCCAGCTGCGTCCTGGCCTGCGACAGCGCCGCCTCGCCGGTGACGTCCAGCCCCCGCTCGACCCACGGGGCGGCGGCGCTGATCGAAAAGGCGAGCAGGCCGGGCTGCAGTCCGAAGACGAACTGGGCTGGCCCGTCGTCGAGCATCAGCATCGGCGCCGGCAGCCTAGCGCCGGGGGCATCGACGTAGACCGTGCAGATCGGCTCGAAGCGCAGGCCGCGCGTCGTTTGCGCCCAGGCGGGGTCGAGCGTCTCGATCAACCGGGCGGCCTCCACGCTGCTGGTGGCGACGATGACCCGATCGAAATCCGCGAGTTCGTCCAGCGAGCCGACGCGACGGCCCGTCTCGAGGCGCGCGCCGCGTTGGCGCAGCCAGGCCTCGGCCGGCTGCGCCAGCAACTCCGCCAGCGGCACGCGCGGCAGCAGCAGGTCGGCGCCGCCGGGGCCCGCGAACAGCGCGTCCTTCAGCACGCGCAGGAACACGCTGGCGCTGGCCTCGGCCATCGGTGTGTTGAGCGCGGCCACGCAGAGCGGCTCGACCAACTGGGCGATCAGGACGTCGGGCAGGCCCTTGCACAGCGCCGCGACGCTGAGCGCCGGGTCGCAGCGGAAGCCGGCGGCCATCCAGCGTCCCGCCCGGATCAGCAGCGCCAGCCGCGCGCTCAAGGGCCAGCCGCGATGGGCCAGCACGCCGCGCACGAAGGCCGGCACGGCCGGGCCGGCGGGCAGTTGCAGGCCATCACCCCGCGGGCCGCGCAGTTGCAGCGGCAGTCGCAGCAAGGCCTGCGTCGGGTCGACACCCACCGCGCGCATCAGCGCCAGCGATTCGCGATAGGCCCCGATGAGGATGTGCTGCCCGCAGTCCAGCCCGTCCTCGAGACTGCGCGCGCGCCCGCCCAGGCGCGGCGCCATCTCGATCAGCGAGACCTGATGGCCGGCCTGTACGGCGCCGACTGCCGCCGCGATGCCGGCCCAGCCGCCACCAATAACGACGAGTCTCAACGGCCCCGCCAGTTGGTCTTCATCGCGATCCACAGCTTGCGGATCGGCGTCAGCGAGATCCGCTGCTGCAGCACCTGGAAGTTCTCGGCCTCCACCTCGCGCAGCAGCGCGCGGTAGATGTTGGCCATCATCAGCCCGGGCTTCTGCGCGCGGCGGTCTTCCTGCGGCAGCAGCGCAAAGGCCTCGTCATACAGCGCATGGGCCCGCGCCGCCTGGAACTTCATCAGCGCGGTGAAGCGCTCGCTGTAGCCCCAGGGCGCGTCACGCTTCAGGATCTCGTGGGCCTTGACGTCGAACTGCTGCAGCTCGGAGACCGGCAGGTAGATGCGGCCGCGGCGGGCGTCGTCGCCGACGTCGCGGATGATGTTCGTGAGCTGCATCGCCAGGCCCAGCTTGTGGGCGTAGCCGACGGTCTGCGGATTCGTGCGGCCGAAGATGCCGCTGGCCACTTCGCCGACGATGCCGGCCACCAGATGGCAGTAGCGCTGCAGGCCGGGGTAGTCGAGGTAGCGGGTCTGGTCCAGGTCCATCTGGCAGCCGTCGATGACGGCGTGCAGGTGCTCCAGGCGGATGTCGTAGGCGGCCACGTGCGGCATCAATGCCTTCATCGCCGGGTGGCTCGGCTGGCCGGCGAAGGCTGAGGCCGACTCCTTGCGCCACCAGGCGAGCTTGGTGGCGGCCACGCCCGGGTCCTGCGTCTCGTCGACGACGTCGTCGACCTCGCGGCAGAAGGCGTAGAAGGCGGTGATCGCCGCGCGGCGCGGCGGCGGCAGGAACAGGAAGGCGTAATAGAAGCTGGAGCCGCTCTTCGCCGCCTTGTCCTGAACGTATTGCTCGGGAGTCATCTTGTTTTCATCGTGAGGACGCGCCAGCAGAGCAGGGGCGCGTCGAAGGCATGGAGGGCAGGGCGCCGGGTCAGGCTGGCGAACTGCATCGCCGCGATTTTCTCAAGAATGCGCAGGCCGCCTTGAATGACCGCACGCAATTCCCAGGCGGCCCGGCCGGGCAGTTGCGCGACCAGCGGCGCGCCTTCGCGCATCATGTCGCCGGCCCAGCCGCAGAGCTCGGCGATCAGCGCGCGGGCGGAGGGGCTGTCGCGGCAGGCGAGCAGATCCTCGGGGGTCAGGTCATGCCTGGCCAGGTCCGCCAGCGGGGCATAGACGCGGCCGTTCGGCCCGTCGCGGGTGAAGTCCTGCCAGAAGTTGATCAGTTGCAGGCTGCTGCAGATCGCGTCCGAACGGCGCAGTGCCGCCGCGTCGTGGACACCGTACAGATGCAGCAGCAGCCGCCCGACCGGGTTGGCCGAACGGCGGCAGTAGTCGAGCAGTTCGGCCCGGTCGGCATAGCGGTGCTTGTGGAGATCCTGCTCGAAGGCGTCCAGCAGATCGTGCAGCAGCGGCAGCGGCAGCCGGTGCTGCTCGATGGCCGTGGCGAGCGGATGGAACACCCAGGCCCAGCGCGGCGAAGGCGCACGGCCGGCGGCCACGGCGGCCAGGTCGGCGCGGTAGGCCTGCAGGTCGGAGAGGCGCTGCGCCGCTGGCGCGTCGCCCTCATCGGCGAGGTCGTCGGCGGTGCGGGCGAAGTGGTAGATGGCGGCGACGGCCGGCCTCAGCCGGGGCGGACAGAGCCAGGAGGCGACCGGGAAGTTCTCGTAGTGTTCTATGCTCACCGGCGCGATTGTGTGTGTTTTGTGCCGCGATTCCGCTTGCGGGCGCGGCAAGCTCGCTCAAAATGCAGCTTGACCGCCGTGGCGACTGCCGCGGCGGCGCCTGTCAGTGGGACCTGTCAGTTAGCCCCCGGCGCACCGACGCGCCCAAGAAGAATTCGAGGACTCCATGCCCCAGACGCCATTGAAGGCCAGCCTGTCGCTCGCAGCCCTGTTGCTGCTGAGCGCCTGCGGCAAGCAGGCCGCCGCGCCGGAACCGGTACGCGCCGTGCGCACGGCCGTCGTCGGCACCGATTCCGCCGGCATGACGCTGGAGTATCCGGGCGACATCCGGGCGCGCATCGAGTCGCGCCTGTCCTTCCGCGTCGGCGGCAAGATCCTGGACCGCAAGGTCAATCTCGGTGATTCCGTGAAGGCCGGCCAGGTGCTGGCCCTGCTCGATCCGAAGGACCTGATGCTGGCCCAGGAGGGCGCCAAGGCGGGCCTGTCGGCCGCGCGCACGAACCGCGACCAGCTCGGCGCCGACTACAAGCGCTTCATCGAACTGCAGCAGCAGGGCTTCATCAGCGCCGCCGAGCTGGAGCGTCGCGACGCCGCCTTCAAGGCCGCCCAGGCCCAGCTCGACCAGGCCCGCGCCCAGGCCGACGCGCAGCAGAACCAGACCGGCTACACCCAGCTGGTGGCGGATTCGGCCGGTGTCGTCACCGCGGTGCTGGCCGAGCCGGGCATGGTGGTGGGCGCCGGCACGCCGGTGGTCGGCGTGGCGGTGGACGGCCCGCGCGACGTGGTCTTCTCGGTGCCGGAGGACCAGCTCGCCCGGGTGCGAGGGGCGGCTGCCGAGCCGGGGGCGCTGAAGGTGCGGCTCTGGGGCGACCAGAGCAAGACCTACGACATCAAGCTGCGCGAGATCTCGGCGGCCACCGACCCGATCACCCGCACCTTCCAGATGAAGGCCGACATCGGCCGCATGGACGCACGCCTCGGGCAGACGGCCATCGTCTCGCTGGCGCTGCCGCGCAGCGCGGACGTGATCAAGGTGCCGCTCACCGCCGTGCTGCAGGCCGAGGGCAAGACCTCGGTCTGGGTGCTGGATCCGAAGGCGATGACGGTGGCGCCGCAGGCCGTGCAGGTCGGCGGCGCGGAGGGGAACCTGGTGGTGATCGCCGGAGGCTTGCGTGCCGGCCAGGAGATCGTCACCGCGGGCGTGCATGTGCTGACGCCGGGCCAGAAGGTCACGCGCTACCAGGAGACCTCGGCCCCCGCCGCTCCTGCAACGGCTGCTTCGGCCACGCGTTGAGTCGCCTCGCATGAGCAGCAACAACAACCACAAGCCGCAGGACAGCGGCCACTTCAACGTGTCCCGCTGGGCGCTGGAGCACCCGGCGCTGACGCGCTACCTGATGGTCGTGCTGATGCTGATGGGCTTCGCCGCCTACTTCCAGCTCGGCCAGGACGAGGACCCGCCCTTCACCTTCCGGCTGATGGTCGTGCAGGCCGCCTGGCCGGGCGCCACCGCCCAGCAGATGGCCGAGCAGGTGACCGACAAGATCGAGCGCACGCTGCAGGAGGTGCCCTACACCGACAAGATCCGCAGCTACACCAAGCCCGGCGAATCGGTGACGATCTTCCAGCTGAAGGACAACTCGCCGGCCAAGGACGTGCCCGAGACCTGGTACCAGGTGCGCAAGCGCATCAACGACATGCGCTACACGCTGCCGCAGGGCGTGCTGGGGCCGCAGTTCAACGACGACTTCGGCGATGTCTACGGCTCGATCTTCGCGCTGAGCGCCGACGGCTTCACCAAGGAGGAGCTGCGCCAGTGGTCCGAGCGGGTGCGCTCGCAGCTGCTGCGCGCGCCGGACGTGGCCAAGGTCACGCTGTTCGGCGTGCAGACCGAGAAGATCTTCATCGAGGCCTCGCAGAAGCGGCTCTCGGCGCTGGGCCTGGACTTCAACCAGGTGATCAACCAGCTCGGCGCGCAGAACGCGGTGGAAGGCGCCGGCGTGCTCGATGCCGGCACCAGCAATCTGCAGATCCGCGTGGGCGGGCAGTTCAACTCGGTGGACGAGCTGAAGGCCTTCCCGATCCGCGCGATCAACCCGCAGACGGGGCAGGGCAGCACGCTGCGCCTGTCCGACATCGCCGAGGTGCGTCGCGCCTATTCCGACCCGCCCGACGTGATGGTCCGCCACCAGGGCAAGGATGTGATCGCGCTGGGCGTCTCGATGAGCAAGGGCGGCGACATCATCGCGATGGGCAAGGCGCTGCAGGTCCAGGTCAAGCAGATCCGCGCAACGCTGCCGGCCGGTATCGAGCTCTCGCAGATCCAGGACCAGCCGCAGGCGGTGACGCGCTCGGTCAACGAGTTCGTCCACGTGCTGATCGAGGCGGTGGTGATCGTGCTGGCGGTGAGCTTCGTCGCCTTGGGCTTCCACACCAAGCCGCTGCGCGTGGACATCTGGCCGGGCATGGTGGTGGCGATCACGATCCCGCTGGTGCTGGCGATCACCTTCGTGGCGATGTTCTACTGGGGCGTGGGCCTGCACAAGATCTCGCTGGGCTCGCTGATCATCGCGCTGGGCCTGCTGGTGGACGACGCGATCATTGCGGTCGAGATGATGGTGCGCAAGCTCGAAGAGGGCTACGACAAGATGACCGCGGCCACCTTCGCCTACGACGCCACGGCCAAGCCGATGCTGACCGGTACGCTGATCACCGCGGTGGGCTTCCTGCCGATCGGCCTGGCCAAGTCGACGACCGGTGAATACACCTTCGCGATCTTCGCGGTGACGGCGGCGGCGCTGATCATCTCCTGGGTGGTGTCCATCTACTTCGTGCCCTACCTCGGCTCGCTGCTGCTGAAGAGCCACCCGGCGCCCGAGGGTGAGGCGCACGAGCTGTTCGACACGCCGTTCTACACGCGCTTCCGCAAGATCGTGCTGTGGTGCGTGGTGCACAAGTGGAAGACGATCTTCGCCACCATCGCCATCTTCGCCCTGGGCCTGTTCGGCATGGGCCATGTGCAGCAGCAGTTCTTCCCGGACTCCAACCGGCCGGAGGTGCTGGTCGAGCTGTGGCTGCCCGAGGGCTCGACGATCGAGCAGAGCCGCGCCGCCGCACTGCGCTTCGAGAAGCGGATGATGGCCGACCCCGGCGTCTCCACGGTGAGCACCTGGATCGGCTCCGGCGTGCCGCGCTTCTATCTGCCGCTGAACCAAGTCTTCCCGCAGAGCAACGTCGACCAGGCCATCCTGGTCACCAAGGATCTCGTCGCCCGCGAGGCGCTGCGCAAGCGCCTGCCCGCGCTGATGGCCACCGAGTTCCCCGAGTTGCGCGCCCGCATCAGCCTGCTGCCCAACGGCCCGCCGGTGGCCTATCCGGTGCAGTTCCGCGTGATGGGCGAGCGGGTGGACGAGGTGCGCCGCTGGGCCGACCAGGCCCGCGAGATCCTGCGCAAGAACCCGAACATGCGCGGCGTCAACGACAACTGGAACGAGACCGTCAAGGCGCTGCACCTGGAGGTGGACCAGGACAAGGCGCGCGCCCTGGGTATCACCAGCCAGAGCCTGGCGCAGGGCTCGCGCACGATGTTCTCCGGCACCACGATCGGCCAGTACCGCGAGGCCGACCGGCTGGTCGACATCGTGCTGCGCCAGCCGCGCGAGGAGCGCGACGCGATCACCGACATCGGCAACGAGATGGTGCCCACCGCCTCCGGGCGCGCGGTGCCGCTGACCCAGATCGCCAAGATCGGCTACGGCTGGGAGCCCGGCGTGCTGTGGCGCGAGGGCCGGGCCTATGCGGTGACGGTGCAGGGCGACGTGGCCGAAGGCCTGCAGGGCCCGACGGTGACCGCCGAACTGTGGCCCGAGCTGCAGAAGCTGCAGGCGCAGATGCCGCCCGGCTACCGCATCGAGATCGCCGGCGCGGTGGAGGAGAGCAGCAAGGGCCAGGGTTCCATCTTCGCCGGCGTGCCGGTGATGCTGTTCATCACCTTCACGCTCTTGATGCTGCAGCTGCAGAGCTTCGGCCGGGCGATGCTGGTGTTCCTGACCGGGCCGCTGGGCATCGCCGGCGTGGCCGCGGCACTGCTGCTGTTCAACCGGCCCTTCGGCTTCGTCGCGCTGCTGGGCGTGGTGGCGCTGATGGGCATGATCATGCGCAACTCGGTGATCCTGATCGACCAGATCGAGCAGGACCGCGAGCGCGGCGTACCGGCCTGGCAGGCGATCGTGGACTCGGCCGTGCGGCGTTTCCGCCCGATCGTGCTGACGGCGGCGGCGGCCGTGCTGGCCATGGTGCCGCTGTCGCGCAGCGGCTTCTGGGGGCCGATGGCGGTGGCCATCATGGGCGGGCTCGTCGTCGCCACGGCGCTGACGCTGCTGACGCTGCCGGCGATGTACGCCGCCTGGTTCCGCGTGAAGCGTCCCCCGCCGGAGTGAGCGGCGGGTTTACACCAAGCCCGGGATGTCCGCAAGGCTAAGGCTACAATCCCGGGTTCTCCAAATGCCGCAGGTTTGCACCCGTCAGACCTGAGTTCCCTCCGCGCGGGTGGCGAAATTGGTAGACGCACCAGGTTTAGGTCCTGACGCCTTCACGGGCGTGCCGGTTCGAGTCCGGCCCCGCGCACCAGATCTTGATCGATCCAACTTACGAGTCCACCATGGCTGTCACCGTCGAAACCCTCGAAAAGCTCGAACGCCGCATCACGCTGTCCCTGGCGGCCGCTGACATCAACAGCGAAGTCGAGACCCGCCTGAAGAAACTGGCCCGCACCGTGAAGGCCGACGGCTTCCGCCCCGGCAAGGTGCCGATGAGCGTCGTGGCCCAGCGCTACGGCTACTCGGTCCAGTACGAAGTCATGAACGACAAGCTGGGCCAGGCTTTCTCGTCGGCCGCCAACGAAGCGCAGCTGCGCGTCGCCGGCGCCCCGAAGATCGAGCAGAAGAACGACGCGCCGGAAGGCACGATGGCTTTCGACGCCACCTTCGAGGTGTACCCGGAAGTGAAGATCGGCGACCTGGCTAACGCCGAAGTCGAGCGCATCTCCAGCGAGGTGACCGAAGAGGCGATCGACAAGACCGTCGAGATCCTGCGCAAGCAGCGCCGCACCTTCGCCCAGCGTCCGGCCGCCGAAGGCGCCGCCGTGGGCGACCGCGTGACCATCGACTTCGAAGGCAAGATCGACGGCGAGACCTTCCAGGGCGGCAAGGCCGAAGGCTTCCAGTTCCTGATCGGCGAAGGCCAGATGCTCGAGCAGTTCGACCAGGCCGTGCGCGGCATGAAGGTCGGCGAGAGCAAGACCTTCCCGCTGGCCTTCCCGGCCGACTATCACGGCCAGGACGTGGCCGGCAAGGAAGCCGACTTCCTGGTCACGCTGAAGAAGATCGAAGCCCAGCACCTGCCGGAAGTCAACGAAGCCTTCGCCAAGGGCCTGGGCATCGCCGAAGGCACCGTGGAAGCGCTGCGCGCCGACATCAAGAAGAACCTCGAGCGCGAAGTGAAGTTCCGCGTGCTGGGTCGCAACAAGGCTGCCGTGATGGACGCCCTGGTCGCCGCCGCCGAACTGGAAGTGCCGAAGGCCCTGGTTTCGCAGGAGACCGACCGCCTGGTGGCCAACGCCCGCGAAGACCTGAAGAAGCGCGGTGTCAAGGATGCCGAGAAGGCCCCGATCCCCGCCGAGATCTTCACGCCGCAGGCCGAGCGCCGCGTGCGCCTGGGCCTGGTCGTGGCCGAGCTGGTGCGCGCTAACAACCTGCAGGCCAAGCCCGAGCAGCTGCAAGCCCATATCGAAGAGCTGTCGCAGAGCTACGAGAAGCCGGCTGAAGTCGTGCGCTGGTACCTGAGCGACCGCGAGCGCCTGGCCGAAGTCGAAGCCGTCGTGATCGAGAACAACGTGACCGACTTCGTCATCGGCAAGGCCAAGGTGGCCGACAAGGCCGTGGCCTTCGACGAGCTGATGGCCGCCGCCGGCAACAACTGATCTCCAGAAAAGATCCTCACGTCCGGTAGGGGCGCCGCGCCGTAGGGCCGGCGCCCCTTGTTCTTGTCACCGCATAATCCGTCCCCATATCGGAGACGGATCCCCTTCACAAGGAATGAATTTCATGAGCGCGCTGGACATCAACAATCTGGGCATGGTGCCCATGGTCATCGAGCAGTCGGGCCGCGGCGAGCGGGCGTACGACATCTACAGCCGCCTGCTGCGCGAGCGCATCGTCTTCCTGGTCGGCCCGGTGAACGACGCGGTGGCCAACCTGGTCGTGGCGCAGCTGCTGTTCCTGGAGAGCGAGAACCCCGACAAGGAGATCAGCCTCTACATCAACTCGCCGGGCGGCAGCGTCTCGGCCGGCATGTCGATCTACGACACGATGCAGTTCATCAAGCCGGACGTGTCCACGATGTGCCTGGGCATGGCCGCCAGCATGGGCGCCTTCCTGCTGACCGCCGGCACCAAGGGCAAGCGCTATTCGCTGCCCAACTCGAAGATCATGATCCACCAGCCGCTGGGCGGCGCTCAAGGCCAGGCGACCGACATCGAGATCCACGCCCGCGAGATCCTGAAGACCCGCGAGGCGCTGAACCGCATCATGGCCGAGCGCAGCGGCCAGAGCCTGGAGAAGATCCAGGCCGACACCGAGCGGGACTACTTCATGTCCGCCGCTGAGGCTCAGGGTTATGGCTTGATCGACCAGGTGCTTGAGAAGCGCCCGTAAACGTCGAATTCCTCGTCAAGTATTGGCGTTAAGGGGCCTTTTTTACGAAAAGGCCCCTCGCCGTCTTTGAACTATCATCACCACAGGCCCCCCAGCCTGTTTGTTTGACTGAAGCAGCAGATCCATGGCCGAGAAAAAAGGCTCCTCCAGCGAAAAAGTTTTGTACTGCTCCTTCTGCGGCAAGAGCCAGCATGAGGTGAAGAAGCTGATCGCCGGTCCGTCGGTGTTCATCTGCGACGAGTGCATCGAGCTGTGCAACGACATCATTCGCGACGAGGTCCCGGCGGAAACGCCCGCCGCCCGCGCGAGCAAGTCGGACCTGCCGGTGCCCAGCGAGATCAAGTCCAGCCTCGACCAGTACGTGATCGGCCAGGACGTGGCCAAGCGCGTGCTGTCCGTCGCCGTCTACAACCACTACAAGCGGCTGCGCCACATGGGCGCGACCAAGGACGGCGTCGAGCTGTCCAAGAGCAACATCCTGCTGATCGGCCCCACCGGCTCCGGCAAGACGCTGCTGGCGCAGACGCTGGCGCGCCTGCTGAACGTCCCCTTCGTGATCGCCGATGCGACCACGCTGACCGAAGCCGGCTATGTCGGCGAGGACGTCGAGAACATCATCCAGAAGCTGCTGCAGAACTGCAATTACGACGTCGAGCGTGCGCAGCGCGGCATCGTCTACATCGACGAGATCGACAAGATCTCGCGCAAGGCCGACAACCCGTCGATCACCCGCGACGTGTCGGGCGAGGGCGTGCAGCAGGCGCTGCTGAAGCTGGTCGAAGGCACGATGGCCTCGGTGCCCCCGCAGGGCGGCCGCAAGCACCCGAACCAGGACTTCCTGCAGATCGACACGACCAACATCCTGTTCATCTGCGGCGGCGCCTTCGACGGCCTCGAGAAGGTCATCCAGAACCGCTCCGAGAAGTCCGGCATCGGCTTCGGCGCGACCGTGAAGAGCAAGAGCGAGAAGCGCGTCTCCGAGTTGTTCCGCGAGTGCGAGCCGGAAGACATCATCAAGTTCGGCCTGATCCCCGAACTGGTCGGCCGCCTGCCGGTGGTGGCCACGCTGGGCGAACTGACCGAGGACGCCCTCGTGCAGATCCTCACCGAGCCGAAGAACGCGCTGGTCAAGCAGTACCAGCAGCTGTTCCAGATGGACGGCGTGGAGCTGGAGATCCGTCCCTCGGCGCTGAACGCCATCGCCAAGAAGGCGCTGGCGCGCAAGACCGGCGCCCGCGGCCTGCGCTCGATCATGGAGCAGTCGCTGATCGACACGATGTTCGAGCTGCCGGCGCTCGACGGCGTGGCCAAGGTCGTGCTGGACGAGCACAACATCGAAGAGAACGCGAAACCCCTGCTGGTGTATCGCGAACAGAAGGCCAGTGCCTGAGTGGTCTTCGCATAACTGGTTCAATGGGCTGACTCAATCGGCCGAAGCACTCCGTTCGGCACCTTGTATTCATCGGCTCAGGCCCTAGATGGGCTTGAGAAAGAGAGGTATCTCATGTCCGGTCATCCCGTTCTGCAAGCCGTCCCCATCACGCTGCCGCTGCTGCCGCTGCGCGATGTGGTCGTCTTCCCCCACATGGTGATCCCGCTGTTCGTGGGTCGCCCCAAGTCCATCAAGGCGCTGGAAGCCGCGATGGAAGCCGGCCGCCAGATCATGCTGGTCGCCCAGAAGGCCGCCGGCAAGGACGAGCCGAAACCCGACGACATGTTCGAGGTCGGCTGCGTCTCCAGCATCCTGCAGATGCTGAAGCTGCCCGACGGTACCGTGAAGGTGCTGGTCGAGGGCCTGCAGCGCGCCACGACCAACTCGATCACCGAGACCGAGGAACACTTCGTCGCCGACGTCACGCCGATCCCGCCCGAGGCCGATACCAAGCCTGAAGTCGAGGCCCTGCGCCGCGCCGTCACGCAGCAGTTCGACCAGTACGTCAAGCTCAACAAGAAGATCCCGCCGGAGATCCTGACCTCCATCGGCGGCATCGACGACGCCGGCCGCCTGGCCGACACCATCGCCGCCCACCTGCCGCTGAAGCTCGATGCCAAGCAGTCGGTGCTGGACCTGGCCGAGGTGTCCAAGCGGCTGGAGAAGCTGCTCGACCTGCTCGAGCACGAGGTCGACATCCTGCAGGTGGAAAAGCGCATCCGCGGCCGCGTCAAGCGCCAGATGGAGAAGAGCCAGCGCGAGTACTACCTGAACGAGCAGGTCAAGGCCATCCAGAAGGAACTCGGCGACGGTGAAGAAGGCGCCGACCTGGAAGAGCTGGACAAGAAGATCGCCGCCGCCCGCATGCCCAAGGAGGCACGCAAGAAGGCCGACGGCGAGCTGAAGAAGCTCAAGCTGATGTCGCCGATGTCCGCGGAAGCGACCGTCGTGCGCAACTACATCGACACGCTGGTCAACCTGCCCTGGAGCAAGAAGACCAAGATCAAGCACGACCTGGCCCATGCCGAGGAAGTGCTGAACGAAGACCACTACGGCCTCGAGAAGGTCAAGGACCGCATCCTCGAATATCTCGCGGTGCAGCAGCGAGTGGACAAGGTCAAGGCCCCGATCCTGTGCCTGGTCGGCCCTCCGGGCGTCGGCAAGACCTCGCTCGGCCAGTCGGTCGCGCGTGCGACGGGCCGCAAGTTCGTCCGCATGGCGCTGGGCGGCGTGCGTGATGAGGCCGAGATCCGCGGCCACCGCCGTACCTATATCGGCTCGATGCCGGGCAAGGTGCTGCAGTCGCTGTCCAAGGTCGGCACGCGCAACCCGCTGTTCCTGCTCGACGAGATCGACAAGCTCGGCATGGACTTCCGCGGCGACCCGTCCTCGGCCCTGCTCGAAGTGCTGGACCCGGAGCAGAACCACACCTTCGGCGACCACTACATCGAGGTGGACTTTGACCTCTCGGATGTGATGTTCGTTGCCACGTCCAACTCGCTGAACATCCCGCCGGCCCTGCTGGACCGGATGGAAGTGATCCGCCTGTCGGGCTACACCGAGGACGAGAAGGTCAACATCGCCCAGCGCTACCTGCTGCCCAAGCAGCGCAAGAACAACGGCGTCAAGGACGAGGAGATGGACGTCACCGAGTCCGCGATCCGTGGCGTGATCCGCTACTACACGCGGGAAGCCGGCGTGCGCTCGCTGGAACGCGAGATCTCCAAGATCTGCCGCAAGGTCGTCAAGGGCGTCGCCCTGAAGGCCTATGAGGGCCAGGTCGTGGTGACCGAGGACAACCTCAACGACTTCCTGGGCGTGCGCAAGTTCGACTTCGGCCGCGCGGAGAAGAAGAACCAGGTCGGCCAGGTCGTGGGCCTCGCGTGGACGGAAGTGGGTGGCGATCTGCTGACCATCGAAGCCACCGCGGTGCCGGGCAAGGGCAACATCATCCGCACCGGCTCGCTGGGCGACGTGATGAAGGAGTCCGTCGAGGCGGCTCGCACGGTGGTGCGTTCGCGCGCCCGCCGCCTGGGCATCAAGGACGAGCTGTTCGACAAGCGCGACGTACACGTCCACGTGCCCGACGGCGCCACGCCCAAGGACGGCCCCAGCGCCGGCGCGGCGATGACGACGGCCTTCGTCTCGGCCCTGACCGGCATCCCGGTCCGCGCCGATGTGGCGATGACCGGCGAGATCACGCTGCGCGGCGAGGTGACGGCGATCGGCGGCCTGAAGGAGAAGCTGCTGGCGGCCCACCGCGGCGGCATCAAGACCGTGATGATCCCGGAAGAGAACGTCAAGGACCTGCAGGACATCCCCGAGAACGTCAAGAACCAGCTCGAGATCGTGCCGGTGCGCTGGATCGACCGCGTGCTCGAGGTGGCGCTGGAGAAGGTGCCGACGGCGCTGCCGGAGGAAGATCCGGTGGTGGAAGCGAAGAAGGCGGCGGACGTCGCTGCCGCGTCGACCTCGGCCACGCACTGAGATTTATTGGCTGAACTTCTTGCCGGGGGTCAAAAACTCGGTATAGAATCTCGGCTTCAGCGCAAACGGCGCGGTGTTGAAAGACACAGCGAGCAGTGTGTTGAAACCTAGATGCAAATCTAAGCGGGTGTAGCTCAGTTGGTAGAGCGCGACCTTGCCAAGGTCGAGGTCACGAGTT
>NZ_LYVQ01000179.1 GCF_001984095.1 Pelomonas sp. KK5
GACGCTCAGCGTCTGCGCCCCGACCTGCAGCGCGCCGGCCGCATCGGGCGCCGCGCCAATCACCAGCGTCTGCGCGCCGAGCCGGTTCAGCATGTCGGTGGACAGCAGCAGCGCATCGCCGGCCTGGCCGGTGGCGCTGCCGACGACGATGTCGCGCGAGACGACGAAGGCCTCGCCGCCGCGGCCGACCAGCGCCGGCGTGGTGCTGCCGGGCGCCGCGTCGACGCGGCTGGCCGCGAAGGCGATCGAGGCGTCGAACTGCATCGCCGCGGCGTTCAGCACCAGCCGGCCGGCGTCGACCGGCAGGGCCGGACGGCTGTCGGCAAAGAAGCTGTTGGCATCGCTCAGGTCCAGCTCGGAGCGCTGGTGCGCCTGGGCCGAGCTCATCACTCGCCAGGTGCTGGACAGCGCCGCGCCGAAGGACGTGCCGGCATCGACCAGGCGCGCGCCGATCAGGCTGGTGCCGTCCACGTTCTTCAGCGTGGTGCCGGACGCCAGCGCGGTGCCGCCGGCCACCGGCTGCACGAGGAAGGCCCCCGCCAGCGCCGCATAGCGAGCCGGCAGCAGCGTGTAGGTGCCGGGCGGGATCGGGCCGCCGCTGCCGGTGATTTGCAGCTGCCTGCCCGCGCCGGGCAGCGTGGACGCCAGCGTGGCGTCGAAGGGCGCCAGGCCCTGCACGCTCGGCACCAGGGCGAAGGCGCCGCTGCTGCCGCTGAAGATGTCGGTGGAGCCGCCGGGGCCCGGCACGAACTGCCAGCCCAGCAGCTTGCCGCCGCCGCTGAGGTCCAGCCGCGCCTGGGCGTCGGCGTCGATGCTGCCGGCCGGGGCCGCCAGCGTGATGCTCTTGGCGGGAGGGCCGCTCGCATCGCCGGCCTGCGCGGACGGATTGCCGGGCGCCGTCCAGTGGCCGCCGGAGACCGAGCCCCACAGCAGCTCCTGCCCCGCGGCGCTGACCGAGGTGAGGCTGCCGGCACCGAGCGACAGGCTGTCCTCGGCCGTCAGCGTGATGCTGCCCATCGGCGCGCGCAGCACGCCGTCCTGGACGATGCGGGCCGCGTTGATCGCCAGCGTGCCGCCGGCGCTCTGCGGCGAGACGGCCGCGGCATCGCCGCCGCCGCTGATGGTGACGCCGTGGCCGGCGGCCGTGATCGTGAACCGTGTGCCGGTGGCCGGATAGATCTGCGCGGCGCTCAGCGTCAGCTCGGCGCCGGTCTGCAGGCTGCCGCTGATCGTGCTGCCGTCGTAGAGCCGGCTCTGCAGCCGCAGGTCGCCGTCGCTGGCGATCGCCAGCGTGCCCACGCCCTGGGTGACGATGCGGCCGTCCAGCACCGTGGTGCCGCCCGACAGCGTCAGCGTGCCGCTGCCGCCGCTCGCCTGGGGCAGCGGCCGCGTCTGCAGCGCGCCGGGGCTCTGCAGCGGCAGCTGGTCGTTGCCGACGAAGAGCTGCGCGGCCGACAGCGAGGCCGTGCCGCCGTTCATCGCCAGCACCGGCGCATCGAGGTTCAGCTGGCGCGACAGGTCCAGCGCTACGCCGCCGCCGACGGTGATCTTCTCGGCCGCCTGCAGGCTCAGGTCGGAGAAGCCGCCGTCCCGCACCAGGCCGGCCGACAGCTGCACCGAGTCGCCGCCCAGATGCGCGGCCGAGGCGCTCGCCAGCGAGGCGGACGTGAGCCCCGCGGTACTGCCCGACGCGTTCGCGACGAGGTCCAGGCTGCGCGCCGGCGGCGGCGTTTCGCCGAGATCGGTGCGGCCCGCGTTGAGCGTCACCGACAGGCTGCCGCCGGCCGCGCCGGCGCCGCCGGAACGGGCCTCGGCGTGGCCTTCCAGCGCCATCGCGAAGTTGCCGCTGATGGACAGGCTGCCGCCGGCGCTGGCCACCGTCTGGCGCTGCGTCTGCAGGCCGGCGGCGCCGAGCGTGCTCACGTCGAGCGGCGCCGCCGCGCCGTTCATCAACAGCTGGCTGCCCTGCTGCCAGACCAGGCTGCTGGCCGCCGCCGCGGTCGTGGCCGTGTAGTTGCTGCCGCCGGCCGTGAGGCTGATGCTGCCGCCCGCCAGCACGCTGCCGCGCAGGCGGCCATCGGTGGAGGGGCTGATCAGCGCCTGGCCCGACACGTCGATGACGCTGCTGCCGCCGAGCCACAGGTACTGCGGGTCGGCGAAATCGTTGCCCTGGGTCGCGGCGGCCAGGCTCACCTTGCCGCCGGGCGCCGTGATGCGGCCGTCCATCTCCAGCGTCTCCGCGGCCGACAGCGACAGCGTTGACAGCGCCGGCAGGCTGATGGCCACGCCCTCCGGCATCAGCAGCCTGCCGGCCGGCGAGGTGGCGTCCAGGCCCGAGGACTTGAAGGCCAGGCTCATGGCCTGCGGCAAGGTGCCGGCCGGTGCGCGGCCGGTCGTCAGCGCGGCGACCTCGCTGCCGCTCGCGGCCTGCGTGGCGGCAAGACCTGGCACCCAGGTCTGCACCAGCGGCGCCAGCACGGTGCCCGGCGTGAAGGTCAGCGCCTGGCGACCGTCGATGCTGAAGGCGGCGAAGCCGCCGCGGCTGAAGAAGTCGGCGCCGAGGTCCAGCGTGCCCGCGGCATCGCCGGCCTGGGCCGCGCCGATGCGCACGAACTGGGTCGTCAGGCTCAGGCTGCCGCCCGAGGCCATCGAGAAGCCTTCCAGCGTGGCGCCGAGGCTCAGCGACCGCGAGCTGGCGTCGGCGGTGTTCGCGGCGCGGCCGGCGGCGAGCGCGATGCTGCCCGCATTGCCGCCGCTGATCGCGCCGCTGGCGCTCACCAGGCCGCCGCCCGACACGTTCAGCACGCTGCCCGCATCGAGGCGGACCGCGTCGGTCGAGGCGATGGCGATCGAGCCGCCGGTGCTGCCGAAGGCGCTCGCCGGCTGGCTGCCGAGCTGGTTGTTGATCCACTGGCCGGACACGTCGATGTCCGCCGTGCCGGCCACCGCGATGGCGCCGCCGGCGGCCTGCACCGTCACCGCGCCCGAGGGCGCCGTCACGCTGCCGGCCAGCGCGAGGCCGCCGCCGTTGCTCTCCAGCTTCAGCGCGCCGCCGGTGGGCAGGTGCAGGTCCGCGCCGGCCGCGGTGGAAACGAGGCCGTCGGCGACGATGGTGACGCGGCCGAAGCCCGAGTCGTTCAGCTGCGCCGCCGCCATCCGCGAAGTGGCCGGCAACTGCGTAGAGACACTGCCCTGCTCCGCCTGCGCGAACAGGCCGGCATCCAGCGGCACAGCGCCGGCGCCGAGGCTGAAGCTGCCGAGGATGGCGCCGGCGAAGCTGCCGTTGCCCAGCGCGGCGACGTTCTGGTCGGTGCCCAGCGTCAGCTGGCCCAGCGCGGCGCGCGCGTCCAGGCCGGCCGCCTGCCGGTAGCCGATGGTCGTGCGGCCGGCGACACTGCCGTCCACGAACACGCGCGGCGCCAGTACCTGCAGGCTGCCCGCATCGCTGCCCTGCACATAACCCTGTGCCTGGACGGTGCCCGTGGTGCTGCCGTACTGGGTGACCTGACCCCAGCGGTCGTAGCTGACGGTGTTGCGCGAGGCGTTGCTGATGCCGGTGTAGACGAGGTCCGCCGGCGCGGTGGAGAGCGAGTAGCTCTGGCCGTTCTGCGCGGTCAGCATCGTCTGCGCGACCTGGGCGCCGGTGTAGTTCACCGCGCCGCCGGACACGTCGATGCTGGCGCCCTGCTGCATCAGCACCGCCCCGCCGGCGAAGATGCGCGCGCTGCCGCCGCCGGACAGGCGCTCGTCCGCGCTGCGCAGCAGCGCATTGCGGTAGCTGGCCAGCGAGCCGAGGATCGGCGACCTGCCGCGGATGTCGACGGTGACCTTGTTCTGGTAGAGCAGGCCGTCCTTCTGCAGCGGCGCGTCGGCGAGGTCGTTGCTGCCGAGGAAGTCGGTGGTGACGAAGTTGCGGGCGACGCTGACCGTGGTGTCGGTGGTGCCCGACAGGTCGATGCGGGCACCGGCCTCGATCACGACATTGGCATCGGCCGCCATCTGCGCGGCGGTCGGTGCATCGGTGCCGCCAATGGCCTGCGCATAGTCGGGCGCGCCGAGCGCACGCACGCTCAGGTCCGCGCCGGGCGCGGCGACCTGGGCGCCGCCCTGCAGCGTGACGCGGCGGCCGACCATGTCGATGCGGGAGGGCACGAAGGTCGCGTTGTCGCTGGACAGCAGCGGCTTGCCGTCGGCGCCGTTGTTGTCGGGCGTGATCGTCGTCTCGCTGGCGGTGCCCAGCACCAGCGTGCCGGTGGTTGTCGAGCGGCCCAGCGAGGTGACGGCGGACTGGCCCGGCAGCAGCGTCGTCTGTGTCGTCGCCCCGCCCTGGGCGAGCAGCAGGATGGAACCGTTCTGCGAGACGGAGGTGGTGGCCGAGACCTTGCCCATCTGGTTGACGGCCATGCCCACCAGCGTGCTGTTGCCGCGCGGCGTGGTGATCACGCCGCCGGCCTCGTTGACGACGCTGCCGTTGCGGTCCGCGGCGCCCGCGGGCCCGCTGCCCATCTCGACCAGCAGGCCGCGCAGCGCCGGCACGGCCGGGTTCTGCTCGGAGGCGTAGATCACCTCGGTGGTCGGCAGCTTCAGGTAGACGGACGCGCCGCCGCCCAGCACGACCTGACCCCCGGGGGCGCTGAGCGTGCCGGCGTTCTCCACCCGCTTGGCGAACAGCATGATGCGGCCGCCCTCGGCCGTGGTGATGCTGGCGCCGCTGTCCACGCGCACGAAGTTGCGCGTGTCCACGAAGTTGTCGGCGCTGCCCTGGTACTGGAAGGCCGCCGTGCCGCCGGCGATCGGGCCGGTCAGGCCGTTCATGAAGTCGCCGTCGGCGAGGTTCAGCGTGCTGGCGAACAGCGCGCCGACGTTGACCTGCGCGCCGGCGCCGAACAGGATGCCGTTCGGGTTGATCAGGTAGATCTCGCCGCCGTTGGTGGCGCTGAGCTTGCCGAAGATCTGGCTGGGGTTCTGGTCGGCGATGCGGTTCAGCGCGGCGCCGCCGCCCGTCGGCATGGCGAAGGTGACCGCGGCCTGGGAGCCGATGTTGAAGCTCTGCCAGTTGTAGATCTCGCGCGGCACCGACTGCTGGATGTTCAGCTGGCCCGGCACCGTCGGCGTCGGGAAGGCGGCACCGGCGGGGTTGGAGCGCCAGCCGGTGGCGGCCGGCACCGGCAGGGCCAGCGGCGCCACCGGCGGCAAGGTGCCCGCCTTGCTCTGCGCCAGCACTTGCAGCGGCCAGGCGGCGGACAGCGCCAGCAGCAGCGGCGTCAACAGCGGGGGGCGATGGCGGGAGAGCGTCTTGGACATGATCGACAAAGGGTTCAGAGCTTCTGGCCCAGGCGCAGGTGCAGGTAGGAGCCGGGCACGGCCTGACCGGGCAGGTCCTTCAGCGCGTGGGCGTAGTCGAGCGAGAGGCTCATGCCGGCGTTGGTCTGCAGGCGCAGGCCGACACCGGCGCTGGCCAGGGTCTGGTGGCCGAAGGTGCCGGGCAGCGCGTGCTGGGTGTAGACCCGGCCGCCGTCGACGAAGGCCAGCAGCGTCAGCTCGCGCAGGCCGGCGCTGGCCGCCTCGCCGGCGCGGCGGCGCATGGCCGGCGCCATGTCGCGCCGCCATTCGAGCGAGCCGAGCAGCGCGCCGTCGCCCAAAGCGGTGGAGTCGTAGTAGCCGCGCACCGAGTCGGCGCCGCCCAGCACGAACTGCTCGGCGCTGGCCAGCGGCTCGTTGCTGAGCTGGCCGGCGGTACGCAGGGCCAGCTGGCCCCAGTCACCGGCCGACAGCGTCTGGCGCAGGTCGAAGCGGGCGGTGGTGAAACTGCCGTCGGCGCCGGCGCGCTTGCAGGCGAACTGGTCGACCGGGGCGATGCCACCGTTGGCGCTGGGGCAGTTCGCCACCTCGCGGCGCAGCAGCGGCGCGAAGCCGTAGCTCAGCGTCAGGTTCCACTGCGACTGCCAGGCGTCGGACCCGTAGCCGCCGCTGTAGCCGAGCTGCAGCGGCACATAGCGCAGCGGCGTCGAGATGCTGCTGGCGCCGAACACCGTCTGCTCCTGCAGGTCCTTCCAGTCCGCGCCGAGGTTCAGCGCCTGCCAGCCGTTCCAGGGCGTGGCCAGCGGCTTGAGCCAGCGCAGGCCCAGCGTCGTGCCCTTGCCCAGCGCCTGCGTGCCGCCCAGCGTGGCGACGTTGCTGTTGGACCAGACCAGGGTGGCGCCGAGGCTCTCGCCCTCGCTGCCGATCGGCACCGTGTAGCTGCCCACCGCCACCTTGGACTGGGCCGAAGCGGTGGGCGTGCCCATCAGCGTGAGGCCGATGCTGTGCTCGCGCTGGAACAGGTTGTCGTAGTGGATGTTGGCCACCGCATGCAGCGGCGCGATGCCGGCCGCATGGTTGTTGTTGACCTCGAAGGAAGCGCCCAGCGGCAGCTGGTCGCTGACCTTCAGCTCCACCTCCACCGTGCCGGGCACCGCGCCGGGCTTGAGCACCGGCTGCACGCGGCGCGTCTCGCTGCGGCTCAGCGCGGCCACCTGCTGCTGCACCACGTTGAAGTTGGGCACCTGCCCTTCGGCCACCTCGGCTGCGCCGGCGCGGATGCGGCCCTGCGCGTAGTAGCGCGAGCCGGTCACGCTGAGCCGGTCGACCTTGCCTTCGGTGACCTGCAGGCGCACGACGCCGCCGTCCACCCGCTGGTCCGGGATGTCCACGAACACGGTCAGGTAGCCGGCGCCCTGGTAGGCCTTCTCCAGCGCGGTGCGCGCCGCCTCGACCTCGGCCAGGCTCAGCTGCGGGCCCATGAAGGGCATCACCGCCTGCTCGACCTGCGCCTCGGGCAGCACGGTGTTGCCGGCCACCTCGAACTCCAGGATGTCGAAGCGCGGTGCCTCGGCCGTGGCGGGCGTCTGCGCGTGCAGCGCCGGCGCCAGCAGCATCGGCAGCAAGTAACTGAAAAGTGACTTCACGGAAACTCGTCAGTCCGCCTTGCGCTTGCGTCGGACGGCCAGCAGCGTCGTCAGGCCCAGGACCGCCAGCAAGGCGCTGGCCGGCTCGGGCACGGCCGTCACGGTGTTGCCCAGCAGCGCGCTGGACGGCGTCCAGCCGGCGAACTCACCCGCGGGCGTGCCCAGCTGCTGCGCGAAGCTGTACTGCGCGGCGTAGTCGGTCTGGTTGCGGCGCAGCGCGCCGGCGGCGGTCTGCGTGGGCGTCACCGCGGCCTGCATCGTGAAGCTCAGCACCAGCTCCTGCTGGTTGGCGCTGTTGGTGGTGCGGGCCAGGCCCCAGTAGGCGTCGTAGGCGCTGTTGGCGAAGGCGGAGACGCTGATCTTGTCGGCCGCCTTGATGCTGGACGAGGTCAGGTAGTAGAACCAGGACGAGCTGCCGCTCGCGCCCAGCGCGTTGCCCGTGTCGAAGCCGTTGGACTTGGCGAACATCGCCTCGCCCGGATCCAGGCCGCCGGACTCCAGGCCGGCCAGCACCGGCGCCATATTGCCCACATAGGCATCCGAGCCGGCCGTGTCGAAGCTCGAGGCCGTCCCCGGCGCGGCCGTGGCGTAGTTGTTGTTGGTGGCGCCGCCCATCAGCGGGTTGTAGACGCTGGTGGGAAAGCTCGACGTCACGCTGCGCAGGTTCGAGTTGGGCTGGCCGACGAGGCCGTCCCACTGCGGATTGAGCACGCCGTTGGCGGTCGTGTTGACCATCGTCGAGTAGATGACGTTGGTGCCGGGCCCGGTGCCGCTGGCGGCCTTGCCGCCGCCGATGACCATCCAGACGTCGTTGGCCAGGTCGCCGGAGGCAGCGAGGTACTTGGCGAAGTTGGCGTCGGTGGCCGGATCCAGGGTCCAGAACTGCTGGCTGCCGTCGTTGGACAGGCCGCTGTACAGGCTCTTGCCGAGCAGGCCGGTGTCGTGGCTGTAGGAGACCTTGGCCACCGGGTCCCAGATCAGCAGGATCAGCGAGGGATCGGTGTCGGAGGCCAGCACGGTCTGCGCCTGCGCCAGCGAACCGAGCAGCAGGCCCAGACCGAGGGCGACGATGGAGTTGCGGTGACCGTTCTTCTTCATGGCTCTCTCAAGCTCCCCAGAAAGTT
The DNA here is from genome assembly GCF_001984095.1 of Pelomonas sp. KK5. GTDB lineage: Bacteria > Pseudomonadota > Gammaproteobacteria > Burkholderiales > Burkholderiaceae_C > KK5. Next base: position 8,072 of record NZ_LYVQ01000179.1, read on the forward strand.
CAAAGGAGTCCGCGTGGTCCGCGGACTCCGGCTGAGAAAAAAGGAGGGCCGGCGCGACGCGCCGGCCGCTCCTGCTGCTGGCTTACTGCAGCAGCTGTTGCGGCGAGCAGCTGCTGCCGCCGCGCGAGGTGCGCGAGATGTAGCCGGTCACGCTGGCGTAGGCCGGGTCGGTGATGTCGGCGATCGACAGGATGCCCTTGCGGGTGCCGGCGTCCGGCGTGGCCGACAGGGCCAGCGGCGTCACGGCGTCCTTCTGCAGCCAGTTGGCGAACTGGCTGTACTTCGAGGTCAGGGCCTTGGGCCAGTACATGAAGTTCTCGTAGGTCATCGGGTAGGCGGCGGTCTGGCCGTTGGCCTGGGTCGGCAGGAAGCCGCCAACCTTGACGAAGCGCCAGCCGGCGTCGCCGGAGGTGCCGGCGGCGTTGTCGTTCTCCGAGCCGACGATGCCGATCGCCCAGTCCTTGAACAGGTTGGTCGAGGTCTTGCTGGCATCGGTCGTGGCGCCCTGCATGCAGGCGATCACGTTGCCGGTGCTGGTGGCCACGTTCAGGACCATGTCGTTGTTGCCGATCTCGCCGACCGAGGCGTTCGGCGAAGCGGTGCCGGCGGGCGGCGCGCCCACGGCGGAGCAGGGGTTGTTCAGCAGGAAGGCGTCGACCATGGCCTTCGTGCCCGAGCCGTTGGCGCGGGTGCAGAAGTTGACGGCGTGGGCCGCGCTGTCGGTGGCGCTGTTGCTCAGGTCGCTCGGGATGACGCTGGAGAAGCCGGTGTTCAGCAGCGGCGAGGCCGTGCCGGCGAGCACCGTGCTCAGGAAGCCGATCGGCAGGCTCGGGGCATTGGCCTCGGCGTCGTCGCCGGCCAGGCCCTGGGCGGCCTGCAGCGCGCGGTACAGCTTCAGGTTGACGGCGATGCCGGCCATGGCGACCGAGTGGACGCCGCCGTTGAGCGTGCTGATGGCGACGGCGGTGGTGCCGGTGGCCAGGTTGTTCTTGTGCTGGATCGTGGAGGCCTCGACGTCGGACACGCCCATCTGCGGCACCACGTTGTTGCTCTGCGAGCAGGCGTAGTCAGGCTTGGTCAGGTCGAACGGACCCGAGCGCACGATGCCCGTCGCCGTGCAGGCGCCGTAGCCCAGGTAGGCCAGCTGCGTGCCCTTGACCAGCGGCTGGATGCCGTTGATCGAGCCGCCGGCGTCGTACTTGTTGAACACGACATTGGTGCCGGCCGCGAAGGCGACGGCGCCGCCGGTGCTGGGCTTGATGTCCTTGGCCAGCGTGCAGGCGTAGCCGCGCACGTTGTTGCCGGCCTTGGTCAGGTCGGCGCCGTTGGTGTTGCCGAAGACGGCGATGGTGCCGGCCTGGCACATCGAGACGAAGCCGGAGGCCAGCGAGAAGCGCAGGGCCGAGGAGCCCGAGACATAGACGGCGTTGCCGGCGCTGGTGGCGGTCACGGCGTCGGCGGGGGTCAGCGGGGCGGCTTGCGCGGCCGAAGCGAGGCCGAGCACGGCCAGGGCGATCAGGGTGTGCTTCATGATGGGTTCGAGTCCTTGGTTTCCGAAAAATTGGGACGGCTCATCCCCTGCCGCGCCCCAGGGGGCGCGGCATCGGGGAAGGGAGCGGGACCTCAGTCGCTCAGGCGCGGCGGCGGCGGGCGGCGACGAAGCCGACGGCGGCCAGGCCGGCCACCATCAGCGCGTAGCTTTCCGGTTCCGGCACGGCCGCGGCGATCGTCAGCTGGCCGGTCGTCGGGTTCAGCGTGACGACTTCGTCCATCGCCTTCAGCGTCGCGCCGGCGTTCAGCGAGATGCTCGAGACGGTCTCCAGGTACAGGCCCAGCGAGCTGGTGGCGGCCGGATCACCGAAGTCCTGGATGTACAGGCGGGTGTTGTTGCCGATGCCGAACTGCACATCGCCGGCGAAGGCGTCGCCGCCCTTCAGTGCGATGTTGCTGCCCGAGTTCAGCAGGTCGTTGGCGCTGTTGCCGAAGGACAGCATGCGCTGCGCGTCGGTGCGCACGCCGGCGTTCTTGAGGCCGGAGAAGTTGCCGTCGGCCACCGCGCTCAGCGGGTTGGTGGACATCACCGTGTTGCCGAGGTTGGACAGCACGTTGGTCGCAGCGACCACGGTCCAGCGCACGCCGGCGCCGCCGGAGCCTTCGTCCAGGCCGTTGAACGCCGAGGTGGCGCCGAAGTTGAACGAGGCCCAGTTGGGCAGCGTGACCGAGTAGTTGACGTCGGTGTTGATCACGCTGGCCATCGTGATGCCGGTGTCGAACAGATAGGTGTGGTTCTGGTCGCCGACGGCGACCATCAGGGTGGACGTGTCCTGCGAGCCGGTCGTGGCGGCCATGGCATGACCCATGGCGACGGCAGCGAGGGCGGCCAGTGCGATCTGCTTGAGTTTCATCGTGAGGTTCTCCGGTTCTGGGGTGACAGCGACATGCCTTGAAGACATGCAAGGACTTTCCCAGCAGGCAGTGACATTGCGTTGTTCGCCTCGGGCACGCCTGCATGCCGAACGGACTACGCGGCGGTCATAACGATCAGGTTCGACGGCATATCGGGGGTAAACACCGAGGAACTTCTGCAACGCGCTCGCTCGGACGTCAGTCGGGACGGCCCACGTCCACCGGCACGCGGTCCAGCAGGTTCAGCGTCATCGCGCGCGCCACGGCCTGGGCGCGATTGGCCGCATTGAGCTTGCGCAGGATCTTCTGCACGTGGTTCTTGACGGTCAGCGCGCTGATGCCCAGCACCTCGCCGATCTCCTGGTTGCTCATGCCCTCGCGCAGCCAGCCGAGGATCTGCCGCTCGCGCCCGGTGATGCCGCTGCCGGGCACCGCGCCGCTGCGCTGCACCGCAGCCTCGGGCAGGTTGCGCAGTTCGCGCTCCTGCACCTGCACGCGGTGCCAGGTGGCATGGATGTGCGGCATCAGCAGTTCGAGCGTGTGGCACTGCAGCTCGCCGTCGGGCGCGCTGCCCTGCTGGCCGAACACGAAGAAGCTCTCCATCTCGCTGGGCCGCTGCGGGCGCGAGAGGCCGTGCGCCACCAGGCTGACGAAGCCCGCCTGCTGCAGCGCCTGCCGATGCGCCTGCACGGCCGGCCCATCCAGCTCGGTGACAGCCAGGCGCACCGGATGGCAGCGGTTGTCCAGCCAGCGCCCCTGCAGCAGCTGCATCAGCGCGCCACGCGGGTGGGTGAAGGCTTCGAGCAGGCCCTCGGGCACGCTGACGCTGTTGAAGGCATCGAAGACGAGTTCGCGGGCCTGGCGCTGGTAGGCGCCGCAGATCGTCAGCTGATGCGGCAGCACCAGCTGGACATTGCCCTGTGTCCAGACGAAGAACTGGTAGCGCCGGCAGACCTCCAGCGCTGACTCGGCCGCACGCACGATCGCCTCGACATGCGCGGGACTCACCGTCGAAATATGTCTGGAGTTATTCATGTGGAAAGAACAGCGCCATCGGCCACGGGTCGTGGACAAGAACCGGACACAATGTGAACGGCTCGCGCACTGTAGGGATTGCACATGACCGATCGTTGAAGCGAGCCATGGCCCGTAGGCCGTTCGGCCCACGGGATAGCCCGATGGCGCGGCCCCGAGCATCGGCAGGCGGCCGGGGCATGATCCGTTCGGACTATCCGCGCTACACGACGGGTTCATGCGGCCGCCCTAGCGTGCCGCGCATGCTGACCCGACCCTGCCCCTCTCCGTCCCTCGCGACTTCGCTGCGCCACTCGCTGCTGGTGCTCTCGCTCGCCACGGCTGTCTTTCCATCCCAGGCCGCGAGCGTGCCGCAAGGCCCCCTCGCCCACGGCCTGCTGCTGCGCTTCAAGACCGCACCCGCCGATGCGCGCGCCAGCACGGAGGCGGTGCTGGCCGCCCACGGCATCAGGGGTGCCCTGCGCTTCAGGCGGCCGCTCGGCGCCGGCTGGGTGCTCGTCGAGGGCGACCGGCCGATCGGCGCTGCCCAGGGGGCCGCCATCGTGAAGACGCTGCGCGCGGACGCGCGGCTCGCCCACGTGCTGGAGAACGGCTTCGAGAAGAGCCGCGAGCGTCCCGCCGCCGTGCCCAACGACACCCTCTTCCGCGCCACGACCGGCACGCCGCAATGGTGGCTGGACGACTACGCCGCCGGCAGCAACGCGGCGGCGGCCGACTTCACCCATGCCTGGGACATCAGCACCGGCGCCGGCTCGCCGGTCGTCGCGGTGATCGATACCGGCATCACCAGCCACCCGGACCTCGACCCGAACCTGCTGCTGCCGGGCTACAACTTCATCAGCGACCCGGTGTTCGCCGGCAACGGCACCGGCCGAAGCGCGACGGCGCTGGACCTCGGCGACGGCATCAGCGCCGCGCAATGGCAGGCCAACACGGCCAGGTACGACGGCTGCAATCCGGACGCCACCTCGGCCACCGGCATCGCCAGCAGCTGGCACGGCACGCTGGTGGCCGGTCAGCTGGGCGCGGTGACGAACAACGCCGCGGGCGTGGCCGGCATCAACTGGCATGCGCGCGTGCTGCCGGTGCGGGTGGCGGGCCAGTGCGGCGCCCTGGTCTCGGACATGGTGGACGGCATGAACTGGGCCGCCGGCGTGCATGTGGACGGCGTGCCGGACAACCCGAACCCGGCGCGCGTCCTCCTAATCGGCTTCGCCGGCCTGGCCTCCTGCAGCACCCACGACGCGGATCCGACCGTCGCCGCCGCTGCGCAGCTCTACACCGACACGATCAGCACCCTGCGCAACGGCAAGGGCGTGTTCATCGTCGCCGCGGCCGGCAACCGCCAGGGCCCGGTGGGCCGGCCGGCCAACTGCGCCGGCGTGTTCGCCGTGGCCGCGGTCAACCGCATGGGCTACAAGGCGCTGTACTCGAACTTCGGCGCCGAGGTGCAGCTCGCCGCACCGGGCGGCGACATGGCCAACACGCAGCGGCAACTGCGCTGCGACTCGATCGCCGGCGTGGCGGACAGCGGCGTCGTGTCGACCTTCAACAAGGGCCCGCAGGCGCCGGACACCTCCAACAGCGGCTATGGCTATGCCGCCGTCAGCGGCACCAGCTTCGCCGCGCCGCAGGTGGCGGGCACGGCCGCGCTGATGTGGGCAGCGGCCCCGAGCCTCACGCTGGCGCAGATCGAGAGCGGCCTCAAGCTCAGCGCCCGGCCGCACGTGCTGGCGCCGGACCTGGGCCTGTGCACCGATGCCAACAACAACTACCGCTGCACCTGCACCACGACCACCTGCGGCGCCGGCCTGCTGGATGCCGGGCAGGCGCTGAAATACGCGCAGTCGCCGGCGGGCTATGTAGCACCGACGGCAGCCGCGCTGACGGTCAGCTCCGACGCGCTGGCCTCCTGCGGCGCAGCGCAGGGCAGCACGCCTATTCCGCCGGCTCCTGCTCCAGCTCCTGCTCCCACCCCTGCAC
>NZ_LYVQ01000180.1 GCF_001984095.1 Pelomonas sp. KK5
GCTTGATCGCCTGCGGCGGCTGCCCGAACGCGCGGTTGAACGCACGCCGCATCCGCTCGCGATCGGCGAACCCCGTCTCCATCGCGATCTGCTCGACCGGGTGCTTGCCCTCCTCCATCATCAGCCGCGCCGCTTCGAGGCGCAGGCTCTCGACCGCCTTGGCGGGCGTGCGCCCCGTCTCCGCGTGGAAGAGGCGGCTGAACTGGCGCGGGCTGAGCCCGGCCGCGTCGGCCAGCTCTTCCACGGACAGCGGGTTGCGGAGGTTCTGCCGCGCATGGCTCATGGCCTTCTGGATGCGGTCGGACCGGGGGGCGACGTCCAGCAGGCTCGAGAACTGCGATTGGCCGCCGGCGCGCCGGTGGTACATGACCAGCGCGCGCGCCACCTCGCGTGCGATCGCGGCGCCGCGATCGGCTTCCAGCATGGCCAGCGCGAGATCGAGGCCCGCGGTCATGCCCGCAGAGGTCCAGACGTTGCCGTCCGCGATGTAGATGCGGTCGGGCTCGACCGTCACCCCGGGATACTGATCCGAGATCTCGCGCGCGAATCGCCAGTGCGTCGTCACGCGCCGCCCGTCCAGCACGCCGGCCTGCGCCAGTGCGAAGGCGCCGGTGCAGATCGAGGCGATGCGCCGGATGCGCCCGGCCGCCCTGCCCAGGTAGGCGGCCACGCCCTCGCTCACCGGCACAGGCACCGGCGGCCCGGTCACGATCAGTGTGTCGAAGGCCCGCCGGCCCAGGGCCTGGGTCTCGATCGAGATGCCGAGCGAATTCGCCACCGGGCCGCCGAACTCGGACACGATCCTCACCTCGTACAGCGGTTCCCCCGATTCATAGTTGGCGAACTCGAACACGCTGCTCACCGCCAGGCTCATCAGCTCGAACCCGGGGCTGACGACGATACCGATCCTGATCATGGGGTGCCCTTTCGAGAGCAGATGTTGCGTGTCCTGAAAGGTGGCAACAACGACATTGAAGACATCCATGAGCATACCTACATTCCCTTCACGCCGGGGCCCTTTCCCGGACGAAGGACTGCAGAAATGACGACCTCCCACAAGACTCTCGGCACCGCCCTGATCACCGGTGCATCGACCGGCATCGGCGCCGTCTATGCCGACCGCCTCGCCCGCCGCGGCTATGACCTGATCCTGGTGGCGCGCAACCAGGAACGCCTGTCGGCGCTGGCCTCGTCGATCAGCGCGAAGACCGGCCGCAAGGTGAGCGTCCTGGTCGCCGACCTGAACCGCAAGGCCGACCTGCTGAGCATCGAGCAGGTGCTCGCGAGCGACCCTTCGATCACCCTGCTGGTCAACAACGCCGGCGTGGGCGCGGTGGCGCCGCTGCTCTCGACCCCGGTCGACGACATGGAGGCCCTGATCGACCTGAACGTCACCGCCCTCACCCGGCTGACCTATGCCGCCGTGCCGGCCTTCGTGGCCCGTGGCGCCGGCGCCGTGATCCAGATCGCGTCGGTGGTCGGCATCTCGCCCGAGACGCTCAACGGCGTCTACGGCGCGAGCAAGGCCTTCGTCATCGCGCTGACCCAGTCGCTGCAGCACGAGGTCGCCGGCAAGGGCGTGCGCGTGCAGGCCGTGCTGCCCGGTGCGACGGCCACGCCGTTCTGGGACGTCGCGGGCATGCCGGTCTCCAACCTGCCCGGCGACATCGTGATGACGAGCGATGATCTCGTGGACGCCGCGCTGGCCGGCTTCGACATGGGCGAGGTCTACACGATCCCGTCGCTGGCCGACGTGACGCAACTGGACGCCTACGAAGCCGCGCGCCTGGCGATGGCGCCGAACCTGTCGAAGGCCCGGCCGGCGGCGCGCTACGGCTTGAACTGAGTGCGGCGCGCAGGGCGTCGCGGAACAGCTTCGCCCGCCGTCCAAGAACGCAAAGCGCACAAGGATATGCGCAGCGCTTCCTTGGGCGGCGCGAGTCGCGCGCCCACACTGGCGGCATGACTGCCGCTGATCTGGAGAACGTCGTCGCGGGCCTGCGCCAGGCCCGGCTCGAATGGCGCGAGCGCCACCGCTTGCGCGAGCCGCGCGGGCGCGAGCTGCCCTCGGCCGAGCTGCTGGAGGCCGTCGTCTGCGGCCTGCGCGGCGTGCTGTTCCCGCTGCGCCTGGGCCCGCCGGACCTGCGCGCCGAAGTGGAGGACTTCTACATCGGCCACCAGCTCGACACCCAGCTGCAGACCCTGCGCCAGCAGGCGCTGCTGGAGCTGCGCTACGTGGATCCGCAGGCCGACGAGGCCGCGCTGGCGGCGCAGGCGCAGGGGCTGGTGGCCGAGTTCGCCCGCGCCCTGCCCGGCATCCGCCGGCTGCTCGATACCGACGTGCTGGCCGCCTACCAGGGCGACCCGGCCGCGCGCAGCGTCGACGAAGTGCTGCTCTGCTACCCCGGCATCGAGGCGATGATCCACCACCGGCTGGCGCACCAGCTCTACCGCCTGGGCGTGCCGCTGCTGGCGCGCATCGTGGCGGAGCGCGCCCATGCCCGCACTGGCATCGACATCCACCCCGGCGCCCGGATCGGCCCGGGCCTGTTCATCGACCACGGCACCGGCGTCGTCATCGGCGAGACCGCGGTGATCGGCGAGCGGGTGCGCATCTACCAGGCGGTGACGCTGGGCGCGCGCAGCTTCCCGACCGACGAGCAGGGACAGATCCGCAAGGGCGCGCCGCGGCATCCGGTGGTCGAGGACGACGTGGTGATCTACGCCGGCGCGACGATCCTCGGCCGCATCACGCTGGGCCGCGGCTCGACCATCGGCGGCAATGTCTGGCTGACGCGCAGCGTGCCGCCGGGCAGCCAGGTGACGCAGGCCCAGGCGGTGTAGCAAGGCCTCATTCGGAAAGCGCAGAAGCAAAGGCCTTTTGCTTCGTTGGCGCGTGCTAACGGCGTTCCTAGACTGACCGCCATGACTACCCTGCTCCAACGAGACCGCCCCGCCGCCCCCGAACTCCAGGACATCCGCATCCATGCCTTCGACAAGGCCCCGCTGGGCGCCGAGGTGCTGGGCCTGGACCTGGCCCGCCCGCTGGCCGACAGCGACTTCCGCCGCATCCACCAGGCCCACCTGAAGCACCATGTGCTGGTGTTCCGCGAGCAGCGGATCACGCCGGCCCAGCAGGTGGCGTTCAGCCGCCGCTTCGGGCCGCTGCAAATCCATGTGCTGCACCAGTTCCAGCTGCCGGGCCATCCGGAGGTGCTGGTGGTCTCCAACGTCATCGACGAGAACGGCAAGCCGATCGGCCTCGGCGATGCCGGCGTCTACTGGCATTCGGACCTCTCGTACAAGGACAGGCCCAGCCTCGGCTCGATGCTGCACGCGCAGGAGTTGCCGGCCGAGGGCGGCGACACGCTGTTCGCCAATATGCACCTGGCCTGGGAGACGCTGCCCGAGGCGCTGCGCCGCGCGGTCGAGGGACTGCGCGCCGAGCATTCCTATCTCTGCAAGTACGAGGAACTGCGCCAGCGCAGCCCCTGGCGCCCCAAGCTCAGCGAGGCGCAGATCGCCGAGGTGAAGCCGGTCATCCAGCCGGTCGTGCGCACGCACCCGGAGACCGGCCGCAAGGCGCTGTTCGTCAGCGAGCATTTCACGACCCGCATCGTCGGCTTGCCCGAGGCCGAGAGCCGCGAGCTGCTGGCGCAGCTGTTCGCCCACAGCGTCCGGCCCGAGCACCTCTACCGCCACGTCTGGCAGCCGCAGGACATGGTCTTCTGGGACAACCGCTCGCTGATGCACCTGGCCACCGGCTTCCCGCCCGAGATGCGCCGCCGCCTCAACCGCACCACCATCGAAGGCGACGCGCCGTTCTGACCATGAAGACCAAGAAGATCCTCCTCGCAGCACTCGCAGCGGTGCTGGCCGCCAGCGCCCAGGCCGAAGGCCGGCTGCGCATCGCCGAGCAGTTCGGCGTCGTCTACCTGCTGCTCAACGTCGCGCAGGACCAGCAGTTGATCGAGAAGCAGGGCAAGGCGCAGGGCGTCGACATCCAGGTCGAGTTCGTGAAGCTCTCGGGCGGCGCCAGCGTCAACGATGCGCTGCTCTCGGGCTCGATCGACGTGGCCGGCGCCGGCGTCGGCCCGCTGCTGACGATCTGGGACCGCACGCAGGGCCGGCAGAACGTCCGCGGCATCGCCTCGCTGGGCAACTTCCCCTACTACCTCGTCAGCAACCGGCCGGGCGTGAAGACCATCGCCGACTTCGGCGAGCAGGACCGCATCGCGCTGCCGGCCGTGGGCGTGTCGGTGCAGGCGCGCATCCTGCAACTCGCCTCGGCCAAGCTGTGGGGCGATGCCCAGTACGCGAAGCTGGACAAGCACCAGGTGGCCGTGCCCCACCCCGAGGCCACCGCCGCGATCAGCAAGGGCGGCACCGAGATCACCGGCCACTTCGGCAACCCGCCCTTCCAGGAGCAGGAACTGGCGGCCAACCCCGGCGCCCACATCGTGTTGAAGAGCTACGAGGTGCTCGGCGGCCCGGCCTCGGCCACGGTGCTCTACGGCACCGAGAAGTTCCGCAGCGAGAACCCGAAGACCTACAAGGCTTTTGTCGACGCGCTGGCCGAGGCTGCGCGCTTCATCCGCGCCAACCCGGAGAAGGCGGCCGACATCTTCGTCCGCACCAACAAGTCGGGCATCGACCGCAAGCTGCTGCTGTCCATCATCACCAGTCCCGAAGTCGAGTTCAAGCTGACCCCGCAGAACACGCTGGGCCTCGCGCAGTTCATGCAGCGGATCGGGGCGATCAGGAACAAGCCGGCATCGGCGAAAGACTACTTCTTCGACGACGCCCACAACGCCGGAGCGAGCTGATGATCGTCCAGGAAGAGGAACGCATCGCCGTCGCCGCCGCGGCGGCGCCCGCGCTGCTGCAGGTCGACGGCGTCACGCTCGAATATGCGACACCCGAGCGCATCGTCCGCGCCACGCACCGCGTCAGTTTCGACGTGCACCGCGGCGACCGCTTCGTGCTGCTGGGCCCCTCGGGCTGCGGCAAGTCCTCGCTGCTGAAGGCGATCGGCGGCTTCGTCGCGCCGCGCGAGGGCGAGATCCGGCTCGATGGCGCCGCGGTGCGCGAGCCGGGGCCGGACCGCGTCGTCGTGTTCCAGGAGTTCGACCAGCTCCCGCCGTGGAAGACGGTGCTGGCCAATGTGATGTTCCCGCTGCTGGCCGCCCGCAGTCTGCCGAAGGCCCAGGCCCGCGAGCGCGCGCTGCACCTGCTCGCCAAGGTCGGCCTGGCCGACTTCGCAGGGGCCTACCCGCACACGCTCTCCGGCGGCATGAAGCAGCGCGTGGCCATCGCCCGCGCGCTGGCGATGCAGCCCACCGTGCTGCTGATGGACGAGCCCTTCGCCGCGCTCGACGCGCTGACCCGCCGGCGCATGCAGCAGGAACTGCTGGCGCTGTGGGCCGACCAGCCCTTCACGCTGATCTTCGTCACCCATTCGATCGAGGAAGCCCTGGTCGTCGGCAACCGCATCCTGCTGCTGTCGCCGCATCCGGGCCGGGTGCGGGCGGAACTCAACGCCCACCAGTTCGGGCTCGAAGACACCGGCAGCGCGGCCTTCCAGGCGCAGGCGCAGCGCATCCACCGGCTGCTGTTCGACGAGGAGGCCGCGCGATGACCGTCGCCGTTCCGCCACTGCGCCCGGAGATCGAGCATCCGCTGGCGCCGGCCGGCGAGTTGCCCGCCCAGCGCCCGCTGCCGCCCTGGCGTCGACTCTCGCAGTTAGCGCCGCTGCGCAAGGCCTTCGTCGTCCTGCTGCTCGCCGCCGCCTGGGAGATCGCCGCCCGCATCGCCGACAACGACCTGCTGCTGCCGAGCTTCCTGCAGGCCGCCCGCGCCTTCTGGACCGACCTGCTCAGCGGCGAACTGCCCGCCAAGGCCGGCCTCTCGCTGCTGCTGCTGGTGCAGGGCTACCTGCTCGGCGCGTTGCTGGCCTTCGCGCTGACGGCGCTGGCGGTCACCACCCGCTTCGGCCGCGACCTGCTGTCCACGCTCACCGCGATGTTCAATCCGCTGCCGGCCATCGCGCTGCTGCCGCTGGCGCTGCTGTGGTTCGGCCTGGGCAAGGCGAGCCTGCTGTTCGTGCTGGTGCATTCGGTGCTGTGGCCGCTATCGCTGGCCACCTACGCCGGCTTCGAATCGGTGCCCGAGACGCTGCGCATGGCCGGCCGCAACTACGGCCTGCGCGGCCTGCGCTACGTGGCGCTGGTGCTGGTGCCCTCGGCGCTGCCGGCGATCCTGTCGGGCCTGCGCATCGGCTGGGCCTTCGCCTGGCGCACGCTGATCGCGGCGGAGCTGTTCTTCGGCGCCTCGTCCGGCAAGGGGGGCCTGGGCTGGTACATCTTCCAGAACCGCAACGAGCTGTACACCGACCGGGTGTTCGCCGGCCTGGCCAGCGTCGTGCTGATCGGGCTGCTGGTGGAGATGCTGGGCTTCGACACGCTGGAGCGGCTGACGGTGCGGCGCTGGGGCACCAAGCGCTGAAACAAGTCGTTGACGGAACTGCCCGATAATCGGGGCGCATGGAATACCCAGGCAATCTCTTCGTCGTCGCCGCCCCCAGCGGCGCCGGCAAATCCTCCCTCGTCAAGGCGCTGCTCGAGCTGGACGCCAAGCTCGACGTGTCGATCTCCCACACCACCCGCGCGCCGCGCGGCCAGGAGCAGCACGGCCGCGAGTACTGGTTCATCGACGAGCCCGAGTTCCGGGCCAAGATCGAGCACGGCGACTTCTTCGAGTGGGCCGAGGTCCACGGCAATCTCTACGGCACCTCCCGCGCCGCCATCGAGGCCCGGCTGGCCCACGGCGACGACGTGGTGCTGGAGATCGACTTCCAGGGCGCGCTGCAGATCAAGCAGATCTTCCCGTACGCGGTGCTGATCTTCATCCTGCCGCCGAGCTGGGACGAGTTGCGCCAGCGCCTGCAGCGCCGCGGCGACACCGAGCCGGAGGTCATCGCCAAGCGCATGGAGGCCGCGCGGCACGAGGTGGCGCAGGCGCCGGGCTTCGATTTCGTGGTCGTCAACGCGGTGTTCGAGACCGCGCTTTTCGACCTGAAATCCATCGTCCACGCACAAAGGCTAAAATACGCAGCTCAGCGCCGGAATCGCTCCGCCGTGTTCCGCGCTCTCGATCTACCCTGACTGGAAGAAACACCCATGGCCCGCATCACCGTCGAAGACTGCCTGACCAAGATCCCGAACCGCTTCCAGCTGGTCCTGGCCGCCACCTACCGCGCCCGCATGCTGAGCCAGGGCCACACGCCCAAGATCGAAAGCAAGAACAAGCCCGGCGTGACCGCGCTGCGCGAGATCGCCGCCGGCGAAGTCGGCGTCGAGATGCTGCGCAAGGTGCCGGTCTAAGTTCCGCACCGCTCCGCTGACGGGCACCTTCGGGTGCCCGTTGTCGTTTGCCGAAGCATCACGCCTCGCACCGGCAATTCCCCAGCGCCCGGAGGCGCCCGGATCCTGTGTTAATTTCCGAGGATGGGACTTCGTTCGTTCGCCGCTGCTCGCCTGCCCGCCGCCCTGTCCGGCCTGCCCGGACTGCGTGCGGCTGCGCCCGAGCCGACGATGGCCGAAGCCGCCTCCTTCGACGCCCTGGTCCACCTGCTGGCCTACCTGCCCAAGGCCGACATCAAGCACATCCGCGAGGCCTACAAGTTCGCCGATGAGGCCCACCTGGGCCAGATGCGCACCAGCGGCCTGCCCTACATCACGCATCCGATCGCGGTGGCCGGCATCTGCGCCGAATGGCGGCTGGACGCCCAGGCCATCATGGCCGCGCTGCTGCACGACACGATCGAGGACTGCGGCGTCACCAAGGTCGAGCTGATCGAGCGCTTCGGCGCCCCGACGGCCGAACTGGTCGACGGCCTCACGAAACTGGACAAGCTGCAGTTCTCCACCAAGGAGGAATCGCAGGCCGAGTCCTTCCGCAAGATGCTGCTGGCGATGGCGCGCGACGTGCGCGTGATCCTGATCAAGCTCGCCGACCGCCTGCACAACATGCGCACGATGGACGCGATGGCGCCCATCAAGCAGCGCCGCATCGCCCGCGAGACGCTGGACATCTACGCCCCGATCGCCCACCGCCTGGGCCTGAACCAGATCTACCGCGAGCTGCAGGAGCTGTCCTTCAAGTTCAAGCACCCCTGGCGCCATGCCGCGGTGGAGAAGGCGGTGGCCAAGGCGCGCGGCAACCGGCGCGACCTGGTCTCGCGCATCGAGCTGGAGGTGCGCAAGGCCTTCGGCGACTTCCAGGTGCCGGTGGAGATCCACGGCCGCGAGAAGACGCTCTACTCCATCTACAAGAAGATGAAGGACAAGCACCTGAGCTTCGCGCAGGTGAGCGACATCTTCGGCTTCCGCATCATCGTCGGCGACATGCCCACCTGCTACCTGAGCCTGGGCGTGCTGCACCAGCTCTACAAGCCGCAGCCGGGCCGCTTCAAGGACTACATCGCGATCCCCAAGCCCAACGGCTACCAGTCGCTGCACACGACGCTGGTGAGCCCGCTGGGCACGCCGGTGGAGTTCCAGATCCGCACCGAGAACATGCACATGGTGGCCGAGAAAGGCGTGGCCGCCCACTGGATGTACAAGACCGGTCCTAACGCCCAAAGTGCGCAGCAGCTGGGCGCCAACTGGCTGCAGTCGCTGATCGACATCCAGGACGAGACGCGCGACGCCAGCGAGTTCTTGGAACACGTCAAGATCGACCTGTTCCCCGACGCCGTCTACGTCTTCACGCCCAAGAGCAAGATCATGGCCCTGCCCAAGGGCGCCACGCCGGTGGACTTCGCCTACGCGATCCACTCGGACGTCGGCGACCACACGGTGGCCGCGCAGGTCAACGGCGAGCCGGTGCCGCTGCGCACCGAGCTGCACAGCGGCGACGTGATCGAGGTCATCACCGCCCCCGGCGCCCGCCCCAATCCGGCCTGGCTCAGCTTCGTGCGCACCGGCCGCGCCCGCTCGAAGATCCGCCACTTCCTGAAGAACCTCGAGCAGGACGAATCGCGCGGGCTCGGCCAGAAGATGCTGGCCCAGGCGCTGCGAGCCGAGGGCCTGGCCCTGCCCAGCCTCGACGACGACGATGCCGACGCCGCCCAGCTCTGGCACCAGCTCGCCCGCTGGGCCGGCACCGCCCATGTGGACGAGTTGCTGGTCGAGGTGGGCCTGGGCCGCAAGATCGCCTCCATCGTGGCCAAGAAGCTGGCCCGCATGCTGGCCGAGCAGGGCCAGCGGCCGGACGCGGTGATGCTCAGCATGGGCCGCTTCGCCACCGACGACGCCGCGCCCGCGCAAGGCCAGGTCACCATCGACGGCAGCGAGGGCGCCTCGGTGCGCCTGGCGCCCTGCTGCCGGCCGATCCCGGGCGACGAGATCAAGGGCTACCTGGGCCGCGGCGAGGGGCTGGTGGTGCACACGGCCGAGTGCTCGGTCGGCCGCCGGCTGTTCCAGCGCGACAGCGAGCACTGGATCGCCGTCAGCTGGGCGGATGAGCTGAACCGCCCCTTCGAAGCCGCGGTCTCGGTGATGCTCAACAACGGCAAGGGCGTGCTGGCGCAGGTGGCCTCGGCCGTCAGCGCGGCGGAAGCGGACATCACGCACATCTCCATGAACGAGACCCCCGAGGGCTCGACGACGGCCGAGATGAGCCTGGTGCTGTCGGTGCGCGACCGGCTGCACCTGGCCGACGTGCTGCGCACGCTGAATCGCTCGCCGGCCGTGCAGCGGGCGAAACGGGTGAAGCCTTGATCATGATCTCGGCGCCGGCTTCGTCCAGTTCTCGGCCTGCAGGCCCCTGACGCGGCCGAAATCCTTGGTGTTGTTGGTCACGACGATGGCCCCCATCGCGCGAGCATGCGCGGCGATCATCAGGTCGGCGGCGCCGAGTTGCGCGCCTCGCTTCTTCAGGTCCAGCCGGATCTCGCCGTAGTGCGAGGCCGCCTCCTGCGGCCAGTCCAACACCGCCAGGTGCAGGATCAGGCTGTCCAGCACCGCCTGGTTCTGCTTGCGCCTGGCAGCGGCGGAAGCCTGGACGCCGTAGCTCAGTTCCGCGAGAGTCACCGCCGACATGACCTGTTGCTGCAGGGGCACCGCCTGCACATTGACCGCCAGCGCCGGAGACTCGCCACGCATCAGGAAGATGCAGGTATCCGTGTCCAGCATGTAGACGGGTGCGATCAAAAAGCGCGCTCCTGGACGGGTAGACGCTCGGCGTCGACCATGAAGTCGGCGGACGCCTTCAGGCCCGAGGCGAAGAAGCCCGACCAGTCATTGGGCCGCGGCGTCAGCACGACGCTCTCGCCCTCGCGGCGGATGAACACCTCGCGGACCGACTCCGGGAAGCGGAAGTCGAGCGGCATCGTCACCGTCTGCGAGCGGTTGTTCCAGCCCACGCGGGCCGTCGGGCGGGGATCGGAGGGCTGCTTCGTTGCCATGTATCAAAGCATATGGCAGTCAATGCCATATGGCAAGCCACGTACGCGAACGAATCAGGCCGGCTTCGGCGCCGGGTAGCTGACCTCGATCACCTCGATCTTCTCGACGCCCACCGGCGTCACCAGCTGCAGCTCGTCGCCTTCGCGCGCCTTCAAGAGCACTCGCGCGATCGGCGAGATCCAGCTGACCTCGCCCTTCAGGCTGTCGCTCTCGTCGATGCCCTTGATCGTGATCGTGCGCTCCTCACCCTTCGAGTTCGCGTAGGTCACCGTCGCGCCGAAGAAGATCTGGTCGCGGCCATGGTGGATGCTCGGGTCGGCCACCTCGGCGATGTCCAGGCGCTTGGTGAGGAAGCGCAGGCGGCGGTCGATCTCGCGCAGGCGCTTCTTGCCGTAGAGGTAGTCACCGTTCTCGCTGCGGTCGCCATTCTTGGCGGCCCAGGAGACGATCTCGACGATCTTGGGTCGCTCGACGTCGATCAGCTCGACGAACTCGGCGCGCAGGCGGGCATAGCCCTCGGGCGTCATGTAGTTGCGCGTGCCCTGGGGCAGCGCCGGCAGCGCGATCTCGTCGTCGTCGTCGTTGCCGTCGGATTCCTTGGTGAATGCCTTGTTCATTCCCTCATTGTCCGGGGAAGCTGACCTTGCAGCGCACCCCCGCCGGAATGTCGCCCTTCGGGTTCGCCAGTTCCAGCCGCACGCCGAAGGAGCCGCTGGCCGAGTCGAACACCCGGTCCACCACCTTCACCTGCGCCTGCCAGCGGCCCTGCAGCGGCGCCTCGGGCACCACCTCCGCATGCTTGCCGATGCCGACCTTGCCCATCATCGCCACCGGCAGCACCACCTCCACGCGCAGCGGGTTGGTCTGCGCCAGCCGCAGGATCGGCTTGGCCGAGCCCTCGCCGGTGAAGGCCAGTTCGCCCGGCTGCTGCAGGCGCTCGGTCACCACGCCGCTGAACGGCGCGCGCAAGGTGCGCTGGCGCAGTACCGCATTGAGCCGCTGCATGTCGGTGCCGGCCATCTTGCGGTTGTCCATCGCCAGCGCCAGCTCGGCCTGGGCGACGCGCAGCTCGGCGGCGGCGTCGTCGCGGTCCTGCGAGGAGATGTAGTTCTGCGCCAGCAGGTCCTCGCGGCGGCGCAGCTTGTCGGAGGCGTAGTCGGCGCGGGCTCGGGCGACGCGCACCTCGGCCTCGGACTCGGCGCGCTGCTGGGCCTGGGCATAGGCTTCGCGCTCGACGCTGCCGTCCAGGATCACCAGGGCGTCGCCGGCCTTCACCATGCTGCCGCGATCCACCAGCACCTTCTCGATCAGCGTGTTGGCGGGGCTGCGGATGTCGATGCGCTGGTTCGGTTCGATCAGGCAGTCGAAGGTGTTGTTCGTGGCCGCAGAGGCCAGCGCGGTCAGCAGCAGCAAGGTCGTCATGGCTGTCTAGATCTGGTTGCCGGCGAAGCCGAGCAGGTTGTCGAGTTGTCGATCGGCGCGCAGCGTGCGGCGGCGCATCGCGGCGTGCAGGCGGCCGGCATGGCGCTGCGCGGCGCGGCGCAGCAGCCCGGAAGCCCAGGCGGGCAGTTCGTCGCGGCCGGCGAAGAGGCGCGTCAGCAGCGCCTGCAAGGTCGCCGCATGGGCGGTGAAGATCTCGTCGTCCAGCGCCACGATGGCCCGCGCCACGCCCGGGTCGCCCTGGCGCGCGCCGCGCCCGACCAGTTGCCGGTCGATGCGCGCCGAGTCGTGGAACTCGGTCAGCAGCACCGCAAGGCCGCCGCGCTCGACGACGCCCTCGCCCAGATGGATGTCCGTCCCGCGGCCGGCCATATTGGTGGCCACCGTCAGCGCGCCAGGCTGCCCGGCGTCGGCCACCGTCTGCGCCTCTTCCTCGTCCTGGCGCGCGTTCAGCACGCGGTGGGCAAGACCTGGCCCCAGCATCGCCGACAGCACCACCGAAGCCGCCACGGAACGCGTGCCCACCAGCACCGGCCGCCCGGCCTCCCGCTGCGCCAGCACGGCCGCGCGCACCGCCACCCACTTGAGCCCCTGCGTGCGCAGCAGGCGCGGCGGCTCGCTGACGCGCCTGCTCGGCTTGTGCGTGGGCAGCGGCACCACGTCGAGGCGGTAGACCGCGTTCAGCTCCGGCGCCACCTCGGCCGCGGTGCCGGTCATGCCGGCCAGGCGCAGGTAGCGGCAGAAGAAACGCTGGAAGGTGATGCGGGCCAGCGTGCGCGCCGGCTCGGTCAGCGCGAGGCCTTCCTTGGCCTCCATCATCTGGTGCAGGCCGCCTTCCCAGCTGCGGCCGTCGAGCACCCGGCCGGTGTATTCGTCGACGATCTGCACCTTGCCCTCGATGACGACGTAATGCTGGTCGCGGTGGAACAGGTGCAGCGCGCGCAGCGCCTGACCGACCAGTTGCTCGCGGCCCCGCGCCACCGCCCACACGCCGCCCAGCCCTGCCGTGGCCTCGCGCACCGCCGGGATGCCGGCGGCCTCGAAGTAGAGGTTGCGCCGCGCCGCGTCGATGCCGAAATGCTCGCCCTGCTTCAGCGTGGCGGCGATGGCCAGCGCCTGGCGGTAATCGGCATCGTCGGGCGGCTCGCCGTGCAGCTCCGAGAGGATCAAGGGCGTGCGGGCCTCGTCGATCAGGATCGAGTCGGCCTCGTCGACGATGGCGAAGTGCAGGCCGCGCAGCAGCAGCGGTCGCGGTAGCTGGCCATGCAGCGCCCGGGCCTGCATCTGCGCGGGGCTGACGCGGCCACCGGCGGAGACGCGGTCACGCAGGTAGTCGAACACCAGGCTCTGGTTGGTGCAGTAGGTGATCGGCCGCTGGTAGGCCTCGCGCTTGGCCGCCTCGCCCAGCGTGGCCCAGACGACGCCGGCGGTGAGGCCGAAGAAGCCGAACAGCGGCTGCATCAGCTCGGCATCGCGGCGGGCCAGGTAGTCGTTGACGGTGACGACGTGGGTGGGCAGGCCGGCGGCACCGGCGATCGCTGCGGCGAGGCC
>NZ_LYVQ01000181.1 GCF_001984095.1 Pelomonas sp. KK5
TGCGTGTGCGGCCCGATGCGCCAGCGGCGCTGGCCGGTAAAGCCCATCGTGAAAATGCCGCCGTAGTTGCCCTTGGCGGCGCCATAGACGCTGGGGCCGAAGCCCCAGTCCTCGTCCATCGCGACGAAGTAGTTGAGGCCGGCCAGCGCGATGCGATCGCCATTGGGCAGCTTCAGCGGGGTCCAGCTCGCCTCGATGGCGGCCGGGCGGGCGGCGACCGGATGCACGAAGGGGCGCGGCTCGTCGAGCGCATCGGCATGGGCCGCGCTGGCCATGGCCAGCGGCGTCATCGTCAGGAGCAGGGCGCGGGAAACGGCAGGCATCGTGTTCTTCGTGTTATTTCTTCTTCGCCCGCGGGTGCGCGGCGTCGTAGATCTTGGCCAGGTGCTGGAAGTCCAGTTGCGTGTAGACCTGGGTCGTCGTGATGTGGGCATGGCCCAGCAGCTCCTGCACCGCGCGCAGGTCGCCGCTGGACTGCAGCAGGTGCGAGGCGAAGGAGTGGCGCAGCATGTGCGGGTGGACGTGGGCCGGCATGCCCGCGGCCAGCGCCCGCTGCTTCAACGCCAGGCGCACTTGCGGCGCCTGCAGCCGCGCGCCGCGCCGGCCGACGAACAGCGCCGGCTCGTCGGCCGCCGCCAGCTGCGGGCGCAGCGCCAGCCAGGCCTGCAGCGCCTGCAGCGCCTTGCCGCCCAGCGGCACGCTGCGGCGCTTGCTGCCCTTGCCGAGCACCTGGGCCTCGCCGGCCGCCACGTCCAGCCAGCCGGCCGAGGCCTTGGTGACGTGCAAGTCCAAGCCCGTCAGCTCCGAGATGCGCAGCCCGCAGCCGTAGAGCAGCTCGACGATGCAGGCGTCGCGCGCCTCGATCGCCGGATGCGCCTTGTCGTCGTGATGGTCGGCCAGTTGCACCGCGTCGTCGACCGACAAGGCCTTGGGCAGCGGCTTGCCGGCCTTGGGCGCGCGCAGGCCGTCGAAGGGGTTCAGTTCCACCCGGCTCTGCTTGCCCAGCCAGCGGTACAGGCCGCGCCAGACCGACAGCTCCAGCGCCACGCTGCGCGGCGCCAGCCCGGCGTCGCGATGCAGGCGGCCGGCCCAGCGGCGGGCCTGCTGGATGCTCAGGCGCAGCAGGTCGACGCCGTCGGCGCCGGCATAGTGCTGCAGGCGACGCAGGCCGTCCTCGTAGATCTGCAGCGTGCGCGGCGCGAGCTTGCGCTGGTGGCGCGCCTGGTCCAGGTAGGTGGACAGCGGCGGCGTCAGCGGCGGCGCTGCGTCGTCTTCAGAGGGCCTTGTCATCGCCCGGCAGCAGGCGCGCCAGCGCCGCGCTGGCGATGTCGCCGATGCGGGCGAGGAACTCGGTGCCCATCTCCGCGGTGTAGCGGGTCGGGTCGGGCGAGCCCAGCACCAGCAGGCCGAAGCTCTGCGCCTGGCCGCTGTTCGATGTGCGGGTCAGCGGCACCAGCGCCAGCGAGGCGGCGGGCGAATCGCCGGCCAGCCAGCGGGCCGCCTCGAAGCCGGAGTTCACGCCGCAGTAGGGCGAGGCCAGGCTGGCGGCGAAGGCCTTCACGTCGGTGCTGACGGCTTGAGCGAACTCGGCGCCCGCGTGGGCCTCGGCCACGCCCCACAGGCGCAGGCCGGCCAGCGGGATCAGGAACTCGTGGCGCAGCTGCGCGGTCAGCACCTCGGGCACGGCCGCCGGGTCCTGGGTCAGCATCAGCGTCATGGTCCAGCGGTGCAGGCGGTCGGCGATGGCGACGTTGTCCTGGCCGTTGCGGATCATTTCCATGATCTTGCATTCCAGGCCCTTGATCTTGTCGCGCAGCATCTCGGCCTGGCGCTCCTGCAGCGAGACCGCGCGGGCTCCGTGCGGATGGCTCAGCTGGATGGTGGCCAGCAGCTCGGCATGGCGCTCGAAGAAGCCGGGCGTGGCCGCCAGGAAATTGGCGATGTCCTGCTCGCCGATGACGGGCGTTGTATTGCTCACAGCTCGATCTCTCCCTCAAAAACAGTTGCGGCCGGGCCGGTCATCAGCACGCGCGCGGCCAGGCCCTCGGTCTTGCCGGCCCATTCGATGCGCAGGTCGCCGCCGCGGGTGTGCACCTCCACCGCCTCGTCCAGCCAGCCGGCGCGGATGCCGGCCACCACCGCCGCGCAGGCGCCGGTGCCGCAGGCCAGCGTCTCGCCGGCGTCGCGCTCGAACACGCGCAGGCGGATCTCGCGGCGCGAGACGATCTGCATGAAGCCGACGTTGACCTTGCGCGGGAAGCGCGGATGCGCTTCGAGCTGCGGGCCCAGCGTGCCGACCGGCGCGGCGTCGACGTCGCCGTCCACGCGCAGCACCGCATGCGGGTTGCCCATCGACAGCACGGCCAGTTCGTGGCCGTCCACGGTCCAGTGGGCAAAGCCCTTGATCTCGCGCGGGGTCAGGTCTTGCGCATCGAAGGGCACGCGCGCCGGCTCGAACACCGGCGGGCCCATGTCCACGCTGACGCGGCCGTCCTCGCGCAGGTGCAGCTCCAGCAGCGCGTTGACGGTCTCGACGGTGATGCTGCGCTTGTCCGAGAGGCTCTTCTCGCTGACGTAGCGGACGAAGCAGCGCGCGCCGTTGCCGCAATGCTCCACCTCCTCGCCGCTGGCACCGTTGAAGATGCGGTAGCGGAAGTCCACGCCGGGCGTGGCGCTGCGCTCGATCACCAGGATCTGGTCGCAGCCGACGCCGAAGCGGCGGTCGCCCAGGCGCTGCAGCTGTGCCGTCGTCAGCGCCAGCGGTGCGGCCGTGGCATCGACGACGACGAAGTCGTTGCCGGCGCCCTGCATCTTGGTGAAGCGAAGTCTCATCGGCAAATTATCCCCCGGCGGACGGAGCCGCTCCGATGTCCAGCCCGCGCGGCGACTTGTAGCGGTGATAGCCCCACAGGTACTGGCCCGGCGCGCGGCGGATCAGCGATTCCATCGCCTGGTTGATGACCGTGGCGGCGGCTTCCGGGCCGGCGGCGGCCGGCGGCAGTTCGGGCGCCGGCAGGAAGTGCAGCACATAGCCCTGCCCGGCCGGCAGCCGCTCACACCAGGCCAGCACCAGCGCGGCGCCGGTCTGCTGCACCAGCCGCGCGGCCAGCGTCATCGTGTAGGCCGGCTGGCCGAAGAACGGCGCCCAGACGCCCAGGCCGTCCGGCGGGACCTGGTCGGGCAGCAGGCCGATCGCTTCGCCCTTGCGCAGCGCGCGCAGCATCTGGCGCACGCCGGCCAGCGTCGCCGGCGCGGTGGCCAGCGCCGGGCGGCCGCGCGATTCGTCCACCACGCGGCGCAGCCAGGCCTTGCGGGCCGGGCGGTAGAGCACGGTGATCGGCGCGTCGACCCGGCAATAGCGCTCGGCAACGGCCTGGGCGCTGATCTCGAAGCAGCCGAGGTGGGGCGTCAGCAGCACGATGCCGCGCCCCGCGGCCTGCGCGGCCTCGACCAGTTCGCCACCCTCGACGCGCACCAGCTCGCCCAGTCGCTCCTCGGGCGGGCGCATCCAGAGCCAGGGCGTCTCCGCGATCATCTGCCCGGCCGCGGCGATGGCGGGCCGGCAGGCCGCCCAGGGCAGGCCTGCCGCCGCCGCGTTGGCGCGGAAGCGCTCGCGGTAGGTCGGGGAGCAGAGGTAGGTGAGCCAGCCTGCTAACGCGCCAAATGCGTGGAGTAATTGCAGGGGCATTCGGGCCAGCAGGCGGAACAGGGTCGACATCTTTTCTATAATCGGGCCATCGCCGAGTTACTGAACAACTTGCGGGGCGATTCAAAAATTCTGCTAAAGCGTTCGCCGCGTCTTCTGAGGGATCGCACGGCAACGCCGATGAACCCATGCAAACCAGGAGTGTAAAAGTGGCGAACGATTTCCTCTTCACCTCGGAATCCGTTTCGGAAGGCCATCCGGACAAGGTCGCCGACCAGATCTCCGACGCGATCCTCGACGCGATCTTCCAGCAGGACCCGCGCAGCCGCGTGGCCGCCGAGACGCTGACCAACACCGGCCTGGTCGTCCTGGCCGGCGAGATCACCACCAACGCCCACGTCGACTACATCCAGGTCGCCCGCGACACGATCAAGCGCATCGGCTACGACAACACCGAATACGGCATCGACTACAAGGGCTGCGCGGTGATGGTCTGCTACGACAAGCAGTCCAACGACATCGCCCAGGGCGTGGACCACGCCTCCGACGACCACCTCAACACCGGCGCCGGCGACCAGGGCCTGATGTTCGGCTACGCCTGCGACGAGACGCCGGAGCTGATGCCCGCGCCGATCTATTACGCCCACCGGCTGGTGGAACGCCAGGCGCAGCTGCGCAAGGACGGCCGCCTGCCCTTCCTGCGCCCGGACGCCAAGAGCCAGGTGACGATGCGCTACGTGGATGGCAAGCCGCACTCGATCGACACGGTCGTGCTGTCCACCCAGCACAGCCCCGACCAGAGCGAGACGCCGACCAAGATGAAGGCTTCGTTCAACGAGGCGATCATCGAGGAGATCATCAAGCCGGTCCTGCCCAAGGAATGGCTGAAGGACACCAAGTACCTGATCAACCCGACCGGCCGCTTCGTCATCGGCGGCCCGCAGGGCGACTGCGGCCTGACCGGCCGCAAGATCATCGTCGACACCTACGGCGGCGCCTGCCCGCACGGCGGTGGCGCCTTCTCGGGCAAGGACCCGAGCAAGGTGGACCGTTCTGCCGCTTATGCGGCGCGTTATGTGGCCAAGAACATCGTCGCCGCCGGCCTGGCCCGCCAGTGCCAGATCCAGGTGGCCTACGCGATCGGCGTGGCCCGCCCGATGAACGTGACCGTCTACACCGAAGGCACCGGCGTCATCAGCGACGACAAGCTCTCGGCGCTGGTGCAGGAGCACTTCGACCTGCGCCCGAAAGGCATCATCCAGATGCTGGATCTGCTGCGTCCGATCTACTCGAAGACGGCGGCGTATGGGCACTTCGGCCGCGAGGAGCCCGAATTCACCTGGGAGCGCACTGACAAGGCGGCGGCGCTGCGAGCTGCCGCGGGCCTGTAAGCACCGCGCTCCACACACAGAAAGGGCCGCTTCGCAGCGGCCCTTTTTCCGTCACGCGCCCAGCAACTGCGCACTCGGCAGCTTCGACGCACCTTTGTCGAAGGTCCAGAGCGGCGATTCGCCAGCCTGCTGAGCCAAGGCCGCATGCAGGCAGTCCGCGAAATCCGCCGAGCTCTTGCGGTACTGCCACACCGCCGCCTCAAGCACCCACTCCGAATCGAAGGCCAGTTCCGACGACATCAGCAATTCGACGAAGGTATTGACGACGGCCTCCTTGTCGAAGCCAAAGGTCGAGCGCAGCACCCATTCCAGTTCGAGCAGCACGGTCACCGGCACGAACAAGGCTCGCCCAGCGGCTAACTCCTGGTCGAAGAGCCGCCGCGTCGCCTTCGTTTGCATTGGGTCGTCCCGAACGAGGTAGCGAACCAAGACGTTGGTGTCGAGCGCGGCCATCAGCGCCAGGGATTCATGTCCTTGATGGCGACGTGCTTACCCTTTGGCGGCTTGAGCATGCCCTGAAGGTCCAGGATCGACTTCGTCTTGGCTCGCACGAGGATGGTCCCGTCAGGCATCAAATGCCAGACAAGCCGAGTTCCGGGAGCAGCGTTTACGGATTCGCGAATGTCAGCCGGAACCGTCGTCTGTCCCTTTGCGGTGATCGTGGATTCGGTCATGGTCAAAACTCCTTACCAATGACTCAATGGTAAGGATAGCCGACCGTCACAGCAAGCTCACCAGATCTGCACCCTCACGTCCTCCGCCCGCACCATCGGATCGCCCGCCTTGCACGAGAACGCCTTCGCGAAGGCCGGCATGTTCGACGGCGAGGCGCTGGCGCGGAAACCGCTCGGCGCATGCGGGTCGGTGTTCAGCCGCACCAGCTGCGCCTGCTCGCGGATGCTGCTGGCCCAGACGGTGGCGAAGCTCAGGAAGAAGCGCTGCTCGCGGGTGTAGCCGTCGATCTTCGGATCGGCCTTGCCGCCGTCGGCCTTCTGCAGCGCGTCGAACGAGACATTGAGGCCGCCCAGGTCGGCGATGTTCTCGCCCAGGGTCAGCTTGCCGTTGGCGGTCTTGTCCGGGAAGTTCTTCAGCGGGGCGTAGGCGCCGGCCTGGTCGATCAGGCGCTGGGCGCGGGCCTCGAAGCGCTCGCGGTCGTCCTTGGTCCACCAGTTGCGGTTGTTGCCCTGGCCGTCGAACTGGCTGCCCTTGTCGTCGAAGCCGTGCAGCGCCTCGTGGCCGATCACCGCGCCGATGCCGCCGTAGTTCAGCGCGTCGTCGCCCTTGGCGTAGAAGAAGGGCGGCTGCAGGATGGCGGCGGGGAAGTTGATCGTGTTGGTGCTGGGGCTGTAGTAGGCGTTGACAGTCTGCGGCGTCATGCTCCACTCGTAGCGGTCGGTCGCCTTGCCGATCTTGGCGAGGTTGTAGCGGGCGTTGAACAGGCGCGCGGCGCGCACGTTGGCGTAGTAGTCGTCGGCCTTGACGGTCAGGCCGTCCCACTCGCGCCACTTGTCGGGGTAGCCGATCTTGGGCAGGAAGGTGCTCCACTTCTCCAGCGCACGCGCCTTGGTCTCGGGCGTCATCCACTCGAGCTTCTCGATGCGCTCCTTCAGCGCGGCGCGCACGTTGTCCACCAGCACCTGGGCGCGGGCCTTGGCCTCGGGCGGGAAGTAGTCCTTCACGTAGAGCTGGCCCAGCGCCTGGCCCATGCCGCCGTTGACGGCGCCCAGGGCGCGCTTCCAGCGCACGGCCATCTCGGGCTGGCCCTTCAGCGTCTTGTCGTAGAAGGCGAAGCTCTGTTCCTGGAAGGCCTTGCTGAGGTTCGGCGCGGCGTTGTCGATCGCTTGCAGGGCCAGGTAGTCGCGCCACTGCTCGACCGGCGTGTCGGTCAGCATCGCGTCGAAGTTGGCGAAGAACTTCGGCTGCGACAGCGAGAAGCTGCCGCCCACATCCACGCCGATCGCCTTGAAGTAGGCGGCCCAGTCGAAGTGCGGCGTGACCTTGTTGGCCTCCTCGATGCTGAGCAGGTGGTACTGGTTCTCCGGCACGCGCAGCTCCACCGGCATCAGCGAGCTGGCGGCCAGGCGGGTCTCGAAGGCCAGCACGTTGGCGGCCTTGGCCTTGGCGGCCTCCGGGGCGACGCCGGTCAGCTCGAACAGCCGCGCCACATGCGCCAGGTAGGCGGCGCGCTTGTCCTTGTGCTCGTCCTTCGTGTAGTACTCGGGCGTGGGCAGGTTCAGGCCGCTCTGGTGGGCGAAGCCGATCTGCTTCTGGGCGTTCTTGAAGTCGGCGCCGGCGCCGAAGTAGAAGACACCGCCCTGGCCGCGCGCATGGCTGTCGCGCAGGAAGGCCACCAGCTCCTGCGGCGTCTTCAGCGCGGCGATCGCGGCCAGCTCGGGCTTGATCGGGTCGAAGCCGGCGCGCTCGATCGCGGCCTCGTCCATCGCCGAGCGGTAGAACCAGCCGATCTTCTGCTCGATCGAGCCGCCCTTGGCCTGCGCCGCGCCCTTGTCGGCCGCCTCCACCAGCGTCTTCTGCGCATTCAGGCTCAGCTCGCCCAGCTTGTCGAAAGAGCTCCAGCGGGTCTTGTCGCTGGGCAGCGGATTGGCCGCGACCCAGCGGTTGTTCACATAAGCATTGAAATCGACGCAGGGCGAGACGCTGCTGTCCACGTCGGGCTTGAACTGGGCCTGGGCGACGCCGTGCAGCGCGGTGGCGGCGGCGAGGGCCAGGAGGGTGCGGGTGAAGTTCATGGTGAGAACCGTGTGGCTGGTGTGGCAAAACGCGCATCATCCCCCAGCGCGCAGCGGGGTCGCCGTGCGGGAAGTCATCCCGGGGGTTTGCCTGGGGCGGTCCCTATACTTCCTGCCTGCATGAATCCGCGCCAGTACGCCCGCTCCTTCCTGCGCGACGACCTCGTCGCCGCCTTCATCGTCAGCGTGCTGCTGATCCCGCAGAGCCTGGCCTACGCGATGCTGGCCGGCCTGCCGCCGCAGGTGGGCATCTACGCGAGCCTGCTGCCGCTGCTGGCCTATGCGGCGCTGGGTTCCAGCCCGGTGCTGGGCGTCGGGCCGGTGGCCGCGCTGGCACTGATGATCTCGCAGGCGCTGGGACAGTTGCCGGCCGGCGTCACACCCGAGGAGGCCGCGCTGGTGCTGGCGGCCGAGGTCGGCATCGTCCTCGCGCTGGCCGCGCTGCTGCGGCTGGATGCCTTGGCCTCGCTGCTCTCGGTGCCGGTCCTGCACGGCTTCGAGACCGGCACCACGCTGGCCATCGCGCTGACCCAGCTGCCGGTGCTGCTGGGCAGCCCGGTGCACGGCGATGCGCTGCCCGAGCTGCTGCGCGATGCGCTGGCCCGCGGCTTCCCCTGGCATGCGATCAGCGCCGCCTTCGGCGTGGCCGTCTGCCTGCTGCTGGTGGCCGGGCGGCGCTGGCTCGGCGGCCCCGTTGCGCGGCTGCTGCCGCTGGCGCTGCTGCTCGGCGCGCTGGCCGTGGCCAAGCTCGGCGGCATCGAGCGCATGGGCGTGGCCCTGGTCGGCGCGATGCCCGAGATGCACCTGCCGCTGGGCCTGCCGCGCGGCGATGCGGCGCTGTGGCTGCAGCTGCTGCCCAGCGCGCTGCTGCTGGCGCTGATGGCCTATGTGTCCAGCCTGGTGGTGGCCGAGTCACTGGCGCGCCGGCGCGGCGAGAAGGTGCTGCCGCGCCGCGAGCTGGCGGGCCTGGCCGGCGCCAATATCGTCGCGGCGCTGAGCGGCGGCCTGCCAGTGGCGGGCAGCTTCTCGCGCAGCGTGCTGCTGCACGACGCCGGCAGCCGCACCCGCATGACCATCGCCTTCATCGCCGTCTTCATGGCCGTCGCGATGCTGGCGCTGGCCGGGCCGCTGGCCTGGCTGCCGAAGTCGGTGCTGGCCGCCACCATCATCGTGGCCGTGCTCTCGGGCCTGAACTTCGCGCCCTTCCGCGAGGCCTGGCACTACGCGCGGCCCGAGGCCGTGCTGATGGCGGCGGTGGCGCTGGCGGTGCTGTGCGTGAGCCTGGGCTTCGGCCTGGGCCTGGGCGTGCTGGGCTCCATCGCGCTGATGCTGCAGCGCACCGCCCAGCCGCATGTGGCGCTGATCGGCCGCATCCCCGGCACCGAGCACTACCGCAACGTCGGCCGCCATCACGTCGAATGCCTGCCCGAGGTGCTGGGCCTGCGCATCGACGAGAGCCTGCTGTTCACCAACGCGCGGCGCCTCACCGACGTGGTCCAGGCCCACCTGGCCGGCCACCCGCAGGCGCGGCGCATCGTGCTGCTGATGTCGCCGGTCAACCAGATCGACTTCAGCGGCCTGGAGGCGCTGCGCGAGCTGCACGACAACCTGAAGGCCCGCGGCCTGCGGCTGGACCTCTCCGAGATCAAGGGCCCGGTGCTGGACCGGCTGAAGGACAGCGGCTGGCAGCGCTGGTTCGAGGGCGAGGTCTTCCTGAGCCATCATCAGGGGATGATGGCGGCATGATGATGACGAGGCTCCTGCTGCTGTGGCTGCTAACGCTTCTTTCAAGCGCATGCCGCGCCGATGACCCGCTGGTCCTGCAGCCGCAGCAGCTGAGCCCGCATGTCTGGTTCGTGCAGGGCCAGTCGGCCCTGGGCAGCCGCGAGAACCACAACTTCATCTCCAACGCCGGCATCATCGTCGGACCGGAGGGCGTGGTCCTCGTCGACGCGCTGGGCTCGCCCGAGCTGGCCCGCGCGTTGCTGGCCGCCGTCGCGCGCCTCACCGACAAGCCGCTGCGCGCGGTGATTCTGACCCACTACCACGCCGACCACGTCTACGGCCTGCAGGTGCTGAAGGCCGCCGGCGCGCGCATCCTCGCGCAGCGCCAGGCCGGCGAGTACATCAACAGCGACACCGCGGCCCAGCGGCTGAAGGCCAGCATCGAGCAGGGCCTGGTCGAACCGGGCACGCGGATCGTGCCGCCGGACCAGTGGATCGACGGCGACACGCCGCTGGCCATCGCCGGCCTGCAGCTGCAGCTGATCCCGGTCGGCCCGGCCCACACGCCGGAGGACCTGGCCGTCTGGCTGGCCGAGGACAAGCTGCTCTTCGCCGGCGACCTGGTCTTCCGCGGCCGCGTGCCCTTCGTCGGCCAGGCCGACAGCCGCCGCTGGATCGCCAGCCTCGACCGCCTGCTGACGCGCCCCGCCGCGATCGTCGTGCCCGGCCACGGCCCCGCCTCCACCGAGGCGCGGCAGGACCTGCTGCTGACCCGCGACTACCTCGCCTACCTGCGCGCCACGATGGGCCGCGCGGCGCGCGACATGACGCCCTTCGACGAGGCCTACGCGGCCACCGACTGGTCGCGCTACGAGCAGCTCCCGCTGTTCAAGGCGGCCAACCGTATGAATGCATACAACACCTATCTGCTGATGGAGCACGACGCGGATTGATCCGCGTTGACAGGCGCGCCCATTCCCCGCAATCTGCGGCGCACACCCGTTCGGCAAGGAACACCATGCGCCTCCAAGACCGCTCCCTGCGAACCAAGCTGCTCGGGGGCTTCGCCCTGGTGCTGCTGATCGCCGCCTTCGTCGTGCTGTTCGCGATCCTCAAGCTCAAGCACGTCAACGAGGTCACCAGCGAGATCGCGGCCCAGCGCCTGCCGGCCGTGGCCCTGACCGGCGACATCAACGCCAGCACCGGCGACTTCCGCACCGCGCAGTTCGAGCACATCGTCACCAGCAAGCCGGAGAAGATGGACCAGCTTGAGAAGACCATGGCCCGCGCGCTGGAGACGCTGGACAAGCACCGCCAGCGTTACATCACGCTGATCGGCGACGAGCAGGAGCGCCAGCTGTGGCAGCGCTTCGAGTCCGAGTGGGCGCAGTACCTGTCCGTGCAGGCCCAGTTGCTCAAGCTCTCGCGCGGCCTGCAGACGGCCGAGGCCGAGGCCTTGCTGGAAGGCGAGGTGGCCAAGGGCTTCCACCGCTCCAACGACACGCTGGACGAGCTGATCCGCCTCAACCAGCAGCGCGCCGACCAGGCCCGCAAGGACGCGGCCGCGCTGTACGACAGCGCGCGGGTCACGCTGGTGCTGGCGCTGATCGTGATGGCCGCCGCCGGCGGGGCGATCGGGGGGCTCCTGAGCCAGCGCCTGTCGCGCGACATCGGCGCCGCCCAGCGCGCTGTGGAGGCGATCGCCGCCGGCGACCTGACCGGCGAGATCCAGCCCGGCGGGCAGGACGAGGTCGGCCGCATGATGAGCGCGCTGGCCTCGATGCAGGACCGGCTCGCCGGCATCGTGGCCGGCGTGCGCAGCAATGCCGAAAGCGTGGCAGGTGCCAGCGGCGAGATCGCGCAGGGCAATGCCGACCTCAGCCAGCGCACCGAGGAGCAGGCCAGCGCGCTGCAGCAGACCGCCGCGACGATGGACGAGCTGAGCTCCACCGTGCGCAACAACGCGGGCAACGCCCAGCAGGCCAACCAGCTCGCCCAGGGCGCCTCGACGGTGGCGGCGCAGGGCGGCGCCGTGGTCGCGCAGGTCGTGCAGACGATGCGCGGCATCAACGAGAGCTCGCGCCAGATCGCCGACATCGTCGGCGTGATCGACAGCATCGCCTTCCAGACCAACATCCTCGCGCTCAACGCCGCGGTGGAAGCAGCCCGCGCCGGCGAGCAGGGCCGCGGCTTCGCGGTGGTGGCCGGCGAGGTGCGCACGCTGGCCCAGCGCAGCGCCACCGCCGCGCGCGAGATCAAGGCGCTGATCGGCACCAGCGTGGACCGGGTGGAGGCGGGCTCCGCCCAGGTGGACCAGGCCGGCGCGACGATGACCGAGGTGGTCGAGGCGATCCGCCGGGTCAGCGACATCGTCGGCGAGATCAGCTCCGCCAGCGGCGAGCAGGCCTCGGGCATCGGCCAGGTCGGCGATGCGATCACGCAGATGGACAAGGTGACCCAGCAGAACGCCGCGCTGGTGGAGGAAGGCGCCGCGGCCGCGATGAGCCTGCGCGACCAGGCGGACGCGCTGGTGCGCTCGGTGGCGATCTTCAAGCTGAGCCACTGAGAGGGATGCGCTGATAATGGGGGTTAGCGCTGACCCTTCATGAAACGCCTGTTCGCCCTGCTCGTCGCCGTCCTG
The DNA here is from genome assembly GCF_001984095.1 of Pelomonas sp. KK5. Taxonomy (GTDB): domain Bacteria; phylum Pseudomonadota; class Gammaproteobacteria; order Burkholderiales; family Burkholderiaceae_C; genus KK5. The sequence continues at coordinate 12,154 of NZ_LYVQ01000181.1, forward strand.
CTGCCGCTCCAGTTCGCCTGGGGCGTGGCCGCGGCCTACTGCCAGCACGACGCGGACGCGAAGCAGCACTTCGGCCACCACGCCCACGTCCATGTGGAGCAGGGCAAGGCGCAGGAGCCCAACAAGGCCAGCGGCGGCATCCAGGCCGACCTGGACTGCGGCTTCTGCCATGCCGGCTCGGCCGCGGCGCTGCCGGCCTTCGACGCCGCGCCCGCCGTGATGAGCGTGGCGGCGCCGCCGCTGTCCCTCGGCGACCCGAGACCGCCCTCGGCGCCGCAACGCACCCCTGACCGCCCACAGTGGCTCCGTCTCGCCTAGCCGGCGAGACGAGGTCCGAACACCCTCCGCGTTCCTTCCGTCTCGCCGAATCCTCTGGTTCCAACCGATGAGATTCGATGAGAAAGCATTTCCTATGGCCGCTCGGGTTGGCGGCTGCATTGCTCAACCCCGTGCCTGTGCGTGCACAGGCGATCCTGACGCTGGAGCAGGCGCTCCAGCAGGCTGTCGCCCGCCACCCCTCGCTGGCCGCTGCCGGGCGGGAGATCGAGGCGGCGCAGGCCGCCGCGCAGCAGGCCGCCGCCTGGCGCAATCCTGAGCTGGGCACGACGCTCGAGGACCCGGCGCGCCGCGACAGCCGCACGAGCACCGTCGTCCTCGACATCCCGATCGAGCTGGGCGGCAAGCGCGGCGCGCGCATCGGCGCCGCCGAGCGCGCCACCGCCCTCGCGCGGGCCGAAGGCGAACGCACCCGCGCCGAGTTGCGCGCCCGCGTGCTCGCCGCCTTCTTCGGCCTGCGGGTAGCGCAGGAGCGCGCCGCGCTGGCCGCGGATTCGGCGGCGCTGGCCCGCCGCGCGGCCGATGCGGTCCAGCGCCGCGTCGACGCCGGCAAGGCCTCGCCGGTCGAGGCCACGCGCGCCCGCGTGGACCTCGCCAACGCCGAGCTGGAAGGCGACGAGGCCCGCGTCGAGCAGAGGACGACCCGCCATGCGCTGGCGACGCTGCTGGGCGATGCCGCGCCCGGCTTCGATACGGTGGCCGAGGATGCCCGCCTGCCGCCCGAGCCGCCCGCCCCCGGGCAGCTCCCGGCGCTGCTGGAAGCCTCGCCGGCGCTGCTGGCCGCGCGCGCCGAGACCGAGCGCCGCCGCGCGCTGGTGGAGGTCGAGCGCAGCAAGGCCGCGCCCGACCTGACCCTGAGCCTCGGCGCCCGCCACGACGCCGCCCTCGGCCGCAGCCAGGCGGTGATCGGCCTGTCGA
>NZ_LYVQ01000182.1 GCF_001984095.1 Pelomonas sp. KK5
GGCACCATCGACGGCATCGCCTTCCAGACCAATATCCTGGCGCTGAACGCCGCCGTCGAGGCGGCCCGGGCCGGCGAGCAGGGGCGTGGCTTCGCGGTCGTGGCCTCCGAGGTGCGCTCGCTGGCGCAGCGCAGCGCCGCGGCCGCCAGAGAGATCAAGGCGCTGATCGGCGCCTCGGTCGAGCGGGTGGACGCGGGCGCACAGCTGGTGGAATCCGCCGGCACGACGATGAACGAGATCGTCGGCAGCGTCCAGCGGGTGCGAGACATCATCGGCGAGATCAGCGGGGCGGCCGCCAAGCAGGGCGCGGACATCGGCCAGATCGGCAACTCGGTCAACCAGCTGGACCAGATGACGCAGCAGAATGCGGCGCTGGTGGAGGAATCCGCCGCCGCCGCGGAGAGCCTACGCGAACATGCGCTGCAGCTGGCCGGCATGGTCCAGACCTTCCGCGTCGCCGCGCGGCGCTGAACCGTACAGGAGAGCCGAGATGCAAGTCCAGGTCGTCGACTACCGCGCGCCGGGCGCGCCGGAGCAGTTCGCCCGCTCGCTGCACGAGACCGGCTTCGGCGTGCTGGTGAACCATCCGATCCCGCAGGCCCTGGTCGAGAAGATCTATGCCGACTGGCTGGCCTTCTTCGTCGATGGCGCTGAAAAGCAGGGTTATGCCTTCTCGCCGGAGACGCAGGACGGCTGGTTCTCCACCGCCATCTCCGAGACCGCCAAGGGCCACACGCAGAAGGACCTGAAGGAGTACTTCCACATCTACCCCTGGGGCCGCATCCCGCCCTCGCTGAAGGCCGACGCGATGGCCTACTACGAGCAGGCCAACGCGCTGGCGGGCGAGCTGCTGTCCTGGGTCGAACGGCACACGCCGCCCGATATCTCGCGCCACTACAGCGAGCCGCTGTCCCGGATGATCGAGGACAGCCGCCTCACGCTGCTGCGCGTGTTGCGCTACCCGCCGCTGACCGGCACGGAGCCGCCGGGTTCGCTGCGCGCCGCGGCGCACGGCGACATCAATCTGCTGACCATCCTGCCCGCCGCCAACGAGCCCGGCCTGCAGGTGCAGGCCAAGGACGGCGCCTGGCTGGACGTGCCGAGCGACTTCGGCATGCTGATCGTCAACATCGGCGACATGCTGGAGGAGGCCTCGCGCGGCTACTACCCGTCGACGCAGCACCGCGTGGTCAATCCGACCGGCGAGGGCGCGACCAAGAGCCGCATCTCGCTGCCGCTGTTCCTGCATCCGCGGCCGGACGTCGTGCTGTCGGAGCGCTACACCGCACACGAATATCTGATGGAGCGGCTGCGCGAGCTGGGCGTCAAGACCTGACCCCGATGGTCGTCTCGAACTTCGAGCGCCGGATGCGGCCCTTCGTCGCGCTGCAGGCGGCGGTGGCGTCGCTGGGTGCCTTCGCCGGCGTCTTCGTCTATGCCGGCCATGGTGCCGCTGCGGTGGCGCGCTATGCGGCGCTGATGTATGGCACGGCGGGGCTGTCGCTGGTCCTGGCCTTCGCCGCCGGCATGCGCATGCCCTTGAAGGCGGCACGCCTCGCCCAGGCGGGCTTTGCGCTGCCGGCGGCGCTGCTCTGGTGGGCCGACGGCCGGCCCGACCTGCTGGCCCTGGCCATCGGCGGCTTTCTCGGCTTCACCTGGGGCGCGCGGCACTGGCTGGAGCTGCAGGCGCTGGGCAATGCCGAGCGCGACGGCTACGCCACCCATGTGATCGCGCTGGCCGTCGGCGTGACGCTGGCCGGCACGCTGGCGGGGAGCGGGCTGCTGGCCGCCTCGGGCGATGCGCGCCGGCCGGTCTATGCGCTGTTCGCGCTGGTGAGCGGCGCCGGCGTGCTGCTGGCCGGCCGCCACCTGCCCGAGGCCCCGCCGATCCGGCTGGAGCGGCCGCTGGCCGTGCTGCGCCAGGCCGCCTACCGCGACAGCCTGCCGCTGTTCCTGCTCGAATCCGGACTGATCGGCATCACGATGGTGCTGACCGCCAGCGGCGCCATGCAGTCGCTGGAGAGCGCCAGCGACTACGGCTGGGCCGCCAGCGCCGCCACGCTCGCGGGTGCGCTGGCACTGCGCGCGATGCGCAGCCGGCGGCACAGCGGCAACCGGGTCGGCTGGATGCGCATCGCCTGCTGCGGCATCGTGGCTGCCGCCGCACTGCTTGGCGCCAGCGCCGCCTGGCCGCGGCTGTTCATCGCCTACCTGCTGCTGCAGGCGGTCGTCAGCCCCTTCTGGGCCGCCAGCGAGCATGTGCTGAACCAGCGGGCCCTGGACATCCACGGCGCCGTCGGCGACCGCATCGCCGCGCGCGAGGGCACGCTGGCGGTGTTCCGCCTCGGCACGCTGGCGCTGTTCTGGTGGGCCACGCAGGCGCTCGACGACCACCAGCGCCTGATCGCCGGCGCCTGCATCATCGGCACCGCCGCGGTGCTGGAGTTCCAGCTCGGCCGGCACTGGCTGGCCCACCATCATGGCGCGGCACCAGGTCATCCATATCCACGCTGAGGCGCCGCCGAAGCCGCCCGAGGGCCAGACCTGCAATGGTTGTGGCATCTGCTGCCTCGCGGAGCCCTGCCCGGTCGGCGTGGTCGTGAGCCTGAAGCGGCACGGTGCTTGCAATGCGTTGCGCTGGTCAGACGGACAAATGCGTTACGTCTGCGGCCTGATGACGGGCCCGACGATCATCCGGCGTATGGTTGGCCGCTGGATTGCCGCCGGCCAGGGCTGCGACTGCAGCCTGGAGACCGAAACCACCAAGGGAGATCCTGAATGACGACGTGTCTGAAGTCCTTGATCCTCGCCCTCAGCCTTGCCACCGGCGCCGCGCAGGCCGTCCCGCTGCGCTGGGCCGCCACCAACGACGTGCTGACGCTGGACCCGCACTCGCAGGACCACGCCACCACCCACGCGATCCTGCAGCACGCCTACGAAGGCCTCACCCGCTACGACGCCAAGTTCCAGGTCGAGCCCTGCCTGGCAAGCAAATGGACCTATATCAGCCCCACGCAGGTGCGCTTCGAGTTGCGCAAGGGCGTCAAGTTCCATGACGGCACGCCCTTCACCGCGGACGACGTGGTCTTCTCGTTCAAGCGCATCCGCCAGCCGCAGGGCACGCTGCAGATCTATGTCTCCGGCATCCGCGAGATCGTCAAGGTCGACGATCTGACCGTGGACCTGATGCTCGATGCGCCCAGCCCGATCCTGCTGCGCAACCTGGTGGACTTCCGCATCATGAGCAAGGCATGGGCGGAGAAGAACCGCAGCACCAACATCCAGGACTTCAAGGCCAAGGACGAGAACTACGCCTCCCGCAACGTGATGGGCACCGGGCCCTACAAGATCACCGCCTGGATGCCGGACCAGAAGATCACGATGGTCGCCAACAAGGACTGGTGGGACACCAACAAGGGCAACATCACCGAGCTCACCTATCTGCCGATCAAGTCCGAGCCGACCCGCGCGGCCGCCCTGCTCTCCGGCGACGTGGACATGGTCAGCGACGTGCCACCGCAGGACGTGGCCCGGCTCAAGGGCGACCCGAAGATCCGCATGCTCGAAGGCAACGAGGTCCGCACCATCTTCTTCGCGATGGACGAGGGCAGCGAGGAACTGCCCGGCGCCAGCGTGAAGGGCAAGAACCCGTTCAAGGACAAGCGGGTGCGCGAGGCGCTGTCGATCAGCATCGACCGCGAGGCGATCAAGCGCACGATCATGCGCGGCCTCTCGATCCCGGCGGGCATCATGGTGGCGCCGGGCGTCAACGGCAACACGCCGGACATCGACCAGCCGCTGAAGGTGGACTACGACAGGGCCAAGAAGCTGCTGACCGAGGCCGGCTACCCGGGCGGCTTCGAGATCCCGCTGCACTGCCCCAACAACCGCTATGTGAACGACGAGCAGATCTGCATCGCCGTGGTGTCGATGTGGTCGAAGATCGGTGTCAAGGCCAAGCTGGTGGCGCAGCCGATGACGCTGCACAGCCAGACCTTCCAGCGCGGCGAGGCACCGCTGTACATGCTGGGCTGGGGCACCTCGACCTTCGATGCGCTCTACCAGCTGCAGGCGCTGGCCCGCACGCGCAGCGGCGGGCAGGACGGCAGCTTCAATTTCTCCAAGGTCAGCGACGCCAAGCTCGACGCGCTGATCGACGCGATGAAGACCGAGACCGACGTGGCCAAGCGCAATGCGCTGATCCGCGAGGCGCTGCTGCGGCAGCGGGACGAATACCTGTTCATCCCGCTGCACCACCAGGTGCGGCCGTGGGCGATGAAGACGAGCGTCGAGACGCTCTATCGCTCCAACGACCGGCCGGAGGCGCGCTTTACAACGATCAAGTAAGGCTCAGCCGGGCGCGAGCAGCCTGGTACTCGCGCACCAGGCGCTCCACCAGCTCGCGCGTCGGCACGATGGCCTTCACCGCGCCGATGCCCTGGCCGCTGCCCCAGATGTCCTTCCAGGCCTTCTTGGCGGCGTTCTCGCCGCCGCCGAAGTTCATCTTGGAGGGATCGCTCTCGGGCAGGTTCTCCGGGTCCATGCCGGCATTGACGATGGAGCCCTTCAGGTAGTTGCCGTGCACGCCGGTGAACAGGTTGCTGTAGACGATGTCGTCGCTGCTGCTGTTCACGATCATCTGCTTGTAGCCCTCCACCGCGCGGGCCTCTTCGGTGGCGATGAAGGCCGAGCCGATGTAGCCGAAGTCCGCGCCCATCGCCTGAGCCGCCAGCACCGCGTCGCCGGTAGCGATGGCGCCTGACAAGGCCACCGGGCCGTCGAACCACTCGCGGATTTCCTGGATCAGCGCGAAGGGACTCTTGACGCCCGCATGGCCGCCGGCGCCGGCCGCCACGGCGATCAGGCCGTCGGCGCCCTTCTCGATCGCCTTCTTCGCGAACTTGTTGTTGATGATGTCGTGCAGCACGATGCCGCCCCAGCCATGCACCGCCGCGTTGATGTCCTCGCGGGCGCCGAGGCTGGTGATGATGATGGGCACCTTGTACTTGGCGCAGACCGCCATGTCGTGCTCGAGCCGGTCATTGCTCTTGTGCACGATCTGGTTGATCGCGAACGGGGCGGCGGGCTTGTCCGGGTTGGCGGCGTTGTAGGCGGCCAGGGTCTCGGTGATCTCGCGCAGCCATTCGTCGAGCAGTTCGGCCGGGCGGGCATTGAGCGCCGGCATCGAACCGACGACGCCGGCCTTGCACTGCTCGATCACCAGCTTGGGCGTGCTGACGATGAACATCGGCGAGGCGATGATCGGCAGCGGCAGGTTCTGAAGGACCTGGGGCAGGGGCATGTTCTATGTCTCCGTGATCAGAAAGCGTCCAGCGGCAGCGCGGTGACGCTGTCCGCGCCTTCCACGATGGCCGCGCGCAGCGCGCCGGTGCGCGGCAGGATGTGCTCGGCGTAGAAGCGCGCGGTCGTGACCTTGGCGCTCATGAAGGGCTGGTCTTCGCCCATGCGGGCTTCGGCCGCCAGCAGCGAGCGGGCCAGTTGCCAGCCGGCCACCAGGTTGCCGGCCAGCATCAGGTAGGGCACCGAGCCGGCGTAGGCAGCGTTCGGGTTGGCCTTGCCTTGCGACGCGATGTAGGCCACGGCGGCGAGGAAGTCCGCACGGCTGGCGGCGAGCTGCTTGCGCACGGCCAGCGCGGCCGGCGTGCCGCTGGCGGCGAGCTCGCCCTCGGTCGCCTCGATCAGCGCGGCCACGCCCTGCGCGAAGGCGCCGCCGTCGCGGATAGTCTTGCGGCCGACCAGGTCGTTGGCCTGGATCGCGGTCGTGCCTTCGTAGATGGTCAGGATCTTGGCATCGCGGTAGAACTGGGCCGCGCCGGTCTCCTCGATGAAGCCCATGCCGCCGTGCACCTGCACGCCGAGGTCCGTCACCTCCAGGCTCATCTCGGTGCTGTAGCCCTTGACCAGGGGCACCATGAATTCATAGAAGGCCTGGGCCTCGGCGCGGGTCTGGGCGTCGGGATGGTGATGGGCCGTGTCGTAGGCGGCGGCGGCGTTGATCGCCAGCGCGCGGCTGCCTTCGGTCAGCGCGCGCATCGTCATCAGCATGCGGCGCACGTCGGGGTGGTGGTCGATCGTCACGGCCGCCTTGGCCGAGCCGTCCACCGGGCGCGACTGCACGCGCTGGCGGGCGTAGTCCACCGCCTTCTGGTAGGCGCGCTCGGCCTGGCCGATGCCCTGCAGGCCCACCGCGTAGCGGGCCGAGTTCATCATGATGAACATGTATTCGAGGCCGCGGTTCTCCTCGCCGATCAGGTACCCGATCGCGCCGCCGTGGTCACCGAACTGCAGCACGGCCGTCGGGCTGGCCTTGATGCCCATCTTGTGCTCGATGGACACGCAGTGCGCGTCGTTGCGGGCGCCGTTGCTGCCGTCGGCATTGATCATGAACTTGGGCACGATGAACAGGCTGATGCCCTTCACGCCCTCCGGCGCGCCGGTCACCCGCGCCAGCACCAGGTGGACGATGTTGTCCGCCATGTCGTGCTCGCCGTAGGTGATGAAGATCTTGGTGCCGAAGACCTTGTAGCTGCCGTCGCCCTGCGGCTCGGCGCGGGTGCGCACCAGGGCCAGGTCGGAGCCGGCCTGCGGCTCGGTGAGGTTCATCGTGCCGGTCCAGGTGCCGTCGATCAGCTTGGGCAGGTACAGAGCCTTCTGTTCGTCGGAGCCGGCGGTCAGTAGCGCCTCGATGGCGCCGTCGGTCAGGATCGAGCAGAGCGCGAAGCTCAGGTTGGCGCCGTTGACGATCTCGGCGCAGGCCGAGCCGATCGTCTTGGGCAAGCCCTGACCCCCGAAGTCCTCCGGATGCTGCACGCCCTGCCAGCCGCCCTCGGCGAACTGGCGGAAGGCGTCCTTGAAGCCGGGCGTCGTGGTGACGACGCCGTCCTTGAACCACGACGGATTCCTGTCGCCCTCGACGTTCAGCGGGCCGATCACGCCCTCGTTGAGCTTGGCGCACTCTTCCAGCACGGCGGCGGCCGTCTCGAGGCCATGGTCGGCGAAGGCGGGAATCGCTTGCGTCAGCTGCTCGAGGCCGGCCAGGGCCTGCATGTCGAACAGCATGTCCTTGACGGGGGCGCGGTAGGTCATGGTGATGTCTCCAGATACGACAAGGGCGCCGCGACCGTGAAGTCGGGCGCCCCGGGGCTCAATGCAATAGCGGAATTACAGGCTCTTGACCAGTTCCGGCACGGCCGTGAACAGGTCGGCTTCCAGGCCGTAGTCGGCCACCGAGAAGATCGGGGCTTCCGGATCCTTGTTGATCGCGACGATGACCTTGGAGTCCTTCATGCCGGCCAGATGCTGGATCGCGCCGCTGATGCCGGCGGCGATGTACAGCTGCGGGGCGACGATCTTGCCGGTCTGGCCGACCTGCCAGTCGTTCGGGGCGTAGCCGGCGTCGACGGCGGCACGGCTGGCGCCGAGCGCGGCGTTCAGCTTGTCGGCCAGCGGGGTCAGCACTTCCATGAACTTCTCGTTCGAGCCCAGCGCGCGGCCGCCCGAGACGATGATCTTGGCGGCGGTCAGCTCCGGGCGGTCGCTCTTGGTGACTTCACGACCGGCGAAGGTGCTCTTGCCGGAATCAGCAGCGGCGCTCAGCGTCTCGACGGCGGCCGAGCCGCCGGTGGCGGCAGCCGGGTCGAAGCCGGTGGTGCGGACGGTGACGACCTTCTTGGCGTCGGACGACTGCACGGTGGCGATCGCGTTGCCGGCGTAGATCGGGCGCTCGAAGGTGTCGGCGGCGATCACCTTGGTGATGTCGGACACCTGGGCCACGTCCAGCAGCGCGGCGACGCGCGGGGCGACGTTCTTGCCCGAGGCGGTGGCGGGGAACAGGATGTGGCTGTAGTCGCCGGCGATGGCGATCACTTGCGCGGCCAGGTTCTCGGCCAGGCCGTCCGCCAGTTGCGCGCCGTCGGCGTGCAGCACCTTGGCGACGCCGGCGATCTGGGCGGCGGCGGCAGCAGCAGCGGCGGCATTCGCGCCGGCCACCAGCACATGGACATCACCGCCGCAGGCAGCGGCAGCGGTCACGGTGTTCAGCGTGGCGCCCTTGATGTGGGCGTTGTCGTGTTCAGCGATGACGAGAGCGGTCATGTTGATGAGTCTCCGGAATTCTTTAGATGACCTTGGCGGTGTTCTTGAGCTTGTCGACCAGCGTGGCGACGTCCGGCACCTTGATGCCGGCGCCGCGCTTGGGCGGCTCCTCGACCTTGATCGTCTTGATGCGCGGAGCGACGTCCACGCCCAGGTCGGCCGGCTTCACCACGTCGAGCGTCTTCTTCTTGGCCTTCATGATGTTGGGCAGCGTCACGTAGCGCGGCTCGTTCAGGCGCAGGTCGGTGGTGACCACGGCCGGCAGGCTCAGCGACACGGTCTCGAGGCCGCCGTCGACTTCACGCGTTACGTTCGCCTTGCCGTCCACCACTTCGACCTTGGAGGCGAAGGTGCCTTGCGGCAGGCCGGCCAGCGCGGCTAGCATCTGGCCGGTCTGGTTGCAGTCGTCGTCGATCGCCTGCTTGCCCAGGATCACCAGCTGCGGCTGTTCCTTGTCGACCAGCGCCTTCAGGATCTTGGCCACGGCCAGCGGCTGCAGTTCCACGTCGGTCTCGACCAGGATGGCGCGGTCCGCGCCGATGGCCATCGCGGTGCGCAGGGTTTCCTGGCACTGGGTCACGCCGCAGGACACGGCGATGATCTCGGTGACGACGCCCTTCTCCTTCAGGCGGACGGCTTCTTCGACGGCGATCTCGTCAAAGGGGTTCATCGACATCTTGACGTTGGCGATATCCACGCCGGTGCCATCGCTCTTGACGCGCACCTTGACGTTGTAGTCGACCACGCGCTTGACAGGGACCAAAACCTTCATCGAAGTCTCCAGGGGGGCTAATTGACGTTTACGTTAACTGCGGATTCTACGGGTGCGATCCGCCGGTCGCGCCACCCTTTTCGAGTAGCGTCACATAAAAAAGCACGATCGTTCGATTCTAACCACGCTCTGGCAGCGGCCGTCCTTCGCAGCCGGAGAAGCGCGCCTTGGCTAGACTTGAAGGACTGATGAACCAGACGACTCCCCTGCCCCGCCCCTCGATCGGCGTGTTCGATTCCGGCGTCGGCGGCCTGACCGTGCTGCGCGAACTGCGCCGCGAACTCCCCGCCGTGGATCTGCGTTATGTCGCCGACACGGCCCATGCGCCCTACGGCCAGCGCAGCGCCGACTACATCGCCGCGCGCAGCCTGGCGATCACTCAATACCTGCTCGACCAGGGCGCGCGCCTGATCGTCGTGGCTTGCAACACCGCCACGGCCCATGCGATCGCGGCGATGCGCGAACGCTGGCCGACGCTTCCGATCGTCGGCACCGAACCCGGCATCAAGCCGGCAGTCGCCGCCAGCCGCAACGGCCGCATCGGCGTGCTCGCCACGCCCGCGACGATCGCCAGCGAGCGCTTCAAGTCGCTGCTGCAGCGGCATGCCGAAGGCAAGCAGATCGTCGCCCAGCCCTGTCCCGGCCTGGTCGACCTGATCGAAGCCGGCGAGCTGGACACGCCCGCGCTGCATGCGCTGCTCGCGCAGTTGTGTGCGCCGCTGCGCGAGGCTCGGGTCGACACCGTGCTGATGGGCTGCACCCATTACCCGCTGGTACAGGCGGCGCTGCAGCGTACCCTCGGACCTGAGGTGCAACTGCTCAACATCGAGGGCGCGGTCGCGCGTCAGGCGGCGCGCTTGTGGCACGAGGCGGCCACCGAGGGGCCAGCGGCGATCCACCTCGCCAGCAGCGGCGATCCCGCCGCGCTGGCCGACTTCGTCAGGCGGGCGTTGGGCTGGCCGAACCTGCCTGCATCGTCCCTGCCGCCCGCGGATGCTCCCGCGCAAAGCGCTCGAACTGCGCCAGCGGCAGCGGGCGGCTGAACAGGTAGCCCTGCCCCTGGTCGCAGCCCAGCTCGCGCAGCAGCGCGGCGGTGGCCTGGTCCTCGATGCCCTCGCCGGTGGTCTGCAGCTTCAGGCTCTTGGCCATCTGCACGATGGCGCGCACGATCGCCTGATCCGGCTCGCTCTGGCTCAGCCGCCGGACGAAGGACTGGTCGATCTTCAGTTTGTCCACCTCGAAGCGCTGCAGGTAGGACAGGTTCGAGTAGCCTGTGCCGAAGTCGTCGATGGACAGGCCCACGCCCAGGCTCTTGAGCCGCGCCAGCGTGGCGACGAAGGTCTCGGCGTCGTGGATCAGCGCAGACTCGGTCACCTCCAGCTCAAGGCTGGCCGGGTTGATGCCGTGGCGGTCCAGCGCCTGGTTGACGACCAGATCGATCGTGCCGCGCTTGAACTGGATCGTCGACACGTTGATCGAGAGCACCAGGTGCCCGAGGCCGGCGTCTGCCCAGGCGCGCAGTTGGCGGCAGGCCTGGTCGATCACCCACTGGCCGATCTCGACGATCAGCCCCGAGCGCTCGGCCAGCGCGATGAAGCGGGCCGGCGGGATCCAGCCCAGCTCCGGATGCTGCCAGCGCAGCAGCGCCTCCGCACCAAGCAGCCGGCCGCTGGCCAGATCCAGCTGTGGCTGGAAGTGCAGGCTCAGCTCGTTCTTCTCCAGCGCCTGCGCCAGGCCGGTGCCCAGCATCAGGTCCTCGACCATGTCGGCGTTCATCGCCTCGTCGAAGAATCGGATCGCGTTGCGGCCCGCGTCCTTGGCGTGGTGCATGGCCAGGTCGGCCTTCTTCACCAGCGTCTCGAAGTCGTGGCTCTCGCCCGGGAACATCGCCACGCCGATCGAGCAGGAACTGCTGACGGTGATCTCGCGCACCGTGTAGGGCCGGCACATGCCGGCCAGCACATGGGTGGCCGCGGCGGAGACGGCGGCGGCATCGCGCACGTCGGGCAGCAGGATCAGGAACTCGTCGCCGCCCTGGCGGAACACCGTGTCGGAGCTGCGCACCGCGGCGCGCAGCCGCTCGGCCGCCTGGCGCAGGAAGTCGTCGCCGATCGAATGGCCGAAGCTGTCGTTGATGCTCTTGAAGTTGTCCAGGTCCACGAACATCACGGCCAGCAGCGTGCCGTTGCGCCGCGCGGTGCCGATGGCCTGCTCGAACAGCAGGCTGCCGAGGCGCCGGTTGGGCAGCCCGGTAAGCTGGTCATGCTCGGCCAGGTAGCGCAGCTGCTCGCTGCTCTCCTGCACCCGCTGCACCTCGGTGCGCACCCGCGCCAGCGCGCGGCGCAGGTCGCCGGCCAGCAGCAGGATGGCGGCCGAGAAGGCGCCCAGGATGGTCAGCACATAGGCCAGCACGCCGTAGGTCGGCGGGCTCAGCTCGAACTGGTGGCGGCCGGTCTCGGTGAGCCAGGTCATGCCGCCCAGGCACAGGGCCATGAAGACCAGCAAGGCCAGCAGCTGGCCGCGGCGCACCAGCATGCTGCCGATCACCAGCACGACCGGATAGACCAGCAGCGCCGGGCTGTAGATGCCCTGGTTGGTCCACATGGCCAGCGTGGCGATCACCGCCAGCGTCCACAGCATCAGCAGCGCCGCCGGCTGGATGCGCCGGCGCCGCGTCAGCGCCAGGCTGGCGCCGACCAGCAGCAGGGCCGCAGCCATGAACCCCAGCGTGCGCCAGTCCTGCCGCACCAGGGCGATCAGGCTGCCCGTGCCGAGGGCCAGCAACACCGTCACCCCCAGCTGGCTGAGGCGGCGTGCGTGCAGGTTTTCGTCCTCGTCGAGCGGACTGCTGCGCGGGTCGTTCGTGGGCGCGGCATTCATTTGCAACAAAGCCTAACAGCCAAACTCGACGCATACACCGCAGGCCCGCGCAGGATCGCGGGCGGCGTGAGAAATGCCCTGTTACAGATAGCGCGTGACCAGCGCCTCCAGCCGCTCCTGCCGGCCCGAGCGGGGCTGCGGGTCCAGGCCTTGCTGCTCGACGGTGGCGGCCAGTTGATCCAGCGAGACGCGGCCCGCGAGGATCTCGCGACCGAGCTCGCCGTCCCAGCCCTGGTAGCGGGCGCGGACGTGGGCGCTGAGCTGGTCGTCCGCGATCATCTTCTCGGCGATCAGCAGCGCGCGGGCGCAGAGGTCCATCGCCTCGGCATGGGCCAGCACGAGGTCGTCCGGGTCGATGGACTGGCGGCGCAGCTTGGCATCGAAGTTCAGGCCGCCGCTGGTGAAGCCGCCGCCGCGGATGATGTGGTACAGCGCCAGCGCCACCTGCTGCAGGTTGTTGGGGAACTGGTCGGTGTCCCAGCCCAGCATCTCGTCCCCGCGGTTCATGTCGATGGAGCCGAAGATGCCCAGGGCGTGCGCCATCTCGATCTCGTGCTCGAAGGTATGGCCGGCCAGCAGCGCATGGTTCTGCTCGATGTTGACCTGCACCTCCTTCTCGAGGCCGTAGCGCTTGAGAAAGCCGTAGACGGTGGCGACGTCGTAGTCGTACTGGTGCTTGGTCGGCTCGGCCGGCTTGGGTTCGATCAGCAGCGCGCCCTTGAAGCCGATCTTGTGCTTGTGCTCGACCACCAGGTTCAGGAAGCGGCCGAGCTGGTCCAGCTCGCGGCCGACATGGGTGTTCAGCAGCGTCTCGTAGCCCTCGCGGCCGCCCCACAGCACGTAGTTCTCGCCCTTCAGCTCGTGCGTCAGCTCGAGCACGTTCTTCACCTGGCCCGCGGCGTAGGCGAAGACCTCGGGATCGGGGTTGGTCGCCGCGCCGGACATGTAGCGGCGGTTGGAGAACAGGTTGGCCGTGCCCCACAACAGCTTGATGCCGCTGTCGGCCATCTTCCTCGCAAACACCTCGCCGATGCGGCGCACGTTGAGGTTCGATTCGCGCAAGGTCTGGCCCTCGGGCGCGATGTCGCGGTCATGGAAGGTGAAGAAGGGCGCACCGGCCAGGCGGAACAGCTCGAAGGCCACGTCGGCCTTGTGGTGCGCCTGCTCCATCGGGTCGCCGCCGGCGGCGTGCCAGGGGCGCATGAAGGTCTCGCCGCCGAAGGGGTCCAGGCCCGGCCAGACGAAGCTGTGCCAGTAGCAGATCGCAAAGCGCAGCTGCTGCTCCATCGTCTTGCCCAGCACCATGCGCTGCGGCTGGTAGTACTGGAACTGGTGCGGTTCGGTCAGCGTGAAATAGGCGTTAGGGGCACTCATGGCAAGGGATCCTCAGCGGGTGGACGACAGGCCGGCAAGCGCCGGATAGAGCTTGCGCCACTGGGCGTGGCGTTCGACATGGGTTTGCGTGCGCTGCGGGCGCGGCTCGTAGCTGCGCACGCGCGGCGGACGGGCCAGGTCGCCGAGCGGCACGCCGGCCGCCAGACGAGCGAGCCGGGCGGCACCGAGCGCGCAGCCGATCTCGCTCTCGGCCAC
>NZ_LYVQ01000183.1 GCF_001984095.1 Pelomonas sp. KK5
TCAGCGCATGCCGGGCCTGGTCGATCAGCGGCTGGCTGGTCTCGACGGCCGCCTGCAGCACCTCCGCCAGCGCCACGCGCTCCATGCCGATGCGGATCTTGCCGCTGGAGATGCGGGTCACGTCCAGCAGGTCGTCGACCAGCCTCACCATCTGCACGACCTGGCGTTCCATCATCGCGCGTACGTCCTGCAGCCGCGCCGTGTCGCTCGGGGCCAGGCGGCGGATGATGGCCAGGCCGTTGCGCAGCGGCGCCAGCGGGTTGCGCAACTCGTGCGCCAGCATGGCGAGGAACTCGTCCTTGCGCTGGTCACCCTGGCGCAACTGGTCGGCCTGCAGGCGCAGCGTCTCCTCCATGGCCTTGATCTCGGTGATGTCCCGCGTGGTGCCGGCCACCGCGACCACCTCTGCGTCGGCGCCCAGCACCGGGACGAAGATGTAGTCGTAGATGCGCCGCCCGAAGGTGCCGTCGAACGGCACCTCGCCCCGGATCGGCTGCTTCGTCCGCACCACCTGCTCGATCTCCCGGTCGTGCATCGCGGCGTGCCAGGGTTCGTAGCCGAGCTCCAGGCAGGTCTTGCCGATGGCCTCGTGCCAGGTCTTGCCCCACATGCGCAGCAGGCCGTCGTTGGCATATATGAAGCGGTGCGACAGGTCGAACACATAGGCCAGGTCCGGCGTGTTGTTCAGGATGGCCTCGTAGAGCCTTCGCTGCTCCGCGGCCTGCTGTCGGGCGGCTTCCAGCCCTGTCTCGGCGGCTCGGCGGGCGCTGACATCGAAGCCCTCGCAGAAGATGCCGACGATGCAGCCCGCGTCGTCGCGGATCGGCGCGTAGATGAAGTCCAGCAGCCGCTCTTCCTCGGGGTTCTGCGGCGAGTAGCGGTATCGCACCGGCGCGGCCGCGGCGATGAAGCGCTCGCCGGTGCGGTAGACCTGGTCCAGCCGCTCGAAGTAGCCCTGGTGTGCAATGTCCGGGAAGGCCTCCCGCACCGGCTTGCCGATCCATGAGGCGCTGTTGAACAGCGCGGCATGCGCCCGGTTGACGAACTCGAAGACATGCTCCGGCCCCTTCATGATGCAGACGAAGCTGGGCGCCTGATCGAAGATGCGGCGCAGTTCCACGTCGGCCAGTGCGCGTGCCCGCTCCTGCGCCAGCGACCGGGCGTCGGCGATCGAGCGCGCGATCTGGCGACCGACCAGCGCGACGAACTCGCGGCAGCCCTGATCGAGCGGGCGATGCGCATTCACTTCCACGACCAGGGTGCCGAGCGGCTCGGCGGACTCGGCCGTGCGGATGGGCACGGCCAGTGCGCGCGGGCCGAGCCTGGGCGGCGCGTCCGGGCCGGTGCCATGGAGGTGGATGGATGCCTGGTCGAGGTCCGGTGTTCCCGCACCGATCACGCCCAGCGCCCGGCCGCAGACCTCGGCGGCATCTGCAGCGCCGGCCGTTGCATCGGCAAGCTGCGTGAGGAAGGCCTGCCGGCGCTCGCCGACGACCCGCTGCGTCATCTCGATCGTGACCGCGAGGATCCCGCCGACGCTGCCGTCCTCGACGCGCACCGGGCCGAAGGAGTACGAGAAGTAGGTCTCCTCGGGCGCGCCATGGCGTTCCAGGGTCAGCCGGCCGTCGGGGATCCAGGTCGCCTGGCCGGTCTCCAGCACGCTGGCCATCAGCGGCCCGATGACATCGGCGATCTCGCTCCAGACCTCCCGGATGCCGCAGCCGAGCGCCCCGGGATGTTTGTCACCCAGCAGCGGGGCGTAGGCGTCGTTGTAGACCATCGTCAGCTGCGGCCCCCACAGCACCACCATGGGGAAGCGCGATCCCAGGCAGATGCTGACCGCGGACCGCAGGCTCTGGGGCCAGGCATGCAGCGCACCCAGCGGCGTGCCGCCCCAGTCCAGCGCGCGCATGCGCCGGTCCATGTCGGTGCCGCTGCCGAGCCAGGCGAATTCGTCCGTTGCAGGTAGTCGCGGGACGGCGTCGGAGAGTTCGGCGGCAGCCATCGGTGTCGTCGACGAGGCGGTCAGGAGACGCCGGGCGGCGTGCGCCGGATGACGCCAGGCGCATGGCTCCCCGCCCGGTCCACGACCGGGGGCAGCCGTGTCGCCGAGGCAATGCCGCCGATACCCAGGGCCGCTGTGATGAAGGGTGTTGACATGGTGTTCTTCAGACTGGACGACTGTGCCGCAGCCAGCGGTCGAGCCTTGTAGGACAAGACCGCCTCCGAGGCGGTCTTGGACTTCTCTGGCAACAAACTTCTGGGGAACGCGGCGCGACGGGCTTCACCCGATCACGATTGCGGCACGCATCACCGCGTCCTCGCGATCAGTCCAGCGTGATCTCGGTGCGCACCATGCCGGCACGCGCGGCGCTGGCGCTCAAGGCCAATCGGGTGCCACGCGGCGCGCGCAGGATCCATTCGGCCACCGCCCGGTCCGCCGTCACGTCACGGCTGGGCTGCAGGGCGAGCAGCGAGGACTTGTTGCCGTGGCCCTCCAACTGGGGCCCCTCCATGCGTTCCTTGCCACCGAGCAGGCTCACTTCGGCGCTGCCGGACGGCAGCTCGATCTCGAACATCACGCCGCGCACGATCTTGCGCTCCAGCGCCCGCTTCGTCACGTAGGCGGGCAGGTAGCCGCTGTTGGCCACCGCCATGCGGATCCGCCAGGTGTCGGGGCCGAGCGCGCGGACCTCGCTGCGCAGCAGCTCGAGCTTGGGCAGCGAGAGCGCGATCTGCGTCATCCAGCCGGGGAAGCGCGCGGCCTCGCGCTCGCGCAGGTGCGGCGGTGGGTTGCGCCAGAAGTTCATCCTGTCCCAGCCGCCGATCTCCACGGCGCCGAGCTGCGGATGCACGAAGGGCTTCCAGTCCACATGGGCCTGGCCGCCGCACTGCTCGTCGCTCCACTTGAGCAGCTTCAGGTCGTCCTCGACCGGATGCTCGCGGTACCAGTCGATCCACTTGTAGCCCTCGATGCCGGCCTCCCGGTTCGGTGCCCAGAGCTCGACCGTCCAGAACAGCGCGCCCAGGTGTTCGTAGACCCAGTCCTGAGTGCCGCTGATGGTCTCCTTGGGGTGGTACTTGAACTCGTGCCAGATGCTGGCGGCGGGGTAGCCGGTGCTGCGGGTGCCGAGTTCCGAGAAGCGCTTGTAGCAGCGCAGGTCGTCGGGAATCATGTCGTCGTCGCTGCACGTGCCCATCGGGCGCAGGATCACGCCGCTGTGCGTGTGGTAGCTGATGGCGGCGCCGATGTTCGGATGCGCGAGGATGAAGTCCACCATCGCCCTGACCTCGGGCTCGCTGGCCGGATACGGCCCGGCGCCGGCCTGCTGGTGCTCGGGGCGCCAGCCGCTCGGGAAGTTGCGATTGAGGTCCAGGCCCTCGCGATCTTTGTTGACGGTGACGGTCAGGCCATCGTGGTTCCGGATGAAGCCCTCGGGATAGAGGCGGTAGTAGTCGCCACCGAATTCGCCGGGCTCGCGCGCCACCATCAGCCGCGGATCGGCGGCGCATTGCTTCCAGCTGCCGTGCGGGTCGGGCACCCGCATCGTGAGGATGCGACCGTCGCCGTCCACGTCCTCGGTGGTGAGGCCGTCGACGGGTTCTTCCTCGAAGGGATACAGGCGCGTGGACGCCCGGATGTGGCGCGGCCTCGGCAACAGGGCCAGCTCGGCGCCGTCGGGGTTCAGGCGCGGCGCGATGTAGACGGCGCGGGTGTCGAGCAGCTGGGTGACCTGGGCGTCGGTGCCGTACTTGCCGAGCAGCTCGTGCAGGTAGTACAGGCAGGCCGTGGACGCGGTCAATTCGGCGGCGTGGATATTGCCGTCGAGCCAGAAGCCGGGCTTGTCCGTGTCGGCGCCGGTGGCGGCGTTGGTGAGGACGACGACCCAGATGTCGCGGCCTTCATGGCTGCGTCCGATCGAGCGCACGGTGACGAGCTCGGGCCGCGCCTCGGCATAGGCGTGGAGGAGGGCGCCGAGCTCGGCATGGCGCAGGAACTGGTCGAAGCGGACGTCGGGCAGGCGAGTGGCATTCATGGGCGTGGCAGCCAGGCTGCGGCGAGGAGGAAGGGCTCCGCTGGGAGCCTGCGGGTTCAGGGCTGGAAGCGCAGCCAGTAGTCGTCGCCGATCCGCCTGCCCACCGACTGCGCCGCGTCGCGCACGCACAGGGCGTAGCGCGCGAAGGCGGCATCGGTGGAATCCTGCTCCGGCATGGCGATGCCGATGCCATGGCCCTGGCCCGTGGCCGGATCGACGATGGCAGCGGCGACGCCCGCCACATGAGGCAGCACTTCGCCGCGCGACTCCGCGAAGCCCAGGCGGCGGACCTGGGCCAGCCGTTCGAGCAGCTCCTGCGGCGTCTGCGGCGCGCGGGCCGGCGGGGCGGCAAGCTTGCGGCCGACGAGCTTCCTGACCTCGGCGTCGTCGTGCCGGGCGAGCAGCGCGCGGCCCATGGAGTTGGCAAACGCGGGCGCGCTGCTGCCCGGCGGCGTGTAGACCTGCAGCGCGCTGTGGCCGGGGCGCATCTGCACGACGAGGATGTCGCTCTCCTTGAGGATGCCGAGGTAGCCGGTGCAGCCGGTGTCGGCCACCAGCTTCTCCAGCGCGTCCTCCAGCAAGGCGGCCACCGTCGTGCTGGCGCGGAAGTGGAAGGAGGCTTCCATGATCACCGCGCCGGGCCGGTAGGCCTTGGTCAGCGCATCGCGCTCGAGGAACTCGTGCTCGGCCATCTGGCTGAGCGTGCGCGACGCCGAACTCTTCGGGTAGCCGAGCTCGTTGACGAGATCGGTCACCGTCACGTCGCGGCGCAGGCGCACGATCAGCTTCAACACCTCCATGGCGTTCACGAGCGTGCTCAATGCCGGATCCTTTGTAGTCGATGCGAAGCTCGCGATGATACGAACATGCTCAGAGCTTGTAGTTGAGCTCGATGCCGACGGTGCGCGGCGCGGCCTGCGAGCCGATCGCCACGATCGGCGCAGCCCAGCCGTTGTACGTCTTGCCGTTGACGTCCGCGTAGTAGAACTTGTTGGTCAGGTTCTTGCCGTAGAGGTTGACGGACCAGCGATCCCGCGGGCCGCGCAGGCCCAGCCGGGCGCCCAGCAGCGTCATGCCGTCGGAGACGAGGATGTTGTCCGGGTGCCAGTACTTGCGGCTGCGCACTTCCACGTCCATGCGCGCGAAGCCGTTGAGACCGTCGCCCAGGGCGGTCGTGTACTGGGCGCCGAAGGTGGCCTTCCAGGGCGAGGACTTGGGCGTGTGGTTGCCCACCGTGGACGGCTCGGCGGCGTTGGCGGTGATGCGGCTGTCGGTCAAGCCGAAGCCGGCGTCGAACTCCAGGCCGGCGAGCGGGGCGTAGCGCAGGTCCAGGTCCAGGCCCTTGATGGTGACGCGGTCGATGTTGGCGATGCGGCCGGACAGCGAATTGTTGGCCAGCAGCTTGATGTAGAAGTACTGGAAGTCGCGCGAGTCGGAGTGGAAGGCCGCCACGTTGAGCATCAGGCGCTGGTCGAGGAAGCTGGCCTTGTAGCCGAGCTCGATGTTGCGCAGGTTCTCGGCCTTGAAGATCGGCTGGTCCGCAGCGGTGGTGTTGAAGCCGCCCGAGCGGAAGCCCGTGCTGTAGGTGGCGAAGCCGAGCGCGTCCGCGCCGAGCTTGTGCGTCATGGTCAGCTTGGGCTGCCAGCTGTCGAAGCTGGCGTCCACGCGGGTGCCGGCGTTGAGCGTGTCGATGCGCTCGCGGTCGTCGCGGTCGTAGCGCAGCCCGGCGGCGATCTTGGTGGCCGGGGTCAGGTCGTACTCCACCTGCCCGAAGGCGGCGCTGGCCTTGTTCTTGAACACGTTGTAGCGCAGCACCGGCGCCGTGTCGTACTGGGCCGTGTCGCCGTTGACGTCGGCGAAGGACTTCTCCTCGAAGTCCATGGTCTTGGTCAGGTAGAACAGGCCGGCGATCCAGCGCAGCGGCTGGTTGCCGGGCGAGGTCAGGCGCAGCTCCTGGCTGGTCAGCGTGGTGCGGCGGTCCTTGCCCTGCACGCGCTGGGCGGCACCGGTGATGCCGTTGTCCACCGGGTTGCCGAAGTCGCCGTCGCCGACGAACTTCTCGCGCAGCTTGGCGCGGTTGGTGATGGCCGTCAGCGTGCCCAGGCCGGTCTCGACGTCGGCCTTGAAGGTCAGCTCGTCGGCATAGCCTTCGGTCTTGCCCAGCACGTTGGAGCTGGGGCTGCGGCGCTTGTTCAGGTCGCCGTCGGGGATCAGCGCGTCCCAGGTGGCGCCGGCGCGGAAGGTGTTGGTGCTGGCGCGCAGGTCGAGCTGCACCGTGTCGCTGGCCATCCAGGTCAGGCGGCCGCGCAGCAGGTTGTCGTGGCCGACGGCGTCCACGTTCTTCTTCAGGTAGCTGTTCTCGATCTGGCCGTCCGAGCCCTTGGTCTGGCCGACGAGGCGGAACATCAGCGTGTCCGGCACGAGCGCGCCGCTGACGCCGCCGGACAGCTCGCGCGTGCTGCCGCTGCTGTAGTCGACCTTGGCGAAACCTTCGAGCGCGTTGCCGGGCGACTTGGTGTCGATCACGATGGCGCCGCCGATGGCGTTGCGCCCGTAGAGCGAGCCCTGCGGGCCCTTGAGCACCTCGATGCGGGCCACGTCCACGAGGTTCATCTTGAGCTGCTTCTGGTCGCTCTGCGGCACGCCGTCCACCACCACGGCCACGGGCGAGTCGGCGTTGTTGATCTGCGAGACGCCGCGGATCACGACGAAGGAATTGCCGTAGGTGAAGGAGTTGTCGAAGGACATGTTCGGCGTCATGTTGACGAAGTCCTGCGTGCTCTTGATGCCCGCGTCCTCGATCTGCTTGGCGCTGAAGGCCTTCACCACCACGGGCACGTTCTGCAGCAGCTCGCGCCGGCCCTGGGCGGTGATGACCACCGCTTCGAGCGCGGACTTGCCGGCGGCCGGTTGCGCGTCGTCCGCTGGGGCCGGTGGCGGCGGAGCCTCCTGGGCCTGGGCCGTGGACCACAGCAGGGCGGTGGCAGCCGCGATAGCGCTGAGTCGGGTGATTCGCTTCATGGTCATCATCTCCAGGGTTCAGGATTGGCGGGGGCCGAAAGGCTTGCCGAGCGAGGCGGCGAACTTGGCGTAGAGCTCGGGCATGTCCATGGTTCGGGACAGAACCAGGCTGCTGCGCGGTGCATGCAGCACCGAGACGCGCATGCCTTCGCGCACCTCGGCGGAGGGCAGCGGGCGGCCGTCCTCGGCGAAGGTGCAGATCAGGTCGGGGAACTCGGCGATGCGCTGGCCGCCCTGCTCGAGCAGCATGTACTCGTTGATGGTCGGCAACTCGGTGCGCGCGGCATCGTCCAGCACGATGGTGCCGCGGTCCAGACCGCCGGACTGCTGTAGCCGGCAGGCGCTCACGCGGCCCTCGGCCACGATGCGCCCGCCCATGAAGGCCGCGGCGCCGGCGACGCCGCCCTCGAGCCACGCGCGGCCCACGGCGATGGCATGGCTGATCGCGCCCGGCGCGCCGTTGCGCCGCGCATAGCCGATGCTGACGGGGTTGCGTGCCACGGCCACGCCGCCGCCGGCCTGGACCGAGGCCTGGCGGATCACCGCCGCCGCCACGTCGAGCCGTCCGCAGGCCAGGCCTTCCACGTAGCGCTCGGGGTGGCCGCCGGCGTAGGCCTGCTGCGAGCGGTAATCGGGCTCGGCATGCAGGCCCAGTGAGCCGAACAGGGCCGAGGGATGGGCGCGGCCGTTGCAGGCCAGGTCCAGCAGCGGCAGGCCCGTCAGCGCGGACTGGATCCAGCCGTTGACCGTGGTCTCCGCGCCATTCTCATTGGTGTTGAACGCCACCACCTGCAGCGTCGGCGGCAGGGCCTTGTTCAGCAGTTCCAGCGCGCGCACGAAGTGGGCCGGCGTCACCTTGAGGTTGGGCGCCGCAGGCGCGCCGACGTAGGCGACGGTGGTGGCGATGGCCGCATCGTCGAACTCGTCGACGGTCCACAGCTCGGGCGTGCCGATCTGCAGGGCCAGGCGGGCCACGCGCTCGCCGTTGGCGACGTCGCCGCCGCCGCCGCCGCCGAGGATGGCGCCGCCCATCACCGCGGCCATCACGTCGTCTTCGGTCAATCTGCGCTTCATGTCGATGTCTGCTTTCTCACTTGCGTGCGTGGGGGAAGAAACCGGAGAGGAAATTGAGCAGCGCGTCGCCGGCGATGACGCCTCCGGCGAAGACTTCCATCTGTTCGCGCGTCGAGCGGCTCATCCAGCGCGAGGCCAGCAGCCGCACCACGATGCCGAGGGCGACCATCCAGCCGGCCAGCGGGTTGCCGATCAGCAGGCCGGTGGCGAAGAGGACGCCGAGCTGGCGCGTGGAGCCGCCGAGCCACTGCAGCAGCGCGCCGGGCAGCGCCCAGATCGCCAGGTTGAGAGCGGTGTCGCCCGAGATGCCGGCGCGGATGGCCGCCACATAGGCCGCGTCGATGGGCGCCGTCTGGCCTTGCTGGAACAGGGACTTGTGCGTCAGCGCCACGACCACGATGGCCACGCCGAAGCCCAGCATCGCGGCGATGGTCTGCTGGATGCGGCCGTCGCGCTCGAAGGCCGGATCGGCGCCTTCGCCGCGCAGCAGGTGGCCGGTCTTGAGGTCGTAGCCCATGTCGGCGAAGGCCGGGCCGGTGGCGGCGGAAAAGCCCGCCAGCACCACCAGGCCCTGCGGCGGCAGGCCCATCAGGATGCCGATCATCAGCGTGATCAGCGCCACCGCGAAGGCCGGAAACCAGCCCGCATGCATGGCCGAGATGCCGACGATGATCTCGTGCACGAAGGCCGCGAAGGCGCCATACACGATGAACAGCAGCAGCATGCCGGGCGACATCTCCAGGTACACGCCGGTGCCGAATGCGAGCAGCACCATGATGGCCAGGTAGCCGACGGCACCCAGGCGCAGCGCCGCGCCGAGGCCGGTGTTGGACGGCGCGCCCGCCGGGTCGGCGGCGGCCTCGCCGGCACGCGGCCGGCGGCGCAGCATCAGCATCGCGACTTGCGCCAGCGCCACCAGGCCGGCGCCGATCATCATGCCGTGCGGGATGTAGAGCCTCGCGATGTCCACGCCGGTGAGCACCGTCGAGTAGGCCCGGGCCAGCAGGCCGATGCCGAAGGCCGCCATCGCGCTCAGGCCACCGATCAGCGCCACGCCGAAGGCCGACATCGGCAGGCCCAGCAAGGCGCCGGCCGCGCCCAGCACCAGGCCACCGGCCAGGATGCGCGCCTGGCGGCCGCCGCTGTCGCCGGCCTTGATGGCCTCGGCCGTGGCGATGCCCACCGGCCAGGGCTGGCGTGCGGGGAAGACCGGCGTGTCGAACATGCGATAGAGCAGCCAGCCGTCCAGCAGCATGGCCAGGCTCACGCCGACGAGCATCGGCGTCACCATCTCCGGCAGGCCGAAGAGGAAGGGGATGCCGATGGGCAGGAACAGGCTGTTGGCCGCGCCGAAGGTGGCCGACGAGATGCTCGTCTGCGCCAGGTTCTGCGCATGCGGCGAGCGGAAGCCCCGGAACATCGCCAGCGGGACGCGCGCCAGGCTCATCGCGGCCAGCGCGCCGATCAGCGAGGTGCTCGGCGTGATGCCCAGGCGGGACATCATCTGGATGCCGATGATGGCGCCGAAGACGCTCAGGGCCAGCGTCAGCAGCAGGTTGGCCGGCGACAGCGCGCGCGGATGCCGGTCGTGGCCGGTGCCGCCCGCGTGCGCTGAACTCGAAGGTGTCGCCAAAGGATTCTCCTTGCCTGAGCCGGTTTCGCTGCCTTGAGTTGTTGGTTCCATAAAATGGAACCTGGTTCTCAAAAGTTGAACAAATGATAGTCGGCGTCGGCGGTCTGTCAAGGGACGGGAATTCCCTGAGCCGTCCAATCGACGACTGGGATCTGGCGGCGCGCTGCGCTTGGCAGGGAGCGGCCGATGGCCAGGGAGGCGCAGTCGGAAGCGATCCACGCTTGAACTCCGGCGCCAGCGACGCTGCTGCCAGATAGGACCGCCCGCGTTCGCCTCTGCCAAGTCGCAGGCAAGTCGCCATGCGTCCCATCGCTTGCATGCGATGTGGATCACCAGGACGCGCCCGTCGGTACGCAGGCGTTCAGGTCAGAGTTGCATGGCGTACGGCGAGGCCTGATGTGCGCCATGCGTCGCGCACTGGACGGCCTTGAGCTGCGCGTTCCTCAAGTCTGAGGAGACTCAACAGTTTTCGGGATGAAAACTTGTCGGGTCGGCCAGAGCATTGCGGAACGCTTTCAGGGAGGCGTTCCGCGCGGCGCTGTCGCAGCACAGCGTTGAACGACGGGCTATTGATGATTCCAGGTTCGATCGGGGCGGCATTCGCTTGAGCCGAGGTCGGGGCGTACATCCGGCCGTCAAGCGACAGCATCACGGAGGGTTCCTTGAAATCGTGGATCCAGGCAGCACTCGCTGCGGCCCTGTTGTGGGTCGCATCTCCAACACTGGCCCAGCCGGCCGGCCGCATCGATCAGGACATGCGGCCGCCGCCCGAACCGGTGCGGCGCGACAGCCTGCGCATTGCCGAGCCCGCATTCGGCGAGAACGTACCGGCCGGTGCGGAGACCCTGCAGTTCACGCTGGGTGATGTGCAGCTCAGCGGCAACCGCACGATCAGCACCGACGCGCTGCGGCCGCTGTGGGCCGACAAGCTGGGGCGCACCGTCACGCTGGCCGAGGTGTTCCACCTCGCCGCGCGGGTCGGCGCGCGCTACCGCGAGGCCGGCTACATCCTGTCGCAGGCGATCGTGCCGGCGCAGGACATCGGCACGGCCGGGCCCGCCGTCGTGCAGATCCAGGTGCTCGAAGGCTATGTCGACCGGGTGACCTTCAGCGGCTTCGAGTCGCCGGGGCTGGCCGAGCGGCTCGCGCCGGTGACCGCCGAGCGCCCCTTGCGGCTCGCCACGCTGGAGAGGGCGATGCTGCTGGTGAACGAACTTGCCGGCATCAGCGCGCAGGCCAATATCAGGGCGGGGGAAGCGCCGAACTCGTCCGAGCTCATCATCGTGGCGGCGCGCACCCCCAGCGCCTACTCGCTGCTGCTGCACAACCGCACGGCGCCCGCCCAGGGCCATCTGCGCCTGGAGGCCGGCGTGGAGTTGAGGGGGCTGGCGGGCGCGTTCGATCGCCATGCGCTGCGCCTCGTGAGTTCGGGTGACCGGCGCCTGAACATGCTCGCCTACAACGGCGAGGCGCCGCTGGGTGCGCAGGGATTGAAGGCGCTGTGGTCGGCCTCGGACTCCCGCTCCAAGCCCGATTCGCCCTTGCCCAACATCGATACGGACAGCACCAATGTCCAGCTGGGCCTCAGCTATCCGGTGCTGCGCAGCCGGCGCAGCAACCTGGAGCTGCGCGCCGTGCTCAATGGCTACGACAACCGCACGGGCGAAGGCGAGCTGTCACGCGAGCGCATCCGCGCGCTGCGGCTCGGGCTGACCGCCGACCATGCCGACGACCTGGACGGCATCACGCTGCTGGACCTCGAGGCCTCGGCCGGCATCACCGGCCTGGGCGCCTCGCCGGCCGGCGATCCGCGGCTCAACGGCGCGCGCCCGGACTTCCGGCGCCTGACCCTCTACGCGGCGCGCCTGCAGTCGCTGGGCGGCGACTGGTCCCTGCTCCTCGCGCTGACGGCCCAGCACGCGAACGAGCGCATGCCGGTGGCGGAGCAGCTGGGGCTGGGCGGCGAGGTCTTCCTGCGCGGCTTCGATCCTTCGGAAGCCATCGGGGAGCGCGGCTATGCCGGCAAGGCGGAGCTGCGCTGCAACGCCCTGATGGGCAGCTTCAGCACCACCTGGTACGGATTCGTGGATGCCGGTCGCGTGCGTCGCCTGCAGGTCGGCGCGCCGACGCTGAGCACGGCGCTGGCCAGCTTCGGTCTCGGCGTGCGCTTCAGCGGCCCGTTCGGCAGCAAGGGCTATATCGAAGTGGCCAAGCCCCAGCGCAAGGACGTGGCCAGCCAGGGCGATCGTGACGCGCGTCTCTTTGCCGGCCTCGGCGCCGACTTCTGAGTTTCTCGAAGGGCGACATCATCATGAAGTTCAACCGTCAGGACAGCGGATTCACCCGCCACCGCATCGCGCACGCCGCGGCCTGCGCCCTTGTCCCGGCCGGCCTGCTGCTCGCTGCCGCGCCTGTCGCACTGGCCGCGCCACAGGGCGGCCAGGTGCGCGCGGGGCAGGCCGCGATCAGCCAGAGCGGCGCCCTCACGACGGTGCAGCAGGGCAGCGCGCGCGCCGTGATCGACTGGCGATCGTTCAGCGTGGGCGCGGCCGAGACGGTCCGCTTCGACCAGCCCAGCAGCAGCGCCTGGGTGCTCAACCGCGTGGTCGGCAACGATGCCTCAGCCGTGCTCGGCCGCATCTCCGCCAATGGGCAGGTGATGCTGATCAATCCGAACGGCATCGTCTTCGGACGCGGCGCGCAGGTCGACGTGGCCAGCCTCGTCGCGGCAACGGCCGACGTGTCGACCGGCGACTTCATGGCGGGCCGCCTGCGCTTCGGCACCCCCGGCAAGCCCGGCGCCAAGGTCGACAACCAGGGCCGCATCACCGTCGCGGACGGCGGCCTGGTCGCGCTGGTGGGCCACCAGGTGGCCAACAGCGGCGTCATCAATGCGCGCCTGGGCAAGGTGGCGCTGGCGGCCGGCGACGCCTTCACGCTGGACCTGTACGGCGATCGCCTGATCAACCTGATCATCGATCCGGCGGTGCTGGGCGAGCTGCGCGACAGCGCCGGTGTGCCGCTGGCCGCGCGGGTGGACCAGCAGGGCAGCATCCTGGCCGAGCGGGGCGTCGTGCAGATCAGCGCGGCCACGGTCCAGCGCCTGGTGGACAACATCATCAACGTCGGCGGCACCATTCGCGCCGCTTCCTTCGAGTCGGCGGGCGGCGTGATCTCGCTGCGCGGCGACAGCGGTACGCGGCTGAGCCTGGCGGGCACGCTCGACGTGTCGGGGACGCAGGGCGGGCGCGTGGAGATGAGTGCCGGCGTGGTGCGGCTGGCTGACGGCGCGCGTGTCGACGCCAGCGGCACGGCCGGCGGCGGGAGCGTCGCGATCGGCGGAGGCTGGCAGGGGGCGGGGGAATTGCCCCATGCCCGCAGCGTGAGCGTGGCTCGTGGCGCCGTCATCGATGCCGGCGCCACGGTGGCCGGATCGGGCGGCACCGTGTCGCTGTGGTCCGACGGAGACATGCGTTTCGACGGCCGCGTCAACGCCCGTGGCGGTGCAGTCGCCGGCGACGGGGGGCAGGTAGAGGTGTCGGGGCGGGACCGGCTGGGCTTTGCCGGCGAGGTCGATGCCGGCGCCGCGCA
>NZ_LYVQ01000184.1 GCF_001984095.1 Pelomonas sp. KK5
CTCCAGGGGTGGGGAAGTTGTAGTGGCTCAACGAGCGCTTCACAAGGCGCGTTGACCGCCCCGCCGACGTTTGCAAATCCTTACAGCTGCACTTCGATCGCTCACAATCAGCTCGCCATGACCCATACCTTCGACTGGACCCAGCACTACCCCAGCCAGCGCAGCCCGCTGTTTGCCCGCAACGTCGTCTCCACCTCGCACCCGCAGGCCGCGCAGGCGGGGCTGCGTATGCTGGCGGCGGGTGGCAATGCCGTGGACGCCGCCATCGCCACGGCGGCCTGCATGACGCTGCTGGAACCCTGCAGCAACGGCCTCGGCTCGGACGCCTTCTGCATCCTCTGGGATGGCCAGCGGCTGCACGGCCTGAATGCATCGGGCCCCGCGCCGATGGCCTGGACGCCGGAGCGCTTCGACGGCGCCGTGCCGAAGCGCGGCTGGGATTCGGCCACCGTACCCGGTGCCGTGGGCGCCTGGGCCGCCTTGAGCGAGCGCTTCGGCAAGCTGCCCTTCGCCGACCTGATGCAGCCGGCCATCGAGATCGCCGAGCGCGGCTATGCGGTGCCGGTGATCGTGCAGGGCAAGTGGGCGCTGGCGGCGGCGCTGCCGGAACTGACGACGCAGCCCGGCTTCGCCGAAGCCTTCCTGCCGCGCGGCCGCGCGCCACGGGTCGGCGAGCTGTTCCGCTTCCCCGGCGCCGCCCGCAGCCTGCGGCTGATCGCCGAGACGAAGGGCGAAGCCTTCTACCGCGGCGAGATCGCCGCCGCCATCGCTGCGCACTCGCGCGCCCACGGTGGCGCGATGAGCGAGGCCGACCTCGCCGCCTACCGGCCGGAATGGGTGACACCGATCTCCCAGGCCTACGCCGGCCACGAACTGCACGAGATCCCGCCCAACGGCCAGGGCATCGCCGCGCTGATCGCGCTGGGCATCTGCCGCCACCTGGACCTGGCCGCGCTGCCGGTCGACGGCGTCGAGCACACGCACCTGCAGATCGAGGCGATGAAGCTCGCCTTCGCCGACGTCTACCGTTACGTGAGCGCACCCGGGTCGATGAAGGTGAGCGTCGACGAGTTGCTGGACCCGGCCTACCTCGCCGCCCGCGCCCGCCTGATCGACCGCAGCAAGGCCCAGGATTTCAAGGCCGGCAACCCGGTCAAGGGCGGCACGATCTACCTCACCGCCGCCGACGAGCGCGGCATGATGGTCAGCTTCATCCAGAGCAACTACATGGGCTTCGGCTCCGGCGTCGTGGTGCCGGAGTGGGGTGTCTCGATGCAGAACCGCGGCCACGGCTTCACGCTGGAGCCCGGCCATGCCAATGTGGTGGCGCCGGGCAAGAAGCCCTTCCACACGATCATCCCGGCCTTCCTCACGAAGGACGGCCGGCCGCAGATGAGCTTCGGCGTGATGGGCGGCAATATGCAGCCCCAGGGCCATCTGCAGACGCTGGTGCGCATGCTGGACCACCGCCAGCATCCGCAGGCCGCCTGCGATGCGCCGCGCTGGCGCTTCAACGACGGGCTGTCGATCAACGTCGAGCCCCATATGGACCCGGCCACGATCGCCGGCCTCGCCGCGCTGGGCCACCAGATCGGCGACATCCACGACAGCTACCAGGACTTCGGTGCCGGCCAGTTCATCTGGAAGCTCGATGACGACGCCGGTGAGGATGCGGGTTATGTGGCCGCCAGCGACCCGCGCCGCGATGGCGCCGCGGTTGGCTTCTGAGCTTCGAGACGCTAAGATCGCCGGACCATGACCAAGCTCCTCGACCGCACTCGACGCCCCGCGCCTCGCCGTTCGCGTTGAGTGTCTGCGCGCGCTGCGCAGCCTGGTCCCGCACTCGCCAGACTCTGTGCCTGAGTGCCTGTTGTTTCCCGGAGTTCCCCATGCTGACGACCCGGCCGCTGAGCTGGTTTGATGCCGTATTGAATGCCGTCCGCCTGCCCCCCGGCGACCTGCTGCGCGACGCCATCTACCGCCGCCTCTGGACCTCGATCCTGATCAGCTCGCTCGGCGGGCAGATCACCATGCTGGCGCTGCCGCTGACGGCGGCCGTGCTGCTGCATGCCAGCCCCACGCAGATGGGCCTGCTGACGGCCGTCGAGATCGCGCCCTTCGTGCTGTTCTCGCTGCCCTCGGGCGTCTGGCTCGACCGGGTGCGCAAGCTGCCGGTCTACGTCCTCGGCGAGACCCTGCTGGCCTGCGCGGTGCTCACCGTGCCGCTGGCCGCCTGGATGGGCTGGCTGGGCATGAACTGGCTCTACGTCGTCGGCTTCGTGCTGGGCATGGTCAACACCACCGCCGGCAGCGCCGCACAGATCGTGCTGACCCAGGTGGTCGAGCGCGACCGGCTGGTCGAGGCGCATGCCAAGAACGCGCTGGCTTCCTCCGGCGCGGACGTGGCCGGCCCCGGCATCGCCGGCCTCTTGATCAAGCTGCTCGGCGCGCCGCTGGCGCTGGCGGTGGACGGCTTGCTGGTGCTCACCTCGGCCATGATCCTGCGCGGCATCCGTGTCAACGAGGTGCTGCACAAGACCAGCGGGGCCGAGTTCTGGCGCGACCTGAAGGCCGGCCTGAACTTCGTCTGGCGGCGCCGCGTGCTGTTGAGCCTGGCCTCGGCCGTGGGCGGCTGGCAGTTCTGCAACAACGCGGCCCAGGTCGTGCAGATCCTGTACGCCACGCGCACGCTGGGCCTGTCGGGCCAGACGGTGGGCCTCTGCTACGTGGCGCTGGGCGCCGGCACGGTGCTGGCCAGCATCTTCGGCCACCGCATCAGCCGCCGGCTCGGGCCCGGGCCCTGCCTGGTGTCGGGCATCTTCGTCACCGGCCTCGGCTGGAGCCTGCTGCCGCTGATGCCGGCCAACGCGCTGGGCGTGGCCGCCTTCGCCTTCATGCTGTTCTGTTTCGGGTGCGGCGCGGTGCTGATCTTCATCAACTTCCTGTCGCTGCGCCAGTCGGTCACGCCGGCGCCGATGCTGGGTCGCATGACCAGCACGATGCGCTGGCTGATCCTGATCCCGGCCGGCCCCGGCGCGCTGATGGGCGGCTGGCTGGGCGAGCATGTGAGCCTGCGCGCCTCGCTGATGATGGCCGGCGGCTGCGCGCTGGCGCTGTCCTGGGTGGCCTGGCGGCATCCGGTGATCCGGCAGTTGCGCGAGCTGCCCAAGGTCGAGGCGGCGGCCGATCACAGCGGCCTGACGGCGGAGCTGAGCTGACATGAACCCCTTGCTGATCGAGGTGCCGGAGCGGATCGAGACCGAGCGGCTCCTGATCTCGGTGCCCAGGCCCGGCGTCGGGCCCGCGCTGAGCGCCGCCGCGGCCGAATCGGCCGAGCTGCTCAAGGCCTGGCTGCACTGGGCCCAGCAGCTGCCCGACTACGAGCAGGCCGAGGCCACCGTGCGCCGCCAGATCGCCGAGTTCGTGCTGCGCGAGGCGCTGCGCTACCAGATCTACGACCGCGCGCCTGAGGGCCGGCGCCTGCTCGGCGGCATCGGCCTGCTGCGCATGGACTGGGAGGTGCGGCGCTTCGAGATCGGCTACTGGCTGCGCAGCTCCGCGCAGGGCAGGGGTTATGTCACCGAGGCGGTACTTGCGATGACCAGGATGGCCTTCGAGACCTTGCGCGCCCGCCGCGTCGAGATCCGCATGGATCCGAACAACGTCCGCAGCCGGGCGGTGGCCGAGCGCTGCGGCTTCGAGCTGGAAGGCATCCTGCGCCACGACGGGCTGACGCCGCAGGGCGAGCTGCGCGATACCTGCATCTACGCGCGGGTGTCAGCCTGAACTCGGAACCGCGCCGGCCGAGAAACGATCCACCGCATCGGTGATGATCCCGTCGATGCCGTTGCCGATCAGCCATTGCGCGCTGGCCTCGTCGTTGACGGTGTAGACCGCGGCCTTCATGCCGGCGAGGTGGATCGTGTCGATGGTGGCGCGGTCCATCAGCGTGTAGTTGGCGACGATGCCCGCGCAGCCCAGGCCCCGGGCCTGATCCAGCCAGCCGGGCTTCAGCGCGTCCAGCAACAGCGCGCGAGGCAGTTCGGGCGCGGTCTCGGCCACGCCGATCAGCGCCTCGGGCTTGAAGGAGCTGAACACGACCGGCAGTTCGGGCCACAGCCTCAGCACCTCACGGCCGACCACCTGCCCGGTCTCCAGCTCGCGGCCTGTCGTGGGCTTGATCTCGATGTTCAGTGCATGGCCGTTGGCCAGGCAGAACTGCGCGATGGCTTCCAGGCTCGGCAGCATCTCGCCGGCGAAGGCGCGGCTGTGCCAGGCGCCGGCGTCGATGCGCGAGAGCTCGGCCCAGGCGCGCTCGCCGGCGATGCCGCGCTCGCGGGTGGTGCGGTTCAGCGTGTCGTCGTGCAGCAGGAACGGCTGGCCGTCGCGGCTCAGCTTCACGTCGCACTCGAAGGCGCGGTAGCCGTGCTGAGCACCAACGCGGAAGGCTGCGAGCGTGTTCTCGGGCGCCAGCTTGCCGGCGCCGCGGTGTGCGATCCAGAAGGGCAGGGGCCAGGTCTTGCTCATTGTTCGAGGATCCTTTTGCCTGTGCTGGTATCGAACCAGTGCTGATGCGCCTCGCTGACGGCGATCTTCAGCGCATCGCCGGCCTGCGGGGCCGCCAGCATGGCGTCGATGCGCACCGTCAGCGCCTGGCCGTCGTCCAGCCGGCCGTGCACCAGCCGCTCGGCGCCCAGCATCTCCACCAGCTCGACCTTCAGCGGCCACCCTTCGCCGGCGATGGCGATGTGCTCCGGCCGGATGCCCAGCAGGCGCCCGCCGTCGCGTTTCAGCAGGTTCATCGGCGGGGAGCCGATGAAGCCGGCGACGAAGGTGCTGGCCGGGCGCGCATAGACCTCGTCCGGCGTGCCGATCTGCTCGATGCGGCCGGCGTTCATCACGATCATGCGCTGGGCCAGTGTCATCGCCTCCACCTGGTCGTGGGTCACGTACAGCGCGGTCACGCCCAGTTCGCGGTGCAGCTTCCGGATCTCCAGCCGGGTCTGGCCGCGCAGCTTGGCGTCGAGGTTGGACAGCGGCTCGTCGAACAGGAAGACCTGCGGGCTGCGCACGATCGCCCGGCCCATGGCGACGCGCTGGCGCTGGCCGCCGGACAGTTCGCGCGGCCGGCGCTGCAGCAGGCCGCCGAGCTCGAGGATGGCGGCGGCCTTGTCCACGCGGGCGCGGATCTCGTCGGCCGGCAGCTTCGCGATCTTCAGGCCGTAGGCCATGTTCTCGAACACGCTCATGTGCGGGTAGAGCGCGTAGTTCTGGAACACCATCGCGATATTGCGCTCGGAGGGCTCCACCTCGTTGACGACGCGCGCCCCGATCGCGATCTCGCCGCCGCTGATCTCCTCCAGCCCGGCCACCATGCGCAGCAGCGTGGACTTGCCGCAGCCCGAGGGGCCGACGATGACGACGAACTCGCCGTCGGCGATCTCGGCGCTGAGGTCCGGGATCGCGTCGGCGGTGGCGCGCGGGTAGCGCTTGACGAGGTTTCTGATCGAGATGCTTGCCATTACTTTTCTGCGTCGACGAGGCCCTTGACGAACCAGCGCTGCATCAGCACGACCACCAGCGCCGGCGGCAGCATCGCCAGCAGCGCGGTGGCCATGATGATGTTCCATTCGTTGGCGGCCTCGCCGCCGGAGATCATCCGCTTGATGCCGATGACGACCGGGTACATGTCCTCGGTCGTCGTGGCCAGCAGCGGCCACAGGTACTGGTTCCAGCCGTAGATGAACTGGATCACGAACAGCGCCGCGATCGACGTGGCCGACAGCGGCAGCAGCATGTCGAAGAAGAAGCGCATCGGGCTGGCGCCGTCGATGCGGGCGGCTTCCAGCAGTTCGTCCGGCATCGTCATGAAGAACTGGCGGAACAGGAAGGTGGCGGTGGCGGAGGCGATCAGCGGCACGGTGAGGCCCACATAGCCATTGAGCAGGCCGAGGTCCGAGACCACCTGGTAGGTCGGCCCGATGCGCACCTCCACCGGCAGCATCAGCGTGACGAAGATCGACCAGAACACCAGGTTCTTCAGCGGGAAGCGGAAGTAGACGATCGCGAAGGCCGAGAGCAGCGAGATCGCGATCTTGCCCAGCGCGATGCCTAACGCGCAAACGAGACTGACCCACATCATCCGCGCCACCGGGGCGTGCGAGCCGGAGCCGGTGTCGTTGCCGAAGAGCGCGGCCTTGTAGTTGTCGATGCCGTGCGTGCCGGGCAGCAATGGCATCGGCGCCTGCACGACCTCCTGCGCCGTGTGCGTGGAGGCGACGAAGGCGATGTACAGCGGGAACGCGACGATCAGCACACTCAAGATCAGTACCAGGTGCGAGAGGGCGGTGAGGGCGGGGCGGCGTTCAACCATATTGCACCCGTCGCTCCACGAAGCGGAACTGCACGACCGTCAGTGCGACCACGATGCCCATCAGCACGACCGACTGCGCCGCCGAGCCGCCCAGGTCCAGCGCCTTGAAGCCGTCGTAGTAGACCTTGTAGACCAGGATCGCGGTGTCCTTGCCCGGGCCGCCGTGGGTGGCGGCGTCGACGATGCCGAAGGTGTCGAAGAAGGCGTAGACGATATTGATCACCAGCAGGAAGAAGCTGGTCGGCGAGAGCAGCGGGAACACGATGGTCCAGAAGCGGCGCCAGGGCCGTGCGCCGTCGATCGCGGCGGCCTCGATCAGCGATTTCGGGATCGACTGCAGGCCGGCCAGGAAGAACAGGAAGTTGTAGGAGATCTGCTTCCAGATCGCGGCCGCGACGATCAGCGTCATCGCGTCCCTGCTGTCCAGCAGCGGGTTCCAGGCGATGCCCCAGTGGCCCAGCTGCCAGGCCACCACGCCGATGGCCGGCGCGAACATGAACAGCCACAGCACGCCGGCGATGGCCGGGGCCACCGCGTAGGGCCAGATCAGCAGCGTCTTGTAGACCGAGGCGCCGCGCACGACCCGGTCGGCCATCACCGCCAGCAGCAGCGCGAGGGCGATGCCGAAGACGGCGACCAGCACCGAGAACAGGGCGGTGGTCTTGAAGGAATCGAGGTAGGACGGATCGGCGAACAGCTGGCGGAAGTTGGCCAGGCCGACCCATTCGGTGGAGGTGCCGAAGGCATCCTGCTGCTGCATCGATTGCAGCAGCGCCTGGCCGGCCGGCCAGAAGAAGAACACGCCGATGACGATCAGCTGTGGCGCGAGCAGCAGCCACGGCAACCAGCGCGAGCGGATCTGGACGCGCTTCTGTGCACCACTCACCGCGCACTCACTTCGAGTTGGCCTTCTGGAACCTCTCCAGCTGCTCGTTCCCCCGCGCGATCGCCGCCGCGATGCCTTCCTTCGCCGTCTTCTTGCCCGCCCACACGCCCTCGAACTCCTCGTCGATGATCGTGCGGATCTGGACGAAGTTGCCCAGGCGCACGCCGCGCGACTTGTCGGTGGTCTTGCGGATCATCTGGGTCACGGCCACGTCGGTGCCGGGGTTCTCCTTGTAGAAGCCGCTCTTGTCGGTCAGCTCGTAGGCGGCCTTGGTGACCGGCAGGTAGCCGGTGCGCTTGTGGCTCTCGGAGGCCACCTCGGGCCGCGACAGGTAGGCGAAGAACTGCGCGATGCCCTTGGTTTCGGCCGGCTTCTTGCCCGCCATCACCCAGAGGCTCGCGCCGCCGATCACGGTGTTCTGCGGGGCGCCGGCCACGTCCGGGTAGTAGGGGAGCGGGGCGATGCCGTTGGCGAACTTGGCGCTCTTCCTGATATTGGCGTACAGGCCCGAGGAGCCCGTCATCATCGCGCACTCGCCGGAGACGAAGGTGGCGTCGGCCGCATTGCCGCGGCCCTTGTAGACGAACAGGCCCTGCCTGGCCATGTTCGCCAGGTTCTCGATGTGGCGCAGGTGCAGCGGCGTGTCGAAGGCCAGCCGCGTGTCCAGGCCGCCGAAGCCGTTGTTCTTCGTCGCGTACTCGACGTTGTGCCAGGCCGAGAAGCTTTCCAGCTGCGTCCAGCTCACCCACGAGGTGGTGAACGGGCACTTGTGGCCGCTGGCCTTGAGCTTGGCCGCGGCCAGGGCCACCTCGGGCCAGGTGGACGGCGGCTTGTTCGGGTCCAGGCCGGCGGCCTTGAAGGCGTCCTTGTTGTAGTGGAAGACGGTGGTCGAGCTGTTGAAGGGGAAGCTCAGCATCTGGCCGTTGGGCGCCGTGTAGTAGCCGGCCACGGCCGGGACGTAGGCGGCCTGGTCGAACTTGGCACCACCGCTCTTCATCACCTCGCCCACCGGCACGATGGCGCCCTTGCTGGCCATCATCGTCGCGGTGCCCACCTCGAAGACCTGCAGGATGTGCGGCGCATTGCCGGCGCGGAAGGCGGCGATGGCCGCCGTCATCGATTCGTCGTAGCTGCCCTTGTAGCTCGGGACGATCTTGTAGTCCTTCTGGCTGGCGTTGAAGTCACGGGCCAGGTCGTTGACCCAGTCGCCCAGCGCCCCGCCCATCGAATGCCACCACTGGATCTCGGTCTGGGCGTGGGCGGCGGTGCTAACGCCGAGAGTGAGCAGCAGGGCGGCGGCGAACTTGGTGGAAAGGGTCTGCATCGGCTTGTCTCCGTTGTTGTCCTCAGATCAGGCCCGCCTTGCGGCGCTCCTCGTCCGGATTGCATTTCGCGTCCACGGTCTTGTCGACCACCACGAGCTCCCAGTCGCGGGCCGTGGTGCTCGCGCGCCGGGCGCCCAGCACGTAGCTTGTACACGGCTGGACCGCAAAGGAGTATGACTTCTGCACAACGACGTTCGAGAGTTCGGCAGGTGCGGCCTCGAGCACCAGAGAGCGCAGGCCGGGGTCGACGTTCAGCCGGATGTGGTTCTCGCCGAAGAGGATCTGGCCGTCCACCGAGACGATGCGCACCGGGAAGGTCAGCATGTCGGCGCGCTGCATGCGATCGACTTCCAGCCAGGATTTGGACAGCGACGAGCAGGCGCTGGCGAGGATGGCGAGGGTGAGGACGGACCAGGTGCGCAGGCGCATGGAAGTGTCGGCAGTTGTGAAGCCGGTCATTGTGGCCAGCGCGCCCCGGCCCTGGCGTGGGGACTTGCCCGGGGCGCGGGGCACTCCGTCTAAACCCTGAGTTACGATGCCGAGCTGGCGTGAAATCCAGGCCTCTCCCTCAACCGGGGGCAGCGCCCGGGCACGTCCAGTATCAGCCCGGCCACAAGCCTGCAGACTGCCGCCGCCCCGTCCCTAGCCGTTCCTCTGGGTGCCCCGAGCGCCCGGCCGCCATGAATGCACCGCATCCGCTGATGCCCGGCGTTAGCGCCGATCCTGCCGCCCACGGAAACACCGCGCCCCGCCTGCGCGAGATCCCGTACAACTACACCTCCTTCTCCGATCGCGAGATCGTCATTCGCCTGCTCGGAACCCACGCGTGGGGACTTCTGAACAAGCTGCGCGAGGAACGCCGTACCGGCCGCTCGGCCCGCATGCTCTACGAGGTGCTGGGCGACATCTGGGTGGTGCAGCGCAATCCGTACCTGCAGGACGACTTGCTGGACAACCCCAAGCGCCGCGGCCAGCTGATCGAGGCGCTGAACCATCGCCTGACCGAGGTCGAGCGCCGCCGCGACCCGAACAGCGACCCGCAGCGCGACGCCCACGTGGGCGAGCTGCTGGCCGCCGCGCGCAATGCGGTGGCGGCCTTCGGCCGCATGTTCAGCGACGTCTACGAGCTGCGCAAGCGCGCCCAGCGCGTGCTCGGCCGCCACACCGCCAAGGACAACATCAAGTTCGACGGGCTGTCGCGCGTCTCGCACGTCACCGACGCCACCGACTGGCGCGTCGAGTACCCCTTCGTCGTGCTGACGCCGGACACCGAGGCCGAGATGGCCCAGTTGGTCAAGGACTGCATCGAGCTGGGCCTGACCATCATCCCGCGCGGCGGCGGCACCGGCTACACCGGCGGCGCGGTGCCGCTGGTGTGGAACAGCGCGGTCATCAACACCGAGAAGCTGGAGGCGCTGCAGGGCGTCGAGCTCGTGCAGCTGCCCGGCGTCGAGAAGCCGGTGGCGACGATCTTCAGCGAAGCGGGCGTGGTCACCCAGCGGGTCGCGGACCTCGCTGAACTTCACGGTTATGTCTTCGCGGTGGACCCGACCTCGGCCGAGGCCTCCTGTGTCGGCGGCAACGTGGCGATGAACGCCGGCGGCAAGAAGGCCGTGCTGTGGGGCACGGCGCTGGACAACCTCGCCTCCTGGCGCATGGTGACGCCCGAGGCCAAGTGGCTCGAGGTCACGCGGCTGAACCACAACCTCGGCAAGATCCATGACGTCGAGGTCGCGAGCTTCGAGCTGAAGTATTTCGACGCGACCGGCAAGACGCTGGAGCGCACCGAGCAGCTCGACATCCCCGGCCGCGTGTTCCGCAAGGAAGGCCTGGGCAAGGACGTCACCGACAAGTTCCTCGCCGGCCTGCCCGGCATCCAGAAGGAAGGCTGCGACGGCCTGATCACCTCCTGCCGCTGGATCGTGCACAAGATGCCGGCCCATGTGCGCACCGTCTGCCTGGAGTTCTTCGGCAACCCGAAGGACTGCGTGCCGTCCATCGTGGACATCAAGGACTTCATGTTCGAGGAGATGAAGCGCCCCGGCGGCGCCATCCTCGCGGGCCTGGAGCACCTGGACGACCGCTACCTGAAGGCGGTGGGCTACGCGACGAAGAGCAAGCGCGGCGGCCTGCCCAAGATGGTGCTGATCGGCGACATCGTCGGCGACGATGCCGACGCCGTCGCCCGCGCCACCAGCGAGGTCGTGCGCCTGGCCAACGGCCGCAGCGGCGAGGGCTTCATCGCGATCAGCGCGGACGCACGCAAGAAGTTCTGGCTCGACCGCAAGCGCACGGCGGCGATCTCCCGCCACACCAACGCCTTCAAGGTCAACGAGGACGTGGTCATTCCGCTGCCACGGATGGGCGAGTACACGCTGGGTATCGAGCGCATCAACATCGAGCTGAGCCTGCGCAACAAGCTGGCACTGGTCGGCGCGCTGCAGCAGCTGTTCGAGGGCGGCAACATCCCCCTCGGCAAGACCGACGATGCCAACGAGATCCCCACCGCCGAGCTGCTGGAAGACCGCGTTGGGCAGGCCCTGACCCTGCTGGCCGAGGTCCGCGCGCAGTGGCAGGGCTGGCTGGACGGCATCGAGCAGCATTTCCCCGAGCTGCAGGACCACACGCTGCGCGCC
This sequence comes from Pelomonas sp. KK5, assembly GCF_001984095.1. Taxonomy (GTDB): domain Bacteria; phylum Pseudomonadota; class Gammaproteobacteria; order Burkholderiales; family Burkholderiaceae_C; genus KK5. Next base: position 11,221 of record NZ_LYVQ01000184.1, read on the forward strand.
TCCTGGAAGACGCAGATCCTCAAGCCGCTGCAGGCGCTGTTCAACGGCGCGGCCTTCCTGCCGCTGATCGACGAGCTCAAGCGCATCCACAAGGACGTCCTGCGCGGCCGCACCTGGGTGGCGCTGCACATGCACGCCGGCGACGGCAACGTCCACACCAACATCCCCGTCAACTCCGACAACTACGAGATGCTGCAGACGGCCCACGAGGCCGTGGCCCGCATCATGAAGCTGGCGCGTTCGCTGGACGGCGTGATCTCCGGCGAGCATGGCATCGGCATCACCAAGCTGGAGTTCCTGACCGACGACGAGCTGAGCGGCTTCGCCGACTACAAGGCGCGCATCGACCCCGAAGGTCGCTTCAACAAGGGCAAGCTGCTCCGCGGCCAGACCACGTATGCCGACCTGACCAACGCCTACACGCCCAGCTTCGGCCTGATGGGCCACGAGTCGCTGATCATGCAGCAGAGCGACATCGGCGCGATCAGCGAGTCGATCAAGGACTGCCTGCGCTGCGGCAAGTGCAAGCCGGTCTGCGCCACGCACGTGCCGCGCGCCAGCCTGCTCTACTCGCCGCGCAACAAGATCCTCGCCACCTCGCTGCTGGTGGAGGCCTTCCTGTACGAGGAGCAGACGCGCCGCGGCGTGTCGATCAAGCACTGGGAGGAGTTCGAGGACGTGGCGGACCACTGCACCGTCTGCCACAAGTGCGCCAGCCCCTGCCCGGTGAAGATCGACTTCGGCGACGTCACGATGAACATGCGCAACCTCTTGCGCAAGATGGGCAAGAAGAGCTTCCGCCCGGGCAATGCCGCCGCGATGCTGATGCTCAACGCGACCAACCCCGAGACGATCAAGCTCGCCCGCACGGCGATGGTGGACGTGGGCTTCAAGGCCCAGCGCATGGCGCACGATCTGTTCAAGGTGCTGGCGCGCAAGCAGACGAACGCGCCGCCGGCCACGGTGGGCACCGCGCCGATCAAGGAGCAGGTGATCCACTTCATCAACAAGAAGCTGCCGGGCAACCTGCCGAAGAAGACCGCCCGCGGCCTGCTGGACATCGAGAACAAGGACTACGTCCCGATCATCCGCAACCCGCAGACGACCACCTCCGACACCGAGGCCGTCTTCTACTTCCCCGGCTGCGGTTCGGAGCGCCTGTTCAGCCAGGTGGGCCTGGCCACGCAGGCGATGCTCTGGCATGCGGGTGTGCAGACGGTGCTGCCGCCTGGGTATCTGTGCTGCGGCTATCCGCAGCGCGGCTCGGGCCAGTTCGACAAGGCCGACAAGATCATCACCGACAACCGGGTGCTGTTCCACCGCGTGGCCAACACGCTGAACTACCTGGACATCAAGACGGTGGTGGTCTCCTGCGGTACCTGTTATGACCAGCTGCAGGGCTACAAGTTCGAGGAGATCTTCCCCGGCTGCCGCATCGTGGACATCCACGAGTACCTGCTGGAGAAGGGCATCACGCTGGGTTCGACGCAGAGCTATCTGTACCACGACCCCTGCCACACGCCGCTGAAGCAGCAGGAACCGATGAAGACGGTGAAGGCGCTGGTGGGCGAGAACGTCGTCAAGAGCGATCGCTGCTGCGGCGAGAGCGGGACGCTCGGCGTGACCCGGCCCGACATCTCCACGCAGATCCGCTTCCGCAAGGAGGAAGAACTGCGCAAGGTCGAGACCGAGCTGCGTGACAGCGGCAAGGTGGCGGCGGCCGAGAACCTGAAGATCCTCACCTCCTGCCCGAGCTGCCTGCAGGGCCTGAGCCGCTACGGCAACGACCTGCAGAACGGCCTGCTGGAGGCGGACTACATCGTCGTCGAGATGGCCAACCAGATCCTCGGCGCGGACTGGCTGCCGGCCTATGTGAAGAAGGCGAACGAGGGCGGGATCGAACGCGTTCTCGTCTGAGTTCGCGCGAGCCTCTCTCCTACACGCGCCGGCCGGCGGGAGGCTGAGACTGGATTCATCGCCACCGATCAATCGGGTGTGCCATGAAACCAGTCGTCGTTCCCGTTCTTGCCGTGATGATCGCCGCCGCTGGCGCCGCCTGGGCGCAGGCGGTGAT
>NZ_LYVQ01000185.1 GCF_001984095.1 Pelomonas sp. KK5
GTGTGGGTGGGGCCGTCCTTGGCCGGGACCTGGATCGCCACCGGCTCCAGCCGCTCGGGGCTCAGGCGCTTGCCGGTGATGACCAGCCGCGCCAGGCGCACCACCTCGCTGGATTCGGCGGGCAGATGGGCCAGGATCAGGGCTAACCCCAGGATTGCAGTGACAGCAGGCAGTCGTCGCATGCCTGCAGTATCGACAGGCGCCCCAGGGCCGGCCAGCGCGACGCGACGAACTGCGGATTGGCGCGACGAAATGAGGGCTGCCGCTACCGATCCGTGTGGCGCGCCGCGTCAATAATCGGCCTCATCAGGGAACTCCCGTAGCCGCGATGCCCGCCGAACCGCAGTTGCTGAGCCCGCGCCTCCTGCTGCGCGCCCCCACCCCCGCCCTGGCGGCCGAGGTGCGCGACTACCAGCTGCGCAATGCCGAGCATTTCCGCCCCTGGGACCCGAACTACCCGGTGGGCTATTTCGACCCTGAGCGCGTCGTCGAACGGCTGGTCCAGGCCGAACAGGCCTTCGCCGCGGGCACCGCCTACCGCTACTGGTTCGCCCGGCGCGAAACGCCCACGCGCCTGGACGGCCAGGTCCACGTCTCGCAACTGGCGCGGGGCGCGCTGCAGAGCGCGATGCTCGGCTACAGCCTGGACGCCACCCTGCAGGGCCAAGGGCTGATGCACGAGGCGCTGCTCGCGCTGATCGCCGAGATGTTCGGGCCGCGCGTGCGGCTGCACCGCATCCAGGCCGCCGTGCGCCCGCAGAACTTGCGCAGCCGCAAGGTGCTGCAGCGCCTGGGCTTCCAGCTCGAAGGACTGAGCCGGCGCTACCTGTTCATCGACGGCGGCTGGCGCGACCACGAGCTGTTCGCGCTGCTCAACGAGGACTGGCCCGTCGACCTGCCTCCCTGAGCCGTCCGCTCAGCGCTCGATGCGCGCGAAGCGCAGCGGCGCCACCGAATTGGGCCACTGCACCAGCGTCACGCCCGGCCGCGCCACCCAGATCTGCATCACGCGGTACAGCGGCAGCACCGGCAGTTCCCGGCCCACCAGGCGCATGGCCTCGGCAACCAGGTCGCGGCGTCGGGCCAGGTCGGGCTCCACGCGGACCGCGTCGATCAGCGCATCGAGCTCGGCATTGCTGTAGCGACCGGCGTTGAACACACCGCCGCCGTTGCCGTCCTGCGTGTGCAGCAGCGGTTGCAGCACCAGCCATGGGTCCGGCGAGGGGCTCCAGCCGAACTCGGCGGCGCTGATCGTGGCTTGCGTGAGCTTGGGGAAGAACAGCGAGGCCGGGGCCGTCTGCAGCCGCGCCCGCAGCCCTACGCGCTCCAGCATCGCCGTCATGGCCTGGCAGACGGCGGCGCGGAAACCCACGTTGAGGCAGTCGAAGGGAAAGGCGAAGCCCTGCGGGTAGCCCGCGTCCTTCAGCAGCGCGCGGGCCGCCGCCGGGTCGTAGCGCGGGCGGCCCTGCTCGAACTCGGGCCGGTAGCCGTCCATCAGGCCCGAGAGCATCGAGCCGGTGGCCTGCCCCTGGCCGCGCAGCACCTGGCGCACGATCAGGTCCATGTCCAGCGCCTGGTAGACGGCGCGCCGCACGCGCGGGTCGCGGAACGGGTTGCGGCCCCTGATGTCGCTGCCGGGCAGTTCGTCGGAATGCTGGTCGAAGGCCAGCATCTGCGTGCCGATGTCCGGTGTCTGCAGCACCTGCAGGCCGCCGGCCTGGCGCAGCCGCTGCACGTCTTGGAAGGGCGGATCCAGCACCACGTCCACCTGGCCGGAGCTGAGGGCGGCCAGCCGGGTGGCGTCGGCCTGGATGACCTGGAACTGCACCTCGTCGAGATTGCCCCGATGGCTGTCGCGGCCCCACCACTGCGGGAAGGCGGCCAGCGTGGTGCGCGCATCGGCCTCGTAGCGGCGCAGCATGAAGGGGCCGGTGCCCATGGCGTTGCGCACCGCGAAGGTCTCCTGCTTGGCGTTGTAGTCCTGCGGCCGGCTCACCTCGTGCTGCTCGGCCCAAGCGCGGCTCATGATCAGAACGTTCCAGAGCTTCTGGGGCAGCACCGCGTCGGTGGCCTGCAGCAGCACGTCCACGGTCAGCGCATCGACCTTGCGCGCGCCGGTGATGCCGCGCAGCTGCAGCGCCCGCTGCGAATGCGGCGCCAGCGCGCGCTCGATCGAGAACACCACGTCGTCGGCGCTGAAGGCGCTGCCATCGTGGAACTTCACACCGGGCCTGAGCTTGAAGCGCCAGGTCTTGCCATCCACCGGCTGCCACGACAGGGCCAGCGCCGGCTGCAGGCGGAACTGCTCATCGCGGTCCACCAGGCCCTCGTAGATCTGCTGCATCACGCGGCTGTTGTAGAGCAGCGCGACGGCGTGCGGGTCCATGGTCTGCGGATCGTTGGCGCTGGCCAGGCGCAGCACCCGCGGCGCCTGCGCCGGCGCCGTGGCGGCAAGCAGCGCCAGCAGGCAGGCCAGCAGGGGCCGGGCCAGCGCCAACGGCAGCAGGCAAGCTCGCCTCATCGCATCTCCTCGGGCATCGCGTTCGGGGGCAATCGGGGCGCAGTATGCCGCCGCTGAGCTAACGCGTTATGCAAGCGTCATTTTTGAACCACTGCCCGGGTTCTTGCCCTAGACTCGACGCAGGGAGGTGCGATGTCCACATTGACCTGCAGAGCCCGCAAGGGCCGGGAATGGCGATGAGCACGCTGGTCGAGCATTCGCTGCTGTGCCGCATCGGCACCCGGCTGTGCGCGCTGCCGCTGGTCCACGTGCTGGAGACGCTCCGACCTCTGAAGGTGGCGCCGCTGACAGGCGCGCCTGAGCACGTCCTCGGCGTGGCGCTGATCCGTGGCGAGGCCCAGCCGGTGATCGACGTGGCCCGCGTGCTCGGCGAGCGCGATGCGCCGGTGCTGCGCTACGTGACGCTGCGGGTGGGCGAGCGGCGCGTGGCGCTGGCGGTCGGCCCGGTGCTGGGCACCCGCACGCTGAACCGCGACGAACTGCAGGAACTGCCGCCGCTGCTGCGCCATGCCGGCCACGGCACGCTGACGGCGCTGGGCAAGATCGACGCGGAGCTGCTGCTGGTCCTGGACAGCGCCAAGCTGCTGCCCGAGGACGACGTGCTGGAGGCCTTGGATGCGGTCGCGCAGGCCGCAACACCCGAGGCCGAGGCGCCGGAGGTGCCCAGCGAGGCACAGGCATGACGACGACGCGCTCGCTCGACGAAGCAGCGGCGCTGGCGCCCGATCCCGCGGCTGCCGAAGCCCTGGCCCGCTTCCGCGACCTGGTGCTGCGCCGCCTGGGCCTGGAGTTCCAGGACCGGCAGGCGGCCATGCTGGACGAGCTGCTGCAGCGCCGCTCCACCTGGCACCGGCTGACGCCCGAGAGCTACCTCAATGCGCTGCATACCGACCTGCTGCCGCACGAGTTCGAGGCGCTGGCGCCGGAACTGACGACGGCCGAGACCTACTTCTTCCGCAACATCGAGCAGTTCCACGCGCTGCGCGAGCGGGTGCTGCCGGAGCTGCTGCATGCGCGGCGCTACACGCGCAGCCTGCGCATCCTCTCGGCCGGCTGCGCCAGCGGCGAGGAGATCTACACGGTCGCGATGCTGATGCAAGACCTGACCCCGGACCGCGACTGGGACATCTCGCTGCTGGGCGTGGACCTGAACCCGGAGGTGCTGCGCAGGGCGCGCTCCGGCCGCTACACCAGCTGGAGCCTGCGCGAGACGCCCGAGAACGCCCGCCATCGCTGGTTCAGGCCCGAGGGCTCGGAGTTCGTGCTCGACCCGAAGCTGCGCGCAGCCGTGCGCTTCGAGATGATCAACCTGAACGAGCCGGCGCCGCACTTCTGGCGGCCCGGCGCCTTCGACGTGATCTTCGCCCGCAACGTGCTGATGTACTTCAACCGGGCGGCGCTGCACGACGCGGTGGCGCGGATGACGCAGGCGCTGGCGCCGGACGGCTATTTCTTCCTCGGCCATTCGGAGAGCCTGCGCGACCTGACCCGCACCTTCCAGCTCTGCCACACGCACGGCACCTTCTACTACCGGCGCTGTGAGGGCGGGGCGGCGCCGGCGCGCCCGGCCTTCGCCCCCGCCGCGCCCAGCACGGCCTGGGTCGAGACGATCGACCGCTCCTCGGAGCGCGTGCGCGACCTCACCGCCACCGGCCCGGCGGCGGCCGCGATCACGCTGCCGGCCGCGATCGACCATTTCGAGGAGGCGCTGGACCTGTTCGCGCAGGAGCGTTTCGAAGCCGCCGATGCCTGCCTGAGCCAGCTCGACAGCGACTGCCGTCGCCACCCCGATGCCTTGCTGCTGCGGGCGATGCTGCGCCTGCACGACGGCGAGTTCTCGGCCGCCGAGGACCTGGCCCACGAGGTGCTGACGCACGACGTGCGCAGCGCCGCGGCGCACTACGTCATCGCGCTGTGCCGCGAGAGCAATGGCGACGGGCAGGCCGCGCTGCACCGCTTCGAGCAGGCTTGCCGGCTGGACAGCGGCTTCGCGCTGCCGCACCTGCATCGCGGCCGCCTGGCCCGCCAGCGCGGCGATGCCAAGGCGCACCGCCACGAGCTGGCCCGCGCGCTGGACCTGCTCGAGCATGAAAGCCCGCAGCGCCTGCTGATGTTCGGCGGCGGCTTCGACCGCATCGCGCTGCAGAACATGTGCCGCTCCGAACTGCGGGCGGCCGAAGGGAGGAAGACCCGATGACCCGGAGCGACGACGGCGACACCGCCACCCTGGCCCGGGCGCAGCAGTGGCGCGAAGCCTTCGACGAGGCCTTCGTGCGCGCCCCGGTCGAGGACAGCTCGGACATGCACGACTACCTGGCCATCCGGGCCGGCAGCGGCAGCTATGCGCTGCGGCTGGACGAGGTCGGCGGGCTGCAGACGCTGGGCGGGCTGACGCCCTGCCCCACGCGCCGCGCCGAGTTGCTGGGGCTGTGCAGCTTCCGCGCCACCGTGATGCCGGTGTACGACCTGCGGGTGCTGCTGGGCAGCGGTGGAGGCGGCGAGGCACCGGCCTGGTGGGTGGCCGTCAACGGCGCGCCGCTGGGCCTGGCCTTCGACGTGTTCGAACGCCATGTGCGCCTGCCTGACAGCGCGATCGCCAAGGCGCGCGGCGCGGACGCACGGCTGTACACCGGCGAGACCCTGAGATGCGAGGGCCAGTTGCGGCCCATCGTGTCCATCCAGTCGATCCTGCTGAACATCCGCGAAGCGGTGCAGCAGGCGGCACAGGCGGCAGGAGCCTGATCGAGCAACAACAGCATACGGAGGAGACCGACACATGTGGACCTTTGGCAAGAAGATCGCGCTGGGCTTCGCGCTGGCCTTCATCCTGATGCTGTTCGTCGGCGGCATGGCCTACCGCAGCATCGGCACGCTGACGAAGACCAGCTACGCGGTCACGCACATCAGCGATGTCCAGGACCAGCTGGCCCTGCTCGTGCGCATCGTCAGCGACATGGAAAGCCAGCAGCGGGGGCTGATCCTCACCGGCGACGAGTCCTACCTGCCGCAGATCGCGCAGTCCAAGGAGGGCTGGCAGAAGCCCGGCCCGAAGCTGCGCGAAATGATCGGCGACAGCGCCGCCGAGCAGCAGCAGCTGACGCTGGTGCTGCAGGCGGCCAAGGCCAAGATGGACTACGCCAGCAAGTCGGTGGACATCTACCGCAGCAGCGGCCGCGATGCGGCGATGAAATTCATCAGCGATGGTGACGGCAAGACGCTGATGGATGAACTTGTCGCGCGCTCGGAAGCGCTGCAGGCCGAGGAGAGCCGCATCCTCAAGCAGCGGGCCGACGACGTCGAAGCGGCTGCGAGCACCGCGAACAACGCGATCGTGTTCGGCACGATCGCCTGCCTGCTGGTCATCACCGGCGCGGGGTTCACGCTGACGCGCGGGCTGACCAACCAGATCGCCGGCGCCGTGCAGCACGTGCAGCGCTCGTCCAACGAACTGCAGACGGCGGCCACGCAGCAGGCGGCCGGGGCGCGCGAGTCTTCGACCTCGATGACGGAGATCACCACCACGATCACCGAGCTGCTCGCCGCCTCGCGCCAGATCGCCGAGAGCGCGCAGCGCGTGGCCACGGTGGCCGAGCAGACCGCCGACGCGGCCCGCGCCGGCGACGGTACGGTGCAGCTGGCGCGCGACTCGATCACCGGCATCCGCCAGCAGGTGGACATGGTGGTGGACCACATGCTGGACCTGGGCCGCAAGTCGCAGCAGATCGGGGCGGTGCTGGAGATCGTCTCGGAGCTGGCCGAGCAGACCAACATCCTGGCCATCAATGCCACCATCGAGGCCACCGGCGCGGGCGAGATGGGCAAGCGCTTCGGCGTGGTGGCCGACGAGATCCGCAAGCTGGCCGACCGCGTGGCCGGCTCGACCAAGGAGATCCGCAGCCTGATCGACGACGTGCGCGGGGCCGTCAACACCACGGTGATGGCCACCGAGACCGGCTCCAAGGCGGTGGACATGGGCTCGCGCCAGTTCAGCGAGGTGGCCACGTCCTTCGTGCGCATCGCCACGCTGGTGGCGACGACGACCGATGCGGCGCGCGAGATCGAGCTCTCCACCAAGCAGCAGGCCACCGCGGTGGAGCAGGTGAACATCGCGATCGCCAACACCGCCCAGTCGACCCGCGAGACGGAGACCAGCTCGGCCCAGACCTTCCAGACGGCCAAGCAGCTGTCCCTGCTGTCGAAGGAACTGCTGCGCATGGTGCAGCCACAGCAGCAGCAGCGCGAGTTCGGCGAGCATCTCTCCGCCTGATCGCCCATGGCCACCGGCAACAAGGACCCGTACCGCTTCTTCCGCATCGAGGCGGCCGAGCTGCAGGACCAGATCAGCGCCGGCATCCTCGCGCTGGAGCGGGCCGACGACGCCGGCACGCTGAGCCTGCTGCTGCGACTGACGCACACGCTCAAGGGCGCGGCGCGCGTGGTCAAGCTGGCCGACATCGCCGAGCATGTGCATGCGATGGAGGACGTCCTGACGGCGCTGCGCGACGCCGGCGGCGCGCCGACGCCGGAGCAGATCGAGGGGCTGCTGGGGCTGCACGACAGCATCGCCGCGAGCCTGGTGGCATTGAATGCCGCACCTGCGCCGCCGGCAGTGGCAGTTCCGGCAGTTCCGGCAGCGCCGGTACCTGCGGCCGTCGGCGACGCGGGGCCGACGCCGCCTCCGGTGCAGGCAGCACAGCCGGCCCTCCCGGCGGCCCATGCGCCGGCACCGGCCGCGACGGCCCGCGCCGACGAGGGCGACATGGACAGCCTGCTCGATGCGGTCAGCCAGGCCCATCGCCAGTTGGCGCTGCTGCGCCGCACGCTCGACCAGGCCCGCCGCGCCACCGGCCTGGCGCAGACACTGGCCAGCCGGCTGGCCAGCGAGACCGGCGCAGCAGCCGCCAGCAACGGCAAGGCCGGCGAGCGGCGCCTGCTGGCCCAGGAGCTGAGCATGATGCTGGCCGGCTTCGGCCAGAACTACGAGGCCTCGCTGTACCAGATGGACCGCGAGCTGGACCAGGTGCGCGACAGCGCCGAACGGCTGCGGCTGACGCCGGCGGCACGGCTCTTCTCGCCGCTGCAGCGGGCGGCCCGCGATGCGGGCCACGCCCTGGGCAAGGAGGTGGATTTCGAGGGCGTCGGCGGCGACGTGCGGCTGGACGGCGAGGTTCTCAACCTGGTGCAGGGCGCGCTGATGCAGATGGTGCGCAATGCGGTCGCGCACGGCATCGAGCCCGCGGCGCAGCGCATGGCCACGGGCAAGGCGGCGCGCGGGCGGGTCAGCGTGCGGGTCTCGCGCCTGGGCCGGCGCGTGGCCTTCGAGTGCACGGACGACGGGGCCGGCATGGACCTGGACACGCTGCGCCGCAAGGCCCGCGACAAGGGCTGGGTGGCACCCGGCGCCGAGCACGCGCTGGATGCCCAGGCGCTGCTGCAGTTCCTGCTGCGCGGCGGCCTCAGCACGGCCGCCACGGTCAACGAGCTAGCCGGCCGCGGCGTGGGGCTGGACGTGGTGCGCGACGCCTCGGACCGGCTGGGCGGCGAGGTCAAGATGAGCACCGAGCCGGGCCGCGGCACGACGCTGAGCCTGATCGTGCCGCTGCGCATGGCGGCGCTGGAGGTGCTGCAGGTGGAGGCCGGCGGCGTGCCGCAATCGCTGCCGCTGGACGCCGTGCGGCGCACGCTGCGCCTGCTGCCCGAGGACATCGCTATCAGCGCCCAGGGCTGCTCGATCGCCTATGAGGGCCGTTCGGTGCCCTATGCCGCGCTGGCCGACGCGCTGGCCCACGGCGGCGAGCGCGCGGACGAAGGCTCGAAGAAGAACGGGCACCGCTCGTCCGCGGTGATCGTGCAGGGCAGTTCGGGCGATGCGGGTGACCTGGGCCTGGCGGCCATCGCGGTGGACCGCATCGTCGGCACCGCCTACGTGACGCTGCGCGACCCACCCGAGCTGATGCCGCCGCACGAACTGCTGGCGGGCGTGTCGGTGGACGTCGAGGGCCGGCCGCAGCTGGTGTTGGACCCGGACGGCCTGTGCGCCTTCGCCCGCGCCACGCTGGCCCGGTCGCAGGTCGCCGAGGCCCAGAAGCTGCCGATCCTGGTCATCGACGACTCCTTGACCACGCGCATGCTGGAGCAGAGCATCCTCGAATCGGCCGGCTACACGGTGCATGCCGCCATGTCCGCCGAGGAGGGGCTGGAGAAGGCCAGGCAGCAGCGCTACGCCCTCTTCCTCGTGGACGTGGAGATGCCCGGCATGGACGGCTTCACCTTCGTGGAGCGCACCCGGGCGGATCCGGTGCTGGGCAAGGTGCCGGCGGTGCTGATCACCTCGCTGAACTCTGCGGCGGACAAGCAGCGGGGCATCGACGTCGGGGCCAGCGGCTATATCGTGAAGGGCGAGTTCGCGCAGTCGGATTTCCTGCAGAAGGTGCGCCAGCTGGTGCACGGCAACGCTTAGACAACAGGCAAGCAGACCCCATCTATGAAACAACTGAGAGTTCTCGTCGTCGAAGATTCGCTCACGGTGCGCAAGCGCCTGTGCGAGATCCTGGAGGAAGAACCGGATGTCATCGTCGTGGGCGAGGCGGCCGACGGCAAGCAGGCGATCGAGCTGTGCCAGGCGCTGCGCCCCGACGTGATCTCCATGGACATGATGCTGCCCATCATGACCGGCCTGGCAGCGACCGAATACATCATGGCCCACTGCCCGACGCCGATCCTCGTCGTCTCGGCCTCGATGAACCGCGGCGAGCTGTTCCGTACCTATGACGCGGTGGCCGCCGGCGCCGTCGACATGATGGAGAAGCCCCGGGCCGACGACGACGGCAGCTGGGAGAAGCGCTACATGGCCACCCTGCGCCTGGTGGCGCGGGTGCCGGTGATCACGCACCTGAAGGCGCGCGTCGGCGCCCGCGCCGCGAGCGCGCCGCAGACGCAGCCCGGCGGACTGGCGCCGCTGTCGTCGCCTCCTGCGGCCCCGGCCGGGCGCGCCCGCTGCTCGCTGATCGCGCTGGGCGCCTCGACAGGCGGGCCCGGTGCCCTGGTGGACGTGCTCGGCGCCCTGCCGAAGCGGCTCCACGTGCCCGTGCTGGTCGTGATGCACATCAACGAGCCCTTCGCCGCCGCTTTCTCGGACTGGCTCGACGCGCAGACCCCGCACCGCGTCTCCTACGCGCGCGACGGCGAGAGCCTGGCCGCCTGCGCCGGCCGCGTGCTGCTGGCGCCCGCCGACCGGCACATGATCGTCCAGAGCGGCCTGATCCGGCTGACCGAGGCGCCCCCGCGCCACTCCTGCCGGCCCTCGGTGGACGCGCTGTTCGACTCGGTGGCCGCGGAAGTGGGCTCGCGGGCCGCGGCGGCGCTGCTCACCGGCATGGGCCGCGACGGCGCCACCGGGCTGCTGGCCATCCGCCGCGCCGGCGGCGCCACCATTGCCCAGGACGAGGCCAGCTCGGTGATCTACGGCATGCCGCGCGAGGCGGTGCTGCTCGGCGCGGCGGAGCGGGTGCTGCCACTGGACCAGATCGGCAGCTCGCTGTCCGTGCTGTGCGGCGTCCCGCCCGAGTCCCCGCTGGGCAGCCCGAACCCATGAAGGAACTGATCCTGATCGTCGATGACAGCCTGACGGTGCGCATGGACCTTCAGGAGGCCTTCGACGAGGCCGGGCTGGCCTGCTCGGCCTGTGCCGACCTCGCCTCGGCGCGGCGCTTCCTGGCCGCGCACCAGCCGGCCCTGGTCGTGCTGGACGTCCAGTTGCCGGACGGCAGCGGTGTCGAGCTGCTGCGCGAGCTGCGCGAGCGTCCGGGCGGGCGCGACATCGTCGTCCTCATGCTCTCGGGCGAAGCCGAGGTGAAGGACCGGCTGCGCGGCCTGCAGATGGGTGCCGACGAGTACGTGGGCAAGCCCTACGACCGTGGCTACGTGACTGCGCGCGCCCGCGAACTGCTGCGCACCCATCATCGCGGCAGGCCCCGGCAGGCGACGCCGACCGTGCTCCTGATCGACGACAGCGCCAGCTTCCGCGAAGCCATGCGCGATCACCTCGAGCGAGCCGGCTACCAGGTCCTGCTCGCCGCCAGCGGCGAAGACGGCCTGCTGATCGCCGGCGCGGCGCGGCCGGACGCGCTGCTGGTCGACCAGCAGCTGCCGGGCATCGACGGCGCGGCGGTGATCCGACGCGTGCGCCTGGATGCTGCGCTGCGCGACACGCCCTGCCTGCTGCTGACGGCCAGCGACGAGCCCGGCGCGGAGCTGCGCGCCCTCGATGCCGGCGCCGACGCCTTCGTGCGCAAGACGCAGGACGAGGCCCTGGTGCTCGCACGGCTGAGCGCCATGCTGCGCGGAGGCCCCCTGGCCATCGGCCCGGCGGCCGGCGGCGAACTGGGGCCGAAGAAGATCCTCGCGGTCGACGACAGCCCGGCCTATCTCGACACGCTGGGCACGCTGCTGCGCGGCGAGGGCTACGACGTGATCCCCGCTCGCTCGGGCGAGCATGCCCTCGAACTGCTGGCCGTCCAGGCGGTGGACATCATCCTGATGGACCTGCAGATGCCCGGCATGAGCGGGCGGGAGGCCTGCGAGCGCATCCGCGCCGTGCCCCTGCTGTGCGAGATCCCGCTGCTGATGCTCAGCGAGCACGAGGAGCGCGAAGTGATGCTGGAGGCGCTGGAGGCCGGTGCCGACGACTTCATTCCCAAGTCAGCCGATTTCGAGGTGCTCAAGGCGCGGGTGCGGGCGCAGCTGCGCCGCAAGCAGTCCGAGGACATCAACCGCCGCGCCCGGCTGCAGTGGCTCAACATGGAAATGGAGGCCGCGGAGGCCCGCGCCGCCAACCAGCTGGCCGCCAGCCGCGCCGAACTGCTGGCCGAGCTGGCACGCAAGAACGAGGCGCTTGAGCAGGCCAATCTCGAACTGGCCCGGGTCAATCAGGCGAAGACGGACTTCATGTCCACCATGTCGCACGAGCTGCGCACGCCGCTCAACGCGATCATCGGTTTCTCCGAGATCCTGAAGGAAGGCCTGACCGGTCCCCTGCAGCCGCGCCAGGCGGAGTTCTGCCGCCACATCCATGACAGTGGCCGCCACCTGCTGGACCTGATCAACGACTTGCTCGACCTCGCCAAGATCGAGGCCGGCAAGGTGGAGATCGAACGCGAACATGTCTTGGTGAACGCCCTGCTCGACGATGCGACGCTGCTGGTGCGGGATCGCGCGGCGGCGCGAGGCGTGCTGCTTGACGTAGCGCATGCCGGCGCTGCCGAAGCCCTGCAGGCCGACCGTCGGCGTGCCAAGCAGATCCTGCTGAACCTGCTGACCAACGCGGTCAAGTTCAGCCCCGCGGGAGGCAGCGTCCGCCTGAGCGCACGGCAGGTCGACCGCCAGCGCGCGACCCATGCGATTCCCGGCAACGATGTCCACGGCATGCGGACGCCGCTGCCAGAAGGAATCGAGGACTGCTTCATCGAGTTCAACATCGCCGACCAGGGCCTGGGCCTTTCGCCGGAGGACCTCGACCAGTTGTTCAAGCCGTTTGCCCAGATCCGCAACGAGGCGACACGCCAGTTGGAAGGGACGGGCCTGGGGCTGGTCACGGTCGCCGGCCTGGTGGAACTGCACGGCGGCGCCCTGGCCGTCAGCAGTGAACCAGGCAAGGGAAGCTGCTTCAGCTTCTGGCTGCCCTGCGGAGGCGATGGAACACCCGAGGCCACAACGAAACCCGAGGCCGCAATGCAAGCCGCCGCCGCTTCGCCCAGCAGGGCCGACGCGCCGGTCTCTCCGTGGGCCTTGGTGGTCGAGGACGATGCGGCCGGTGCCGAACTGATACGTGCGCAACTCGAGGCCGAAGGCTTCCGCGTGCGCCTGGCTCCGTCAGCCGAGGACGCCCTGGCCCTGGCACCGGGTTTCAGGCCCGATCTGATCACGCTGGACATTCATCTGCCCGGCATGGACGGCTGGGAGTTCCTCTGTCGCCTCCAGGAGCTACCGGCCTGGGCGGAGGTCCCGGTCGTCGTGGTGTCGCTGGACGCCGACCATGAGGTCGGCGCTTCGCTGGGTGCCGCCGCCGTGATGCAGAAGCCGATCCGGCGCGACGATCTGCATCGCGAACTGGGCAGCCTCGGCCTGCGGCCTACCGAGGCGCGCCAGTTCAAGGTACTGGTCATCGACGACGGCGGCAATCATGAGGCCTTGAATGCCGAACTCGGCCAGCCGGGCTATTCCTTCCTGCATGCATCGGGCGGCCGCCAGGGCATCCAGTTGACGCAGCATCACCTGCCCGATCTGGTCATCCTCGAACTGCTGATGCGCGACATGGGAGGTCTCGAAGTCGTGGAAGCGCTCAAGGCCGACAGCCGCACGGCCAACATCCCGGTCATCATGCTGGCCGCCAAGCAGTTCAGCGAGGATGACCGGCGTCGGCTGAACGCCTATGCGGAAACTGTCGTCGCGCGCACTCGTTATCGGCCGGAGCGATTCCGGGCCGAAGTGAAGCGCGCCTTCGGTCCGAGTTCACGGCTTCAATGAACGATGGTCTGATTTTCCTTTGCCCAAAGCAAAAACCCCTGCCTCGTGAGAGACAGGGGTTTTGCTTTGGATATTAGCCTGACGATGACCTACTTTCACACGGGAATCCGCACTATCATCGG
>NZ_LYVQ01000186.1 GCF_001984095.1 Pelomonas sp. KK5
GTGCTGGGCGACCTGTGCCGTGACGCTGAGGATGGCCGTTATGACGCGGCGACGGCGGCCTACGCCGAAGCCGTCACCGGCCAGGCCCTGCCGGCCGAATTCCTGGGCGACGGCCCGCCGCTGGCCCAGCAGACGGTGATGCTGCGCGAGAGCCGCCGCTTCCACGGGCCGATCGGCCACCTGGCCCAGGCGGTCAATGCCGGCAACCTGCCGCGCGCGGCCGAGTTGCTGCGCCAGCCCGGCGACGAACTCCACGTGGCCCACCCGGCCACGCCGCAGCGGGTCGTCCGCATCGCCGCCGAGGGCCGCGAAGGCGCGCCGGGCGGCTACGGCCTCTACCTGCGCGAGGTGCTTGCGCGGCCGGGCGATCCGGCCGACTTCGAGCCCTGGGTCGTGCGCGTGCTGCAGGCCTTCGAGCGCTTCCGCGTGCTCTGCGCGGTGCGCGAGGGCGACTGGGGCGCGCAGGGCCTGAACATCGCCATCGAACGCGCGCTGGTGGCCGCCGGCCTGCTGCACAAGCCCGCGCCGAACGCGCTCTGGTACGAAGGCCGCCCGGTGATGGTGACCCGCAACGATGCCGGCATCGGCGTGTTCAACGGCGACATCGGCATCGTGCTGCGCCCGCCCGGACACGAGGGCAAGGGCGAGGGCCTGCGCGCCTGGTTCCTCGACGGAACCGTGCCGCGCTCGGTCAGCGTGAGCCGGCTGGCCGAGGTGGAGACCGCCTTTGCGATGACCGTCCACAAGTCGCAGGGCTCCGAGTTCGAGCACACGCTGCTGGCGCTGCCGGACCAGGGCGGCTCGGTGCTGACCCGGGAGCTCGTCTACACCGGCATCACCCGTGCCCGCCAGCGCTTCACGCTGGCCAGCGGCGCCCCGCACAACTTCGCGATGGCGCTGGCGCAGCGCACGCGGCGCGCCAGCGGGCTGCTGGAGCTGCTGTCGGTCACTCCTGCTCGGGAGCGCTTCCGGTCTTGAGGTCGGCGAACTTGGCGGCCATCGTCGGGTTACCGCGGGTGAGCTTCTTGATGGTCACGTCCTGCGCCTTGTCGTTGGCCAGGCGCAGGTTGCGGTCGGTGCCCAGCAGCGCCTCCTTGGTCTTCTGCAGGTGGTCGATCGACTTGTCGATCTCCTCGATGGCAGTCTGGAAGCGGCGCGAGGCCAGCTCGTAGTTCTTCCCGAAGGCGGTCTTGAAGCTCTCCAGCCCGGCCTCGAAGTTCGTGATGTCGATGTTCTGCGCCTTCACCAGCGCCAGCTCGGCCTTGTACTTCAGCGCGTTCATCGCCGCATTGCGCAGCAGCGTGATGAGGGGCAGGAAGAACTGCGGCCGCACGACGTACATCTTCGGATAGCGATGGAACACGTCGACGATGCCGCTGTTGTAGAGCTCGTTCTCGGGCTCCAGCAGCGAGACCAGCACCGCATACTCGCAGCCCTTCTCGCTGCGGTCCTTGTCCAGCTCCTTGAGGAAGTCCTCGTTGCGGTTCTTCGTGGCCGTGCGGTCGGCCTCGTTCTTCATCTCGAACATGATCGAGACGATCTCGGTGCCGGCCTCGTCGGTGTCGCGGAAGATGTAGTCGCCCTTGCTGCCGCTGCGCGCGTCGTTGTCCTTCTCGAAGTAGGCCCGCGGGAAGGCCATCGAGCGGATGCGGTTGAACTCGATCTCGCAGTGCTGCTCCAGCGTCTCGCCCACCATCTTGGTGGACAGGCGGGCCTTCATGTCGCGCAGGCGCTCGATCGCGTCGTCGCGGTCCTTGATCTGCGTCTCGTACCTGTCCTTCAGCGACTGCTCGGCCAGCTGTTTCTCCAGCGCCGCGCGCGCGAGCCCGCCCCGCAGTTCGTCGCGCTCCTTCTCGACCGCGCCGACCGCCTCGCCGATCGCGAGCTTCTGCTGCAGTTCGATGGCGTCGAGCCGGGCCTTCAGCGCCTGGATCTCGGCGTCCTTCTTCGCGACGACCGGGCTCAGCGCCTCGGTGACGGCCAGCTTCTTCGCCACCTCGCCGGCGTCCAGCCGGGCCTTCAGCTCGCGGATCTCCGCATCCTTGGCCGAGGCCGTCTTCTGCAGTTCGCCGGTGATCCGGGCCTGGGCCAGCTCGACGGCGCTGCGCTTGTCCTGCTCCGCCAGCGCCAGCCGCTCGTGCAGCTGCTTGTCGAATTCGCTGTTGCGCACCTGCTTCAGGATGTCCGCGTAGCCGGCTTCGTCGATCTTGAAAGCCTTGCCGCAGTGCGGGCAGATGATCTCGTGCATGTCCGTTCTCCCTTCGTCTGGGCGCGATTCTGACGGATCATCCGCAGCTGGACTGATATCGACCGACGCCGAGCCGCCATGTACAACCCCAAGCACTTCGCCACGCAAGACCTGACCCTCGCGCTGGCGCTGATCGCCGAAGCCCCGCTGGGCCTGCTGGTCGGGCCTGATGCCGAGGGCGCCAGCTTCGGCACCCACGTGCCGATGTTCGCGCTGCCGGACACCGGCGACGCCCTGGTGCTCGAAGGCCACATGGCCCGCGCCAACCCGCACTGGGGCTGGCTCTCCGCGCAGCGCAAAGTGCTGGCGATCTTCAGCCTGCCCGGCGCCTACGTCAGCCCGCGCTTCTACGACAGCGAGAAGAACGTGCCGACCTGGAACTACGCAGCCGTCCATGCGCAGGGCGAGGTCGAGCTGGTGGACGATCCAGCCGAGAAGGATGCGCTGCTGAAGCGCCTGATCGCCCGCCACGAGCCGCCCTATGCCGAGCAGTGGAAGGGCCTGCCCGAGGACTACCACCAGAAGATGCTGGCGGCCATCGTCGGCTTCCGCATCCGCGTGACGCGCTGGGAGGCGAAGCTGAAGCTGAGCCAGAACCGCGCGGCCGGCGAGCGGGCGCGGATCATGGCGGCGTTCAAGGACGGCACGCCGCCCGAGCAGGCGCTGGCCGCCTGGATGGACAGGCTCGGGCTCTAGCCTGCCGCCTTAACCCGATACATCGCCTCGTCCGCCCGCTTGAGCAGCGTGGTCGCGTCGAGCCCGTCCCGCGGCGCCAGCGCGAAGCCGATCGCGGCGCCCACGGCCAGGCTGCGGCCGCCGATGTCGAAGGGCGTGTCGAGCGTGCGCTGCAGCCGCGCCGCCAGCTCGCCGGCCTGGGCCGCCTCGCGCAGGCCGGGGCACATCACGATGAACTCGTCGCCGCCCAGCCGGGCCACCAGGTCGCCTGCCTGAAGGCGCGCCTGCAGCCGCCGCGCGACGGCCGCCAGCAGTTCGTCGCCGACCTCGTGGCCATGCGTGTCGTTGACCAGCTTGAAGCCGTTCAGGTCGAGCAGGAAGACGCCGACCATCGCCTGCGGCGTGCAGCGGGCCAGTGCGTCGGCCAGCGCGGCGCCGAGGCCGCGGCGGTTGGCCAGGCCGGTCAGCGCGTCGGTGTGGGCCATCGCGTGCAGCAGGTCGCGCTCGCGGGCGGCCTGCTGGGCGGCGCTGCGCAGCGCGGCCGTGCGCAGGCCCAGCACGCGCAGGAAGATCAGCATGTCCAGCGTGGCGCCGATCTGGAACGAGTGCAGCGTGAAGGCGTTGGCGCCGATGCGGCCCTTGATCACCTCCACGGTGATCGCGGTGAACACGAAGTAGGCGATCCAGGCCAGCAGGAACCAGCCGCCGACGCTGTCGCCCCGGCGCTGGCGGCGGATCGCGCCGGGCAGGCCCAGCAGCGCCGGCAGCAGGCCCAGGCTGCCCACCACGGCGGTGATCGCGTGGGTGTCGAGCAGGTCCGCGGCATAGGCCAGGCCGAACAGCAGGCTGAGCGCACAGCCGGCCTGCATCAGCCGGGTGAACCAGCGCGGGCTGTCCGGTGTGCGCAGCGCCTGCTCGATGAACAGGAAGGAGCCGCAGGCGGCCATCAGCGCGGACAGGCCGCCCGCATGCAGCTCGACCCAGCGGCTGTCGGTCCACAGGTATTGCGCGCCGATGCCGAACACGAAGATGCAGAACCACTGGCTGCCGCCGACCAGCAGCGCGTACTTGGCGAACAGCGGCTCGCGCAGCGCCAGCCCCTGCGCCAGGCTGTAGACCAGCAGGCACAGCGCCAGGCCGGACTGCAGGCCCTGCAGGATCTGCTCGCGCAGCGCGGCGGCATGGAAGGCGGCGGGCCGGCTCAGCGTGATCGGCAGCACCATGCCGCCGCTGGTCTCCACGCGGATCAGGAGTTCCGTGGATTCGCCCGCCGCGAGTTCAAGCGGCACGCTGTGCGAGCGGCTGGCCAGCGGGCGTTGCGACCAGGGTTGCAGGTTGCCGAGCAGGGCGATCCGCTGGGGTAAGCCGTTACCTGTGCGGAAGACCTCGATGCGGTTCAGCGCCGGATAGTCGATGTCCAGGATCCAGCGGCCCGCGCCGGCGCTCGATGCCCGCAGCGGCAGGCGCAGCCAGACGGGCGTCTTGCGCAGCCCGAGCGTGGCGTGCGGGCCATCCGGCGGAGCGAACTGCTCAAGCCTGCCCGCGATGTCGTTGATGTTCCCGGCATCGGGCAGGATCGTGACCGCGGGCCAGGCGTCGACCGGCGCGGCCTGTCCGTCGAGCTGCAGCGTTACCTGGGCGGCATGCGCTGCCGGCAGATTCAGGACCAGGACGAGGAGGAACAGCAGGAACCGCAAGAGGACGTCAATGAATGAAAAACGGCGCGGCCATTTTAGAAGCCGCGCCGTTCATGCCGCCGAAGGTGGCGGCGCCGTCTTACAGGCCCGCCCGGACGTCAGGACGCCTTGACCCAGGCGGTGAACTTCGGGTCGCTCAGCACGCGCTGGGTGAAGGCCTGCGTGGCCTCGACCATCTGCTCGGCCACCGCCGCGCAGGCGCGATCGGCCATCCAGGAGGTCTTGACGCGATGCTGGTACTGGACGCGGAAGCTTTCGGCGCCGTTGCTCACGGTGACGTCGAAGTCCCAGCCGGCATTGCCGACATTCGAGTTGAAGTCGAGCGCCTGGACGTTGCCGGCGATGCGGACACTGCCCTTTTCCGCGAACAGGCCGCTGTAGGTCAGTTCCTTGCGCAGCGCGCCGGTCACGTACTGCTCGGCGGTCTGCCCGGTGGGGAACTTGATCTGGCCTGCGCCGCGGCACTGGATGCCGGTCACGCCGGGCTTGGCCGCCGTGAAATCGGCGACGCTGACCTTGCCCTGGGCGCCCAGCTGCGCAAGGGCGGCGCGGTTGGCGTCGCTCGGCGCGTACTGGCCGACGGGGAAGGAGGAACAGCCGGCCAGCACGGCCGAGATTGCTGCAAGGGCGATGATCTGCTTCATGGATTGTGTTGTCCCTGATGACTTTGGCGGGGGGACTGTAGCGACATCGCGCGTCCGCACGGCGAGGTGCTGATCCCTATGCAACACGGGATCTGCTCCGAAGCGCCGCGATCGTGAAAAACGGCGCACCCCGTCGAGGGTGCGCCGTCTTGCGCCGGTGGCGTGGACCGGCTTACATGCCCACGTAGTTCGGCCCGCCGCCGCCTTCGGGCGTGACCCACACGATGTTCTGGGTCGGATCCTTGATGTCGCAGGTCTTGCAGTGCACGCAGTTCTGCGCGTTGATCTGCAGGCGTTCGGTGTTGTCGGCCTCGTTCTTGACGAACTCGTAGACGCCGGCCGGGCAGTAGCGGCTCTCTGGGCCGGCGTACTTGGCGAGGTTGACCTGCACCGGCACGCCGTCGTTCTTCAGCGTCAGGTGGGCCGGCTGGTTCTCCGCGTGGTTGGTGTTGGAGACGAACACCGAGGAGAGGCGGTCGAAGGTGAGCTTGCCGTCCGGCTTCGGGTAGGCGATGGGCGTGCAGTCGGCGGCGGGCTTCAGCGACTCGTTGTCGCGCTTCGTGCCGTGCAGCGTCCATGGGGTCTTGATGCCCAGCTTCGGGAACAGCCACTGCTCGATGCCGGTCATCAGGTTGCCGACCAGCTTGCCCTTCTTGAACCAGAGCTTGAAGTTGCGGGTGGCCTGCAGCTCTTCGTTGAGCCAGCTCTTCTCGAAAGCGGCCGGGTACTCGCTCAGCTCATCGAGCGAGCGACCGGCAGCCAGCGCGGCGCAGACGGCATCGGCGCAGAGCATGCCGGACTTGATCGCCGCATGGCTGCCCTTGATGCGGGCGGCGTTCAGGTAGCCGGCGTCGCAGCCGATCAGCGCGCCGCCGGGGAACACCGTCTTGGGCAGCGCCTGCGGCGTGCCGTTGTTGATCGCGCGGGCGCCGTAGCCCAGGCGCTTGCCGCCCTCGATGTGCGCCTTGATCGCGGGGTGCGTCTTCCAGCGCTGCATCTCCTCGAAGGGGCTCATGTACGGGTTCTGGTAGTCCAGGCCGATGACGAAGCCCAGCGTGACCTTGTTGCCTTCGAGGTGGTAGAGGAAGCCGCCGCCGAAGGTGTCGTCCACCATCGGCCAGCCGGCGGTGTGCACCACGAGGCCCGGTTTCGCCTTGTCGGCCGGAATCTCCCACAGCTCCTTGATGCCGATCGCATAGCTCTGCGGATCCTTGCCGGCGTCGAGCTGGTACTTGGCGATCAGCTGCTTGCCCAGGTGGCCGCGCGCGCCCTCGGCGAAGATCGTGTACTTGCCCAGCAGCTCCATGCCCAGCTGGAATTCACCGGTCGGTTCGCCGTCCTTGCCCACGCCCATATTGCCGGTGGCCACGCCCTTGACGCGGCCCTGCTCGTCATAGAGCACCTCGGCGGCGGCGAAGCCCGGGAAGATCTCGACGCCGAGCGCCTCGGCCTGCGTGGCCATCCACTTGACGACGTTGGACAGCGAGACGACGTAGCAGCCGTCGTTGTGGAAGTTGTTCGGCACCAGCCAGTCGGGCGTGCGGGTGCTGCCGGTCTCCGACAGGAACAGGATGTCGTCGCCGCTGACCGGCTGGTTCAGCGGAGCGCCGAGCTCCTTCCAGTTCGGGAACAGCTCGGTGATCGCGCGCGGGTCCATCACGGCGCCGGAGAGGATGTGGGCGCCCGGCTCCGAGCCCTTCTCCAGCAGCACCACCGAGACCTCCTGGCCCTTCTCGGCGGCGGCCTGCTTGATGCGGATCGCCGCTGCCAGGCCGCCGGGGCCGGCGCCGACGATCACGACGTCGTATTCCATCGATTCGCGAGGGCCGTACTGGGCGAGGAGTTCAGCGGAGGTCATGCAGGCTTGTCCTTGTTCTGGGCAATGGCGTGAGGGGAGGGCGCCGGAATTCTACTGGCCTCACATCGTGGAATTCGTGCGGCCGCTGCCGGTAATCCGCTTCGTAACGCTTGAAATCGACGGGGCGCGGTGGGGAGGTGCTATCGTTCCCGCGAAGTTTCGAAGGAACGACAGCCATGAGCTACAGCATCGACCTGGAGGGCCGCGTGGCCCTCGTCACCGGGGCCTCCAGCGGCCTCGGCGCGCAGTTTGCGAAGACCCTTTCCCGCGCCGGCGCCTGCGTCGTGCTGGCGGGCCGCCGCGTCGAGCGGCTGAAGACGCTGCGCAACGAGATCGAGGCCGCCGGCGGCAGCGCCCATGTGGTGACGCTGGACGTGACGGACCTGGACAGCATCAAGTCGGCGGTGGCCCATGCGGAGACCGAGGTCGGCACGCTGGACATCCTGATCAACAACAGCGGCGTCAGCACCACGCAGAAGCTGACCGACGTCAGCACCGACGACTACGACTTCGTGATGGACACGAACGTGCGCGGCGCCTTCTTCGTGGCCCAGGAAGTGGGCAAGCGCATGCTGGCGCGGGCCAAGGGCGCGGCGCCGGGCACCTTCACCGGCGGGCGCATCGTCAACATCGCCTCGATGGCGGGCCTGCGCGTGCTGAGCCAGATCGGCGTCTACTCGATGAGCAAGGCCGCGGTGATCCACATGACCCGCGCGATGGCGCTGGAGTGGGGCAAGTTCGGCATCAACGTGAACGCCATCTGCCCCGGCTACATCGACACCGAGATCAACCACCACCACTGGGAGACCGAGCAGGGGAAGAAGCTCGTCGAGCTGCTGCCGCGCAAGCGCGTCGGCCAGCCCCAGGACCTCGACACGGCGCTGATGATGCTCTGCGCCAACGAGAGCCATTTCATCAACGGCGCCGTGCTGCAAGCCGACGACGGATTCGGAGTCTGAACCGGTGACCCTGAGAACCCTGAGCGCGCTCGAGGCGCGCGTGCTGGCCGTGCTGGTCGAGAAGCAGGCCACGGTGCCGGACAGCTATCCGCTCTCGCTGAACAGCCTCGCCGCCGGCTGCAACCAGAAGACCGCCCGCGACGTGCAGATGAACGCCAGCGAGTCCGACGTGCTGCAGGCGGTGCATGAGCTGAAGGCGATGCACCTGGTCAACACCGTCAGCGGCAGCCGCGTCGAGCGCTATGAGCACAACGGCGCCCGCGGCCTCGCCGTGCCCGGCGCGGGGCTGGCGATCCTGACGCTGCTGATGCTGCGCGGCCCGCTGACCACCGCCGAGCTGCGCACGCATACCGAGCGGCTACACCGCTTTGCCGACCTGTCCTCGGTGGAAGGCTTCCTCGAGGAACTCGCCGAACGCACGCCGGCGATGGTCATCAAGCTGCCGCGCGCGCCCGGCGCCCGCGAGCCGCGCTGGGCCCACCTGCTGTGCGGGGAGGTGGCGATCCCCGAGGGCGGCTATTCGAGCAGCCCGGCGGCGGCGCGGGATGACGAACTCGTCTTCCTGCGAGCCGAGCAGCAGCGCCTGCAGGGCGAGCTCGACCAGCTGAAGGCGCTGGTCGCCCGCATCGCCGGGGAACTCGGCATCAGCGCCGATTGATGGATCAGCTCGACGAAGCCGCCCGGCCCAGCTCGGCCAGGCGGCCGTCGAGGTCCTTCAGCTTCTTCGCCCGGTCCTCGGCGCTCAGCGTCGTGTCGCTCTCCACGCGCGAGCGCTCGCGCGCCAGCTCGATCTGGCGGATCGGCACCAGCTGCGCGTCGCTGGAGGCGCGGATCGCGCTGTATTCGATGTTGGCGAGCACGGCCTTCTCGCGCGCATCGCGGCCGTAGCCGAGCAGGAACTCGCGCACCGCCTTCTTGGTGCCCGCGTCCAGGTCCTTGCGCCAGACCAGCGGGTCGCTCGGGATCAGCGGCGAGCGCCAGATCACCCGTACGTCGGCCGCCTGCTCGGGATGGGTCTTCTCGAAGCGGCTGGTGTTCTCGGTGTTGTTCGTGGCCACGTCCACCTGGCGGTTGACCACGGCCAGCAGGTTGGCCTCGTGGCTGGCGCGCACCATGCGCTTGAAGTCGCGCGCCGGGTCGAGCTTGTTCTGCTGGAAGGCGAACAGGCCCGGCACCGCGGTGCCGCTGGTGGAGTTGGGGTCGCCGAAGCCCAGCGTCAGCGAGGCGTGCTGGCGCACCACGTTGTCCAGCGACTTCAGCGGGCTGTCCTTGTGGACGATCAGCAGCGAGTAGTAGCCCTCGGTGCCGTCCTTGGCGATGGTCTTGGCGAACACCTCGCCGTTGGAGCGGTCCACCGCCTCCATCGCCGACTTGTTGCCCATCCAGGCGAGCTGGATCTTGTTGAAGCGCATCGCTTCGATGATGCCGGCGTAGTCGGAGGCGAAGAAGGCCTTCACGCTGAGACCCGTCGCCTTCTCCATGTCCTGCAGCAGCGGCTGCCAGGCGGTGCGCAGATTGTTCGAAGCCTCGGTGGAGATGAAGCCGAAGCTGATCTCCTTCGGGGCCTGTTGCTGTGCTTGCGCTGTCGTGGCCAGCAGGCCGGCGGCGAGCAGGGCAAGGAGGGTATGGCGACGGATCATGGTGATGAACTCCTTCTTTCCGATCAGCGGGCGATGCCCATGGCGGGGTCGCTCACGGACGGCTGGCCGTTCTCCATGCGGCCCGCGATGCGGCGCAGGTACTCCGGCGCGCCGGCCACGGTGACGTTGAAGTCGTACCAGCGGCCGCTGTCATGGACGTTGATGTCCACCCGCGTCTGCCCGCGCGCCGGCACGTTGACGACCATCGGCGCGGCGCTGCTGTAGGCGTTCGGCGTGATCGTGAAGTTGCAGGCCACCGGGCCGCTGTTGCCCAGCGTGATGCTGAGCTGCTCGGCCGCCGGGCTGTAGCTGACGGCGATCTCCGGATTGGCCTGGGCCGCCGCGGCCACGCGCTTGGCGTTGCCGACGAAATGACGGTGGAAGCCGTTGGGGCCCAGCACCCAGAGGTCGTAGGCGCCGTTGGTGGCCGGCGTCCAGCTGTCGCTCAGTGCCTTGCCCGGCTCGACCGTGTAGCGGCGCGGGATCAGCGCCAGGTTCAGGCGGTCGTAGACGTGGAACACGGCCGCCTTGGCGCCGGTGTTGGCGAAGTTCAGCACCACGGGCGTCACGGCCAGGCTCAGCGTGTTGGGCGTGATCTGGCAGGTCACCTGCAGCTCGTAGGGCAGGGCACGCGAATAGCGCATGCCGGGCTCCTGGAACAGCGGCTGTGCGGTGGCCGGCGCGGCGGCGGCCGGCAGCGAGCGCTGGCGGGCGTCGGACAGGCCGTAGTTGCTCTGGTCCGGCAGCGTGGGCATCGTCGCGTCGTTGGGGCTGACGAAGTCGAAGCAGGTGGTCAGGTCGCCCGAGATGGCACGGTGCCACGGGCTGATCGTGTTCATCGTGATGCCGAAGCGTTTCTCGAGGAACATCGAGATCGAGGTGTGGTCGAACACCTGCGAATTGACCCAGCCGCCCTTGCTCCAGGGCGAGATCACGTACATCGGCACCCGCGGGCCCAGGCCCCAGGGGCGGGTGGTGCCGCTGATGGTGTCGTCGGCACGCAGGTAGCTGCGGTTCGGGTCGTAGAAGTATTCGCCGGCCAGCGGGATGGTGGACTTGCCGGCTGGCAGGCCATCGGTCTTGTACGAGGGCAGGGCCGGGGCGGGCAGGTGGTCGAAGAAGCCGTCGTTCTCGTCGAAGGTGATGAACAGGGCGGTCTTGCTCCAAACCTCGGGGTTGGCCGTCAGCGCGTCCAGCACCTGCGAGACGTAGTAGCCGCCATGCGTGGGGCTGGAGCCGGCGCCCGGGTGCTCGGAGTTGGCGGCTGTCGTGATGATCCACGTGACCTGCGGCAGCGTGTTGTTGATGACGTCGTTCTTCAGGTCGGCCAGGCTGTGGTTGGTCATGCCGTTCTGGTAGATCGGCGTGCCCGGCTGGGCGGTGCGGAAGCTGGCGAAGGCCAGGCAGCCGTTCATCGCGCCGGTCCAGTTGTCGTTCATGTCCTGGTAGAAGCGCCAGCTGATGCCGGAGCGCTGCAGCACGTCGGGGATGGTGTCCCAGGTGAAGGAACTGCCCGGGTAGACATAGCTCTGCGGCCAGGCGTTGGGCACCCAGTTGGCCGGGTTGGGCCAGCAGCGCAGGTTGTTGGGCTCGCTGTCCGCGGCCTGGCAGTTGACGCCCAGGGCGCCCAGCGCCGGGTTGAAGTTGCTGCCCGACCAGAACACGATGCGGTTCGGGTCCGTGCCGGTGGTCACCGAGCAGTGGTAGGCATCGCAGATCGTGAAGGCCTCGGCCAGCGCGAACTGGAAGGGGATGTCCGCGCGCTCGTAGTGGCCCATCGAATACTGGGTCTTGTACTTGGGCCAGAAGCCCATCTTGCCCTGGTTCCAGGCGGCCTGCATGTCGGAGAAGGAATGCGGCGTGTCGGGCACCAGCAGCGCGTTGTTCTTCGTGCTGTCCAGGTGGTAGGGCGGGATCTCGCGCGTGCCGTCGGACTGGAACCAGACGTCCTTGCCGCTCTGCAGCGGGATCGGGAAGCGGTCGCCGAAGCCGCGCACGCCCTTCATCGTGCCGAAGTAGTGGTCGAAGCTGCGGTTCTCCTGCATCAGGATCACCACATGCTGGATGTCCTGGATGGTGCCGGTGGCGTTGAAGGCGCGGGTGGCCAGCGCGCGGGCGATGGCGGGCGGCATCGTGCCGGCGGCGGCAGCGCCGGCGGCGGTGGCCGTGATGTTGCGCAGGAAGCTGCGGCGGTCTTGCTGGGTCATGGCAAAGGCTCCTGGATTCGTGATGAAGTCGATCAGCGCTGGCGGCGGCGGCGCACGACGAGGCTGACCACGCCGAGGCCGGCGGCCAGCAGCGCGTATTCGGAGGGCTCCGGCACGGCGGCGGTGAAGGTGAAGTCGTCCATCGTGGCCGCGTACAGCGCGGGGCCGCGCAGCACGACCTGGTCCACCAGGCCGGCGTAGCCGCTGGCCAGGAAGGTGGCGGTGGCGTTCGGGTCCAGCGTGGCGGAGCTCCAGACCTTGGCGCCGCCGAGGTAGAGGTCGAAGCTCACGGTCGCGCCCTGCAGGCCGGCGAACCAGGCGCCCTCGAAGACGGCCGGCGCGGTGAAGCGCACCGCGCTGCTGGCCTGGCCCGCCGCGGCCTCGCTGTCGTCATACCAGCCGAGCGCTGCGCGGTAGTCACCGGAGTGCGGCGTGTAGGGCGCGTTCTCGCCGGCGTAGTAGGACCAGCCGGCGGCCGACCAGTCCAGGCCGCCGTAGTTGACGGGCACCGCGCCGCCGGCGCCGATGTCGTCGAAGCTGAGGACCGTGCTGGCCTGGGCGGCCGGCGCGGCGGCCGACAGGAAGGCGGCAAGTGCCGCCGCGTAGAAATACTTGCTCATTGCAGTTCACCTCGCTGTGGATGTGAGGCCGATGCTAGGAACGGCCAATGACAGATGCGTGAATTAGTCTCATGAATATTTGTGCAATGTTTTGAACAAAATTCAATTCACAATGATCCTGTTGCCAGTCAAGAGAGCCCCTGACTTCATGAGCGAACCCACCGCCGGCGCGGCGCTGTCCGCACCGACCCGAGATGCCGCCGCCCCGTCCTGGCGGCAGGCCCGCCACTTCCTGATCGACCTCGACGGCACGCTGGTGCATTCGCAGCGCGAGCCGCTGGACGGCGCGGCCGAGCTGCTGCGCCAGCTGGCGGGGCGCTATGTCGTCGTCTCCAACAATTCGACTCACACGGCCGTGGCGCTCGCCCGTGCGTTGCGCGCACGCGGCCTGCCGGTGCCGACCGAGCGGCTGGTGCTGGCCGGCGAACTGACGCTGCGCTGGCTGGCCAGCCGGCACCCGGGCGCACGCCTGCGGCTGCTCGGCAGCCCGGCCCTGCGGCGGCTGGCCGCGGAGCTGGGATGCCGCCTGGTCGA